>OZ245999.1:0-515000 GCA_965230265.1 Wenzhouxiangellaceae bacterium | reverse complement strand
TGCTGGCGATGCTCCGGGCTTTCCGGTCACGATCAACGCTACAGGCAGCTACAGACTGACCGGCAACTTGAATATCTCAGACTTAACCGACCCGGAGGATGTAACTGCCATTATCATCAGCGGCTTTAACACCACCATCGATTTGAATGGCTTTGGCATTATAGGCCCTGTCAGCTGCATTGGTACTACGGTAACCTCATGCACACCCAGTGGCGGAACAGGTCATGGTATTGAGGTTACCAATATCAACATCAACTCTGTCACCACCATTAAAAACGGCAGCATCCGCGGGATGGGTTTAAATGGCATCAGCTCAGAAAGCACCGCTGTTGTTCAACATATTCGTAGCATTAACAATGGCGGTGTTGGCATCCGCGCCTTACAAAGAAGCAAGCTGACCAATAACCATGTTTTACGCAATGGCGCTGAAGGCATCGTAGGTGGTGTGATCATCAGCGATAATATTGTTCATGGCAATGCTGCAACTGCCATCACACCCATTGTTGATGCCAAAGTTATCGCCAATCGAATTAGGTTCAATGGCGACGACGGCATTGATTGCAGTAGCTGCAGTGCCATTGAGAATATCGTCTCTGACAACGAGGGCTTCGGCATTGTTTACAGCGGCAGGCCAGTCGCTGGTGGAAACTTAATTGATACCAATGATATGGGCAACATTAATGGGTTTCCCCCATTTGAAATCGCCCCGAATCGTTGCGGCGTTGCTGCCTGCTAGGTGAGTGCTGTGATGAAACCAGGCCTCATTATTTGCTCACTGGCGATACTGATACCCTTGTTTGTGGCTTACCCAGCTCAGGCACAAACACCTACCCAACTGGACGAGGTTCATTTCAGTGGTGATATTGATCACCGGCTACCTGCACCAGACAGCAGCACGTTGACCAGCATTGATGACACTCTTGCTGTGTTTGATCTCAACACCGGCACAGCCATAGGGTTTAACGACCTGGATACTTTAGACAATGCTGATCTTGATGCTTTTCATGCCAGTGTAAACATCTGTGGGGCATCCTTGTATAGCCTCGATGCCACCACAGATATTGCCGGCACGGTGATGCGCCCGGCTGATGTATTCAATGTGACCGGCTTTAAAGTCATCGATGCCATGGCCGAGGGGATTCCGGATGGCGTCAATATCGATGCTGTCAGCCGGGACCTTGAAAGTTGTGACCTGGTGTTATCGATTGATGTCCATGCTGAACTTGATGGCACCGTGTATGCCCCTGATGATTTGATCGCCTGGAATGGCAACGATGGGTTCAGTTTGTTTCTGGCAACCGACCTTGGCGCTGATATTGATGCTGTGCATGTGTTGGATGGGCAAGACCGCGTGCTGATCAGCACCGATACCGATACACAAATTCTGGACAACATTTTCCAGGATCACGATGTTATCGAGTTGACCACTGATACAGGGGCACCCTCATCCACCCTGTCGTTTTCACCTTCACCATTTGATGATAGCTGGGAACCTGCTGACATCGATGCGCTTTGGGTCTCAGCGACAGTACTTGACGGTGTTTTTCAATGGCAAACAGCCAACATCGAAGTGTTCGAAAACGCCGGCAGTGTTAATGTCATAATTGAACGCACCAATGGCAGCCAGGGCAGTATTGATGTTCAATGGAGCACCGTTGCTGATAGTGCAGTCGATGGTGCCGACTTCACCGGCATCAGTGATACGTTAACCTTCGGCGATGGCGTCACCTCTGGCATAGTGACTGTTGATTTGCTCGATGATGCGGATATTGAAGGGACCGAGAGATTCTTCCTTCGCATTGACAGCGTCTCAGGCAATGGCACTGTTGGTGAAATTACAGAAGTCAGCGTTATTATTCGTGATGATGAAGATTTTATTTTTGCCGACGGTTATGAAAGCTAACAAAGCCAGCAATGCTGGCCTGTTATCAGTAAAAATCATTGCTTCACTTTAGAACTGACTTTGCTGAAGTCAAACCACAAGCTATTAAGAAAGTACAAACCTGAGCGCTAACCCTTAAACCCAGAAAGCACCTCTGCAACCACTTCAAGCTGACTGGCATAGCGATCTTCTGCACCTGGTGATTGCGCTAAAGTCTGTTTGGCTTTATCCAGCAATGTCAGCCCCTGTTGTGTTGCTCCGCTTTGCATGGCAAACAAGCCCATTAACATGTTCACATAACCATCCTGCCGGGTACCTTCTCCAAACTGCTCGAGCAGCGCAGGTCCGACCTGTTCTATGAGCTGCCGACCATCATCAAATTCATTTGTCTGGTAATGGTGATAGGCCAGATACGCCTTGATCCACAGGGTTAAGCGGTGCTCTTCGCCCAGAGATTCTTCCAGCACATCAATTGATGCCAGGTATTGTTCACGTGCCGCTTGATGATCACCCATTTCAGCCAGCGAATCGGCCAGACCTGCACGGTGCAGGCCTATTCGAAACTCCCTCTCACGCCCGCTCGCCACCTGCGCATCAATGGCCCGCTGGTAGTATTCAACGGCTTGCGGGAAGTTGCGTAAACCAAACTCACTCAGCGCAATGTTACCTTGCAACACTGCAGTATTGAGACCTTGTTCTCCATATACATTGACATAATGCGGCAAATTATCATAGAGATAACCCAAGGCTTCTCGGTGGCGCCCCAGCTGAGATAATACGGTAGATAAATCGCTGCGCTGGGAGAAAATTCTTGGGTGCCCAGGGGAATAGCTGTTCTCATAAATTTCCAATGCCTGCAAGTCCAGCCCCAAGGCCTTTTCTGTCTCACCCTGGTTTTTGTAAATTTGCGCTTCCAGATTAATGGCTACCGCCAGATCAGATGGCTCACTTTTATCATCGCTTAACAATAAAGCCTGCGACTCTTTGGCTGCCGCTAAGGCTTCATCGAGTTTGTTCTGATAAACCAGCACCCTGCCATAACGAATTAATTGCACACCCAGTAACTCTGTGCCTCCCTCTAAACGATCAATCTCATCACGGTAGCTGAGGGTTTCAGCCATGTAGGCTTCTGCAGCTTCATACTCATTGTCATAAACCAGACTGCCTGCATATGAGAACCTGGCCTGCACACTGAACTCATTGACTTTCTTTTCTATGGGTGCCAGCTCAGTCATGCGTTGTGCCAAAACCTGAGCCTGATCGTACTCACCCACTTCGGCATGCGTTAAATACATTCCCCTGTAGGCTTTAACCAACTGCTCATCTGGCACATCGGCTGCCTGCAATAGTTCCAGTGACTGCTGATGCAGCTGCATGCTTTGTTCAAAATTGCCAAGATAACGCTGGATATCGCCTAACAGATTCAGGATGTCACTTTTGATCAATGGCTGATCAACCAATGCAGTATTAATCTTACGCACCCCTTGATCCATCAGTTCATTGGCTGTTAATGGCTGGCGCTGGTTCTGCAATGGATTGGCCGCTTCAAAAATATCGACCAAAAAGTCTTGCGATACCTTGGCCCGAGTGGCATTGGCTTTGGCCACATCAGCCTGCCATAGCGCAACCCCCAAACCGATAACAAGACTGCCCATAACCGCTGCAATGGCGGCGGCGGCAAATCGGTTTCGTCGCAGCCAGCGTTTAAACTGATAACCTCGGCCTGCGGCCCGTGCCTCAATTGGGTAATGCGTGAGATAACGCTCGATATCATCGGCCATGGCCTGCGCAGAAGGATAGCGCTGACTGATATCGCCGGATAACGCTCGTGTGACAATCGCCTCGAGATCCCCCCGCAACGCATTGGTCCAGGCACGCACACTATTGAAACCATGCTTTCCGAGCATTTCATCGGATGCTGTGTTCTGTACAGCTATCGATGGCCGTAAATAATCATTGCTCAGTTTGGACTGCTGCAATGCCGGCAAACCATCAGCGCCCTGCTGGAAAGGTCGCTGCCCTGTCAGCAATTCATATAACAAGGTACCCAGTGCATAAACATCGCTGGCTGTGCTGACAGCATCGTTATTGAACTGCTCTGGCGCAGCATATTCCGGAGTCAACAGCGTGGCCCACATTGATTGGTCTGTGGACTTGTCGAGAATACCCGCAATACCAAAGTCAACCAGCTTGGGTGTACCGTCAGCCTGTACCAAAATATTGGATGGTTTCAAATCACGATGAACAACCAGGTTGCGATGCGCATAATGCACTGCTGTACAGATCTTCTGCAATAGACGTAAACGCTCGTTAATCGATAATGCATTGGTATCACAATAGCGATTCAAGGGCTCACCCGGACAATGTTCCATTGCCGTGTATGGCATTCCATCATCGCTGATACCGGCATCCAGCAAATGGGCAATATTGGGATGCTGCAACCTGGCCAGTATTCGAGTCTCCTCGTTTAACCGTTCGCTGCTGATGGTGGTATACGGACCAGGCTTAATCAGCTTAAGCGCCACTTGTTTTTCAAACAGGCCATCAGCGCGCTCGGCCAGCATCACAATGGACATGCCACCCCGACCCAATTCACCGACCGTGCGGTAAGCGCCAAACTTGCGACCTAACCAGTTTTTTGTCTCGGCATCTGGTTCAACGACCGGCTGCTCCAGCAAAGCACCGGCTATGTTCTCTATGGGTTGGTCGATCAGACCGTTTTCACGCTGATCGCCTTCCAGCAGGCGTTGCAGCCACTCGCGCACTTCGTCGCTGACCTGCAACTGTTCAATAAAGATGTGCTGCGCTTCCGGGCTTAAATCAACAACCTGATCAAACAGTGTCTGGATCTTGTCCCAGGTTTGCGCATCGGGGAATGCAACCTTGTTCATGGTGACGGCTCCTGCTCAATTTCAGGCGGCTACAGCCGCATTCAAAAACGCCCTCGCCTTGCGCCAATCACGTACCACCGTGCGACTGGAGCAGTTAAATATTTCGGAGACCTGCTCGACACTCAAGCCGGAGAAAAATCGCAATTCGACCAACTTACCCAAACGATCATCTGCTGCCTGTAAACGGGTTAACGCATCATCCAATTGCAACAGTTCATCGATATTCAGCTGCACACTCTCCCCTACTTGCGGCTCAATGGTGGGCATCGGGACTTCTGCGCTGCGTTTGCCAGCTTTGCGGCGGCGAGCATAGTCGATTAACAGCTGACGCATGGCCAGTGCCGCACAGGCAAAAAAATGCCGGCGGTTTTCCCAGCTTGTGTTCTGATTACCGAACAAACGCAAATACGCTTCGTTGACCACCGCTGTGGTACACAAGGTGGGGCTATTACCGGTACGTCGAATCTGATGATGCGCCAAACTATGCAATTGTGCATACACCTTGTTCACCAGTTCCTGTTGTGCCGACTGATCACCATCCCGGGCAGATACCAGTAATTGAGTAATATCAGTTTGATTCATTGTTATCTCCGACGATCTAGTGCCGCCTGATAGCTCTAATGCGTTCAATATAGCACTATGCACTTAAGATGAAAGTGATCAGACAAAAAGCAACCACTCGAAGGCACACATCGAAAAATGCTATTGCATTACCTGAGGGCCATATCAAAAGCAGGGCAAAAAATCATTACCAAGCTCTAAAACACACTCCAAAGAATTCACAGCAGAGTTTTTCAAAGTCACATGGCGACAATTGAAAGTTTCGAGTCAATCAACCAATTTTAATAAGCCAAATAACACGATATTAAGTGATCTATATATTTTTCCGTTACAAAAGCAGAGTATGTGCGCACCACAACATTAAAACCATAATCCTTATAACTACTACTTTCGCAACATACAAAATACACCTGAATCTAATTAGAAATACCTCACTCTATAAAACCGAGGTTCCTAAATACATTGTGGAGACAGTGCATCGGCTGTAATAGCGTGAGAACATTGAATGTCTGGAAACCCATTAAACAAGGACGCCACAAAAAATAAATATATTTTTGCTTTAATAGGTACTACTCTACAGAACGCCGATAAGCTTTCGGAGACACACCATAATGTTCTTTAAAAACTCTCGAAAATGAAGAATCTGAGGCATAACCAACAGCCTTACTAACATCGCTGACTGAAAGCTTATTGTCGCGTAACAAAATACGTGCTTTTTGCATTCGCCAAGTAGTCAAGTAGTGCATAGGCGTCATGTACAGCTTACGCTTAAAACGCTCCGCAAAACTACTGCGCGATAAATTCGCAACTTCAGCCAGTCGTTCAACAGACCATGCAAACCCCGGGTTTTTATGTATCTCTTCAAGAACCGCCTTCAGATGACGATCGGCTAAAGCTGTCAGTGCTATTGTTGAGTCCGGCTGATGCTGCATATAAGTGCGAAGAATATGGATGAAAATAATCTCTGACAAACGCACCAACACCGCCTCATAACCAGCCATCCTTTCACGTGATTCCATCTGCATTGTATTGAGAAGCGGTATCAACCACTTAAAGTCCACATTGTCCCCATGCTTGATATGTACCAGCGATGGAAGTGTCGATACGATTGGGTGTGTAAACGACGGGCTGAAACCAAAACGACCACATATAAGCACCACTGCGCCAGCATCAACGCCATATCGAAGGCGGCCAACATGGCTCATATCAGCTTGTTCCAATACATCTTTTAGAGGTTGTGCAGGTGAGCCTGGTTCGTTTGCCAGAGTGTGTGCGCTACCGTGTGGAATCAGCACTAAATCACCTTCTTCACAATAGACCCCTTCACCAGAAGGCAAGCCAATCCAGGCACGTCCAGGACCAGCCAAATGAAACCGAATATACCCTTGGTTTTCCGGAACTTCAATTGAAAACGCTGAACCCAACTCTGCGCGAAAATACAAACTTGCACGCAAATCAATAGCAGAAAGAATATCAGCCAATACATCCATAATTATTATTTATATAGCAAGGTGGACTCAACCCAACACAAATACTGTTTTATTGTTTTGCGGTTATTACTGTGGAGTGAATCTAACCGTGAACTTATTATATTTCTTGCCTACATTATACCTTAAGGTACAAGCGATGTTCTATATATATATTTAAAAGACTGCCATTAGTTATCGTTACTGAATAGCCATTGACCAGAATCATTAGAGCAGTATAGATATTTATCAACCAACGCACAGCAGCTTATACGCCATAAAATTTTCCTGGACTAATAATCAATTTTTCTGGACGACTTGAATGGTTGAATTGATTTACTATTTACCAACGAATCAATATAAATTACCCGTAAAGACCCTCACTAACCTCAGGATATATCATGATGAAATTACGATATGCGCTGTTAGCGCTTGTATTAGCTGTTTCCTATACATCTGCGCAAGCAGAATCACCCGCAGAATTGAACGATTTGCAAATAGCACATGTGGCCTATATTGCTGATAACATCGATATCCGCTACGCTCATTTAGCACTTGCAATCACTGATAACCCTGCAGTGCGTGAGTTCGCCGAAACCATGATCCGTGACCATAACGCAGTCAACGAACAAGCATTGGCATTGCTTAAAAAACTGGATGTTGCCCCACAAGATAATTTCCTTAGCCAAACACTGCAGGAAAATGCTGAAAAAATCATTGATGAAATGAGCCAACTACGCGGCGCCGACTTTGATCGATACTATGCAAAAAATGAGCTCGAATACCACAAAGCAGTCAATGACTTAGTAGCCAATGCCTTTATCCCCAATATTGAAAACGCCGAAGTAAAAACGCTTTTTGAAGCAGGCCTTAAAATATTTAAAGCGCACGAAGCACACGCAGAACAAATGGTAGCAAGCCTGTAATGCCAAAATTTCTCGTGTCTACTTCTAAAGCTGCGAAGGTCGTCATGATGGCCTTCGCGTTAGTTGGCACCAGTATCTTGATCGCAAGCGATGCACCCCAGCCTCGTGAGCATCATGTTGAGATCCAAGGTTTTCTGTTCGTACCAGAAACCATCGACGCGAAACCAGGCGACATCATCACCTGGACTAACCGTGATATTGCACCGCATACTGCTACCGCTAAAGACAAGAGTTGGGATACTGGGCTAATTAATAAGGATGAATCGAAAAGCGTTGTTGTTAGCGCGAATATGGATTCGAATTATTTCTGTTTGTATCACCCTTCTATGCTAGGGGAAGTTATTATCACAACAGACTAGCTCACCAACCCCTGATAATACTATTGGTATAGACAAATACCGCCAGCCCGTAAACAGATCTGGCGGTATTTATTTGCACAGTCCCCAACCGACCACCCTTTGCATTTAACCCCCAGTATGAAAAATCATTTCAGCCTATTAGAGGCTTGATTCATTTCGAGATACGATTAAGCATTTCGTCCAACTTGATAGACATAGCTTGTTCGTGCCGCTAGCCTCTAATCTTGCCAAAATATAATAATCTGATAACACCCAACAGACGACCTCATTGCGATACAATCAACCTTGGTCTGCAGTATCCTACACTTATAACCCTTAGCCACCGGCCCTATTTGCACTTTCATAGTCAATTTGCCCACTTCACCAATACCACATCGGATGACCATGCAAGCATAGCTCATGATCATGTTATATTATGGTGATCTAATAACATAATCAGATTTAATAACTACTACATTACAGAATAGGGTTGTAAGCTATGAGTCAGTCTATCGACGCACGTCTCTCGGATTTTATAGAAGGCTTAAAACTACGTAATCCGGGTGAACCGTTCTTTCATCAAGCTGTTTTCGAAGTTGCCAAAAGCATCCTGCCTTATATCGCAGACAAACCTGAATACCAGGATGCACAAATACTGGAGCGCCTTACCGAACCTGACCGCATTATCAGCTTCCGGGTATGCTGGGAAGATGACAACCGTCAGATCCACACCAATCGGGGCTTTAGAGTACAGCACAGTAACTCTATTGGCCCTTATAAAGGCGGCTTACGCTTCCATCATGATGTTACCGTCGATGTGTTCAAATTCCTGGCTTTTGAGCAAACGTTCAAAAACAGTTTGACCGGTTTACCCATGGGTGGTGGCAAAGGTGGTTCCAACTTTAGCCCCCGGGGCAAATCAGATCGTGAGGTGATGCGTTTTTGTCAATCATTTATGACCGAAATGTATCGGCATATTGGCCCTGACACGGATGTGCCTGCTGGCGACATTGGTGTTGGGGCACGTGAGATTTCTTATTTATTTGGCCAATACAAACGCCTGGTGAACCAATTTACTGGCGTGTTAACGGGTAAAGGCCTGGCATTTGGTGGCAGCTTGATACGCACCGAAGCCACCGGTTATGGCGCTGTCTATTTCCTGCAGGATGCACTGGCCGTTAAAGGTGAAGATATTGAAGGTAAAACAGCGGTCATTTCCGGTTCTGGCAATGTTTCCCAACATGCCATTGAGAAATTGATTGAGCTGGGCGGCAAAGTGGTAACTGCTTCAGACTCAGATGGATTTATCTACGATAAGAGTGCATCGATAATGAGAAGCTGGCTTTTATCAAGGAATTAAAAAATGAACGCCGTGGGCGTATCAGAGAATACGCAGAAAAATTTGGCTGTGAATTTCATCAAGGTGAAACCCCGTGGCACATCCCCTGTGATATCGCCATGCCTTGTGCAACCCAAAACGAACTGCACGAAGACGATGCCAGGGCACTATTAAACAACCACTGCACAGCGGTTTGTGAAGGCGCGAATATGCCGACCGTACAGGAAGGTGTGGATTTATTCCTGGATGCCAAAATTATCTATGCACCCAGCAAAGCTGCCAATGCCGGTGGTGTTGCCGTTTCAGGTTTAGAAATGTCACAAAATTCTATGCGCCAATCCTGGGAACGCAGCGAGCTGGATAAAAGACTGCGAAGTATCATGCAAGATATTCATGATAAGTGCCGCCAATATGGTGACAATGGTGACAGTATTGATTACGTTCAGGGAGCCAATATCGCCGGCTTTATCAAGGTTGCTGATGCAATGCTGGCCTACGGTGTGATGTAACCACAGTATCCAGCTTTACTATACTCACCAGGCGGATAAAGTAACGCATGGCCCAAACCTACAAAGTAGCAATTATCGGGGCTGGCCCAGCCGGGCTAAGTGCTGCTGCGCGTGCTGCGGAAAAAGACGTCTCGCACATTCTTCTGGAGGCATCACCTCAACTGTCCAATACCATTTTCCGCTACCAAAAAGGTAAGCATGTTATGGCAGAGCCGAATATTCTGCCATTGCGTTCCCCGTTGGAATTTGATGCCGGTACTCGCGAAGCCATTTTGCAAGCCTGGGATGACGGCGTAGATAAATTGGGCGTTAGTGTCAGCAAACAGTGCGAAGTGACTGGCATCGAAGGTAGCAAAGGCCAGTTTACTATCACCCTGAAGAGTGCAGAACCTGTTCAGGCTGAAAATGTGGTTTTGTGTATTGGACTGCAGGGCAATATACGCAAGCTTGGCGTAGAGGGTGAAGATCTGCCTTTTGTGCAATACCAATTGGACGACCCCGATGAATACGAAGCCGAAGATATCGTTGTCATCGGCGCAGGTGATGCAGCCATAGAAAATGCACTGGCCCTGGCGGGGCATAATCAGGTCAGCATCGTTAATCGAAAAGATGAGTTCGTCCGCTGCAAAGATGCCAACCGTGATGCCATCACCAACGCCATCAAACGTGGTGATATTCAATGTTATTACAGCAGCAATGTGCAACGGGTCAGCACCGGCAGTGAGGACGAATATGCCGGTGTATTAACCCTGGATACTCAGGAAGGTGAAGCACAAATAAACTGCGATCGAATCATCGCCCGACTGGGTGCCATCCCGCCACGTCGTTTTGTCGAGGCATGCGGCATCGAGTTTCCCAACGATGATCCTGCATCAGTACCTGCAGTGGACGCTGAATACCAATCCAATGTACCCGGTTTATATATTATCGGTGCGCTGGCTGGATACCCGCTGATCAAACAATGCATGAATCAGGTTATGAGGTTATTGAGTATATCCAGAAAAACCCGGTTAAACCTGCCGATGAAGCAATTCTGGAAGCCAAGTTTTCTGTCATGCCTGGTTACACCTCAGTGGATGACACACTGGAGATTATTCAGCAACGGATACCTCTGTTGGCAGGTATCACAAGACTGCAATTACGCGAGTTTTTGCTGGATAGCGATGTACACCTGCCCAAAGTCAATGATGTGGTCTTTGCCCGTGATGACTACAGCGATTCTTTTTATTGTGTCCTCCAGGGCAATGTACGTATCCCACTGGGTACCACGCCGAAAGCACCTCAAGCCATTATCGAAGCGGGTGACTTTTTTGGTGAAATGAGCTTGATTTCCGGTCGTCGGCGAAGTGCGACCGTGTATGCCGGCGAAAACTGCCTGCTGCTGGAAACACCACGCCGCTCTATGGTCAAACTGATTAACTCGGTCGCTGCTGTTAAACGCGTTATCGATGAAGCTTTTATCCGCCGGGCCATTCAGTCCAAATTTTCTCCTGACGCACCTGATGACATTCTACAAAGCGTTGCTGCCAATGCAGTTCTGAAACAATACAAGGCCAACCAGGTTTTGTTCGCCGAAGGGGATCAAGGCGATACTCTGGAATTGATTCGACGCGGCTCGGTCACTGTGTCACGGGAAATCAATAACCGCGAAGTCATTCTCAGTTATGTTGCAGCCGGCAACTATATCGGCGAAATGGCTTTACTGGGTAACACCACACGCAGTGCCACCATCACTGCGACTGTACCAACAGAAACCATTGCGATTGATCGTGAGGCCTTTCAGTTGCTGTTGGATAATGACGCCAAGCTGCGTGAATCCATGCAGACTGAATATCGGCAACGCACCCTGGACAATGTACAACGCGAACAGGAAAGCACTGGCGGTGATGTTATTTCATTTTTAATGCGGCAAGGCATTGGTGAAGCCACTGATGTACTGCTAATTGATGAATCATTATGCGTGCGCTGTGATAACTGCGAAACCGCATGTGCAGAAACCCATAATGGTACTTCACGACTGGATCGCGAAGCCGGGCCTACTTTTGCCATGGTGCATGTCCCCACCTCTTGTCGCCACTGTGAGCATCCACACTGCATGAAAGACTGCCCGCCTGATGCGATTCATCGCGCAGCAAATGGTGAGGTATATATCGAAGACAGTTGCATTGGCTGCGGCAATTGCGAACGCAACTGCCCTTATGACGTGATTCATATGGCTGCACCGCAACCGAAAAAGCCAGGCCTGTTTTCTTGGTTACTGTTTGGTGCCGGGCCCGGGCCTGGCGATCATGGTGTTAAGGCCGATAAGCAAGCTTCGAAGAAAGCCGTTAAATGCGATATGTGCAAAGACCTTAAAGGCGGGCCCGCCTGCGTGCGCGCTTGCCCCACCGGTGCAGCCATACGCATTGCCCCCGATGAGCTGGCGCAATACATCAACCAGAATGTGACGGGTGACCGGATATAGCTATGGCGCACGAATCATTTATCAATTACGCGCGTCACCGTTATCTGAAGTTTGCAGTAATCATGGTCATTGTTTCAGTGTTCGCTTTTGTGTTTCACGACCCACACCCACGCGCCAACGGCGGTACCTGGTTGGGTTATACCTTGGGTGGATTGTCCGCCTTTATTATTCTATTACTGCTGTATCTGGGCATCCGAAAACGTGACTATCACAGTGCCTGGGGCACACTTAAAGGCTGGGTATCGGCACATGTGTGGCTGGGCTTAAGCCTGCTGGTATTGGCCACTTTGCACAGTGGTGCGCAAATTGGTTGGAACATTCATACCCTGGCTTATGTTCTGCTGATTCTAACCGTGTTGTCCGGTTTATGGGGAATGTTGATTTATCAGCGTAACCCGTCATTAATGACCAGTAACCGTGATCAGCAAACCCGGTTGGTGTTGTTGGAACAGTTATTCCAGTTGGATGCTGAAGCATTGCAACAGGCTGGCGACATCACACCGGAACTGCATCATCGAATCTCTGAAGCAACCCGACAAACCAAAGCATCGAGTGTGCTCAATCGGGTATTCAATCGTCATTGGTCCGACACCATCCATGCCGATCGTGATGCCGATCATTACAAGAATATTTATCGCATTGAAAAAGTAATTGCAGATCAGATGGCTGCATGCTCAGACGCTGACACTGTGAAACGCTATCGGGAACTGCTAAATACCGTAAGCCAACGCCGCATGCTCAGCCAGAAACTGGGCCGTGACCTGCAATTACAGGCACAGATGGAGCTATGGCTGTTGATGCATGTGCCGCTGTCTATCGCACTGCTGGCAGCATTGATCAGCCATGTTGTCTCGGTATTCTTTTATTGGTGATGCCAGGACAGTTTATGCGTATTCAAATCATCACCATTACCCACTCGCTGCGCGGCGGACAGATTCGTAAGAAAAAATCCCGTGAGTGCCAGCAATTAACGCTGGGACGCGGTACGGATCAAGCACTCTATATTCCCGACCCCAGAGCTGCACTGGCACATGCTCGCCTTGACCCGATTGGCGACAATCACTGGCAACTGCACAGCCTGTCACCGGCTGGCGTTATGGTTAACGGCAAGCGGCAAGAATCTGGAGTGATCAAAATTGGCGACCGGCTGGAAATTGGCAGCAGTTGTTTTACCTTGATTGCCCCTCCGGCCGGATATGCTGCAGCCATAGAGGCAGAAACCAGCAGTCTACCGGAAATGCAAACCCACCCTGCTGTTAGTAAGTTTGTTGCTACTCGCCTGGGGGTTGGTTTTTTTGGTCTGGGGCGCCGCAGCCTGGCCTGGCTGGCATTGATATTGATATTGACTGCCGGGTTGATTTTACCTGTTGCCGGTTTTTTCCAACCTGACCTGCAAAAAACCCTGCGCAGCCATACCGCATTACCTGACGATCACATTTGGTTAACCGGCGGCCTGTTTGCCGGGCACCAGCATTTGGCTGAAGATTGCACCACTTGTCATCAAAAACCTTTTATACCGGTGTCCGATCCAGTGTGTCTGCAATGTCACTCAGGCACCAACAGCCATGCTGAGCCACCGCTTGATGCGGTTCTGTCAATCGCTGAACTGGAGGCGTTTAATCACAAAAACGTTGCTGCCAAGCAATGCGCCAACTGCCATCGAGAACACAACGGCATGCAAATTGTTCCTGCCAAACAAAAATTTTGCAGTGACTGTCATCAAGACCTGGAACAGCAACTGGGCTATGCCAGCGAATTACCAGCAGCCACTGACTTTGCAGAACATCACCCACAATTCAGTACCACACTGACGCAATTGGATGTTAATGGTGTATTGCAACAAACACGAATGGCCGTGGATGATCCGGCTTTAACTGAACAATCGCTGTTGCAATTCCCCCATGACAAGCACCTGAATCCGGATGGTTTGGAAACCCCGGATGGCTTTCAGATACTTGACTGTGGCGATTGCCACCAGCCTGATGCCAGCGGCCAATACATGCAGCCCATTGATTTTGAGTCGAGCTGTGTGCAGTGTCATCAATTAAACTTTGATCCGAGTGATCCTAATCGAGTGGTCCCGCATGGCAAACCGGGAGAGGTGGTCGATACACTGACTGAGTTTTACGCAGAACTGGCACTGCGCGGTGCCAGCAATGAAGTGCAAAATATACCTGTTAACCGCAATGACTCAGCAGCCGTATTGCTATGGGCTCGCCAACAGGCACTGCGTACGGGTGATAGCCTGTTCCAGGGCCGTGCTTGTGGTGAATGTCATCAGGTCAGTCGTGAGCAGGATGGTGACCAGGTGACCTGGTCGGTACAACCCCCTCGAGTGGCTGGCATCTGGTTTCCACGGTCAAGTTTTGACCATGGCAGTCATAAAGCACAGCAATGTGATCTTTGTCATGCGGCAGAAACCTCCAATAACAGCGATGATGTGCTCATGCCAGGTATTGCCATCTGCCAGGACTGCCATGGCGGCGAACACACACCCAACAAGGTTGCCTCTACCTGCATTGCCTGTCACCGCTTCCACCTGCCTGACAAGCAGCCTTTGCCATGGAATGCAGAAGCAAAAACCGGCACGCTGTATCTATGGAATAAACCTGATACTGAGCGCATAGAGCGGTCTGCACAACCTGGCCAAACTGCGCGCCGCCGTCCCGGTCAGGACAATAGCCCATGAGTGAACCGACACTCAATCGGTCATCACTGTTTGCCTTTACTGGTATGGGTTTTTCAGCCATAGCACTGATCACCACTTTATTATCAGCTTGCAGTGGAGGCGGCTCAGACAGTTTCACGCCTGTACCTCCCTCCAGTGGCGGGGCACCACCACCTCCACCTCCGACAGTGGTTGAGTGCACCGGTCAATGTGCTTCTGCCAGTACTTTTTTGACCCCCGCTGCCGTTGAACAAATTATTGCCCAGGCTGCCAACGAAGCCAGCGCTCAATCCACACCGGCAACCATTGCTGTGGTTGACCGTGTCGGCAATGTATTGGGCGTTTTTAAAATGAACGGTTCGGTCGATAGTGTCACCATCACATCAGGGCGCAATGTGGTTGGCGGCCTGGAAGGTATTGCAGTGATTCCTGCAGAGCTGGCAGCCATTGCCAAAGCGGTAACCGGCGCGTTCCTGTCTTCTGAAGGCAATGCCTTTACGACCCGAACAGCCAGCCAAATTGTCCAGGAACACTTTAATCCCATGGAGTTCAACACACCTGGCGGCCCGTTGTTTGGTGTGCAGTTCAGCCAATTGCCCTGCTCCGATTTGAATAACCGTTTTAGCGGTAGTGCAGTGAGCCCCGGGCCGCAACGCTCACCATTGGGCCTGTCTGCTGACCCCGGTGGTCTGCCCTTATATTTTCAAGGCACACCAGTAGGCGGTATCGGTATTGTTGGCGATGCATTTTATACACTGGACCCGTTGATCACTGATGACGATAACGACGTTGATGAAGCCATTGCCATTGCCGGCACCTTTGGCTTTGCAGCACCCATCGATCGTCAGGCCGAGCGGATTACTGTTGAAGGCAAAGTGCTGCGCTTTGCTGATACCGGTAGCAACCAGTTGCTCAGCAACCCCGACAATGCGCCCTCATTTACCTCCCTGGATGGCGCATTACGCGCCGTCACTGCCTATACTGATGGCAGTATCCGAGCGGGTACTGCCTTTGGACAACCGGCATCCGGTATCCGGCCCGATTTATTCGACTACCCAGACCAAGATGCCTTTGTATTGGTTGACGACAGCAATGTTGAGCGTTTCAGACCGCGGGCTGGCACCGATGGAGCTGACGCTTTAACGGCTATCGAAGTACAAACATTAATGCTGGAAGCCCTGAAAGTTGCTAACCGGGCTCGCGCCCAAATTCGTCGACCACTGGGTTCACAAGCTCGGGTCAGCATTTCCATTGTCGACACCAATGGTGAAATTTTAGCCATTGCCCGCACACGCGATGCACCTATATTTGGCATCGATGTTGGCCTGCAAAAAGCCCGCACTGCGGCATTCTTCTCTAATGCCGCCGCCGCAGGTGATTTGCAAAGCGCACCCAATACCATTTATCTCAATGCCGATGCCAGCCCCAGCGGCACCGAAATAATTATCGGCGATTATGTGCAGGCGGCGCGTGATCTATTGGGCAGCGACACCGCTTTGGCTGATGGTGCATTTGCATTTTCTGACCGGGCCGGCGGTAATTTATCCAGACCTTACTTTCCCGATGGCATTGTGACCGCCGACAACGGCCCTTTCAGCAACCCCTTCCCGGACTGGAGTCCTTTTGCGGTCGGTCTGCAACTGGACCTGGTGATGAACAGCATTATTGAACATGTTGTGCATGTGTTGTCGGCAGGGGCCGCAGCCGATGTCGCACAAAACTGCACAACTTTGGGCCGTCTGGCCAATGGCATTCAAATATTCCCCGGCAGCGTGCCGATTTATCGTGGCAATGTTCTGATCGGTGGTATTGGCGTCTCCGGTGATGGTGTTGATCAGGATGACATGGTTGCATTTTTAGGCTTGGATAATGCTGCACAAATCCTGGGCACCATCAATAACGCACCAGCGGATATGCGTGCGGATAATTTAATGCCACAAGGGGTGCGCCTGCGCTATGTGCAATGCCCACAAGCACCGTTTATCGATAGTAACGAGCAAAATGTTTGTGAAGGCCGGTAAATGCCTGATTGGGTCGTTGTTATTGGCTGTGATGGCCAATGCACAGTTGTTGGCGCAAGCTACTGCTGCAGACAATGATAACTGCCCTGAATACCAATTTTGCGAACCCGAACCTGAAACCAGTGATCGCCGCCGCCCAGGTCAGCAAACCGAGGCTCCTGAGCCTCGCCAGGACAACCCTGGCGCTATTGAGCGTCTAAGATTTAATGCCCCAGACCCGTCGATACCTGTCCCGGATCGTTGGCGGATTATGGAATCGCTGGGTCTAAAAGAAAACCTATGGGACCCTTACAATCAAAACACCTTAAAAGCCGACAAACCAATCCATGGTGATGACTGGTTTTTAAACCTCAGTGCGATTGCCGATGTCATTATCGAGCCACGTTCACTGCCCACACCGGTTGGTGCACAATCAACCACTGACCCTGGCAGTGTGGATATTTTTGGCGGCAATGATCAATTGATTCTGGCAGAGAATCTGATTTTTGGTGCGGTGTATTACAAAGGCAACACCGTATTCCGGCCACCCGATTATGAGTTCCGGGTAACACTGGCGGTCAATTACAACCGAGTATCGGCTGATGAAGCGCGTTTTCTACAAATAGACCCACGTGGCGGGACAGTGCGTCGTGATAATTTTATCGGGGTGCAGGAGCTATTTGCTGACAAACACCTGCGCAATGTCTCAGACCGCTATGACTTCGATTCTATCCGAGTCGGTATACAACCATTCAACGCTGACTTCCGCGGTTTTTTGTTTCAGGATCAGCAACTGGGGGTGCGTCTGTTTGGCAACCGCGATAACAATTTCTGGCAATACAACCTGGCCTGGTTCCGACGCCTGGAAAAAGACACCAACAGCGGTCTGAATGACATCACCACTGATCTGCGTAATGACGATGTTTTTATCGCCAACCTGTACCGTCAAGACTGGCCGGTACTGGGCTTTACCAGCCAGGCCACGGTGGTTCATAACCGCAACCGTGATAATAGCTTTCAGTTCGATAAAAATGGTTTTCTGGTACGCCCTGCCTCCATCGGTCAAGAGCGGCCCAAAGATTACAATGTCACTTATATCGGCCTGAATGGTGACGGTCACTTTGGTCGCCTTAACACCACTTTCTCCAGTTACCTGGCGGTAGGCAGTGAGGCACCCTCGGCCTTTACCAATGATCAGTCGGACATCTTAGCCGGTTTTGCAGCGGCAGAACTGTCGATGGATTTTGACTGGATTCGCTACCGGTTCTCAGCGCTGTGGGCTTCCGGTGATGATGACCCCTTTGATAATGACTCCAATGGCTTCGATGCTATTTTTGAAAACCCGATTTTTGCAGGTGCGGACACCAGTTACTGGATACGCCAGAACATCCCTCTGATTGGCGGCGGCACCGTTGCACTTTCCGGTCGCAATGGTCTATTGACCAGCCTGCGTTCATCCAAGGAACAAGGTCAAAGTAACTTCACCAACCCCGGTATTCGTTTAATTGGCGTGGGCTCTGACCTAGATTTAACACCAAAGACCCGGCTATCAGCCAATGTCAATGCTCTGTGGTTCGATGACACCGCTGTACTCGAAGCAGCCCGCAATCAAGGCAATATCGACCGTTCCATCGGTATCGACGCATCGTTATCAGCCATCTGGCGACCTTTGGCCAGTCAGAATATAGTGGTCCGCGTCTCTGCCGCTGCACTATTTCCCGGCCCGGGCTTTCGTGATTTATTTGAAGATGACATTCACTACTCGATCCTGGGTAACTTTATTTTTGCGTATTGATATCGATGAGCAATCAACCGCACATACCGAACTCTGGCACCCCTGCAAAAGCGGGCGTTTCCCTGACAAATCACTTGAAAGCCTATGGCCATAACGAGGGCATCACCGCTAAGATGATGCAAGGTTCATTGCGGTGCATAAGTGCTGCCACGCTCATTGTATTGTCGCTGCTGGGCTCTGGTCTGACAGTCGCCGCAGAAGGTGAGAAACCACTCGATATCGTCTATACCACAGCACCACCTGCCCCCGAGCAACAAACCTGGGAACAGGTCGACGATAAAAACCAGGGCTGCGTTAGCTGCCATAAAAAGTCTGATCAAAAAACCATGCATAGCAACCCTGCGGTTGTACTTGCGTGTACCGACTGTCATGGTGGTAATGGGCAGATAGTGTGGACGGGTGCATTACCACAGGTGTCTTCAGAGCAAGATCATGCTGATAATCACCACCGCTGGCCCGAAGACTTTCAGGCACAAATGGATCTGGCTCACGTACTCCCGCGTTACCCAAAGAGCTGGCATTACCCATCCAGCGCCAATCCACCCAGAACTTATGCGCTGCTGAATCGTGAAGCACCTGAATTTGTACGGTTTATTAACCCAGGTGACTACAGGGTCGTTGAGGAAGCCTGTGGTGCCTGTCATCAACCGATCATCAATGCTGCCAAGCGCAGCCTGATGGCAACTTCTGCAATGTTCTGGGGGGGTGCCGCTTATAACAACGGCATACTGCCCAACAAGCGATACATTCTCGGTGAAGCCTATGACCGTGATGGCAATGCAGTAAGCATCAAATCACCGATTCCCATTGATGCCAGCCTGGAACAGCGTGGCAACCTCGCTGGCCTGTACCCCCTGCCCAATTGGCAAACGGTTCCGCCGGCGGATGTATTTCGGGTGTTTGAACGTGGTGGTCGTAATATTGTCAATCTGTTTCCCGAAACCGGGCTACCCAACCCCATTGGCAATATCCAGCGCCTGGAAGAACCCGGTCGCCCTGATCAAAAACAATCCAATCGTGCCATAGCCACGGGTAATCGAATCGCAGTGCCGGTATTGAATATTCACAAAACCCGGCTCAACGACCCGAATATGTGGTTTATGGGCACCAATGATAACCCCGGTGACTTCCGCCACTCGGGCTGTACCTCTTGCCACGTGATCTATGCCAACGATCGCGAACCTTTGCACTCCGGCCCCTATTCGCAGTTTGGTCACTTGGGCAAAAGCCAGACCAGTGACCCCATGATTCCAAAGCAGGAACCCGGACATCCACTGCAGCATACCTTTACTCGCGCCATTCCCAGTAGTCAGTGCATGAACTGCCATATGCATCAGCCGAATATGTTTATGAATACCTTCCTCGGCTACACCATGTGGGATTACGAGTCCGATGCGCCCAGCATGTGGCCCGAGCAACAGCAATACCCGACCAGTGCCGAGGCGCATGAAATACTCGAGCGCAATCCGGAAGAAGCCGCTATCCGTGGCAAATGGGGAGACTTGGCGTTTTTGCAGCAGGTCTCGGAAATGAACCCGGCATTGAAAGACACACAATTTGCCGATTATCACGGTCATGGCTGGAATTTTCGGGCGGTGTTCAAGCGTGACCGAAAAGGCTCGCTGCTAGACAAAGCAGGCAATATTGTTGCTGATGATGACCCGGATAAATTCAAAAAAGCCGTGCATTTGCGTTCTATGCATTCAGAGGTTGGCATGCAGTGCGCCGATTGT
Organism: Wenzhouxiangellaceae bacterium; assembly: GCA_965230265.1. Classification (GTDB taxonomy): domain Bacteria; phylum Pseudomonadota; class Gammaproteobacteria; order Xanthomonadales; family Wenzhouxiangellaceae; genus JAJFKX01. The sequence continues at coordinate 494,428 of OZ245999.1, read as the reverse complement.
CACTTTGCTCAGGATTCGCATGGCACTGGTTTAATTCAAAGTGAAGTCATGGGCGCGGTAGAAATTCGTTGCCGCGACTGTCACGGGACCGCCGATCAATACCCTACGCTGATCACCAGTGGACCTGCAGCGCCACCGAAAGGCAATGATCTGTCACTGCTCAGAAACCCGGATGGGAAAAAGCGTTTCGAGTGGATTGACGGCAAACTGATACAGCGCTCTGTGGTAACACCCGGTTTGGAATGGGAGATGTCTTTGGTTAAAGACACGGTGAACCCTGCACATGCCGGCTACAACGAAAAAGCCGCTCGTGCCAAGCTGGTCAGGCAGCTGCCCAAAGAAGCACCAATGACAGAACAGGCGAGTTTTTACTGGGGCATGGATGTATTGAAAGAAAACCGCGCTCATCAAGAAGACGAGATGCTCTGTTATACCTGCCATACCAGCTGGACCACCACCTGTGCCGGCTGCCATCTTCCCATTCAAGCCAACTGGAAAACCGAGAATCATCACTACGATGGAAAAGTTTCCCGAAATTATGCGACCTATAATCCACAGGTAGCGCGTGACCAGATGTTTATGCTCGGGCGGCATGGCAATATCAAAGACAATATGATCGCCCCGGTGCGTTCTTCATCGGCACTGGTTTTATCCTCACAAAATGCCAATCGTGAAAGAATCTACGTTCAGCAACCGCCTGTCTCTGCCAGTGGCTATTCTTCGCAGGCATTCGCCCCACACTTTCCACATACGGCAAGAAAAGAAGAAACCAAACAATGCAATGATTGCCATATCTCTGCAGAGAATGACAACAATGCCATCATGGCACAGTTACTGGGGTTAGGTACCAACTTTTTGAATTTTGTCGGCCTGAATGTGTGGGCTGGTGGTGATGGCCGGGTCGAGGCCATCCGGGTCACTGAGTTTGATGAGCCACAAGCGGTTATCGGTAGCTACCTGCATCAATATGCCTACCCTGACTGGTATCAAAAACACCAAAGTGACGGACAGCAATTACAGGAAGCTTATTCACATAAAGCTGGCACAGTGGGCTGTTTGCAGTTACGCGGTGAGTACCTTTTTGCTGCTCAAGGCAAGAAAGGCTTTCAGGTCTATGATGTGGCCAACATTGCCAATAAAGGCTTCTCCCAGCGTTTCATTACTGCTCCCTTCTCCCCCTGGGGCCACAATACTCGAATTAAGTCCAAGAATGCTACCTGCATGACATTGCCGACCAATCAACCGATTTACCCTGATCGCAATCAAGGTGAATTAATGCGAAAAGTAAACCTCGAACAGCCATTTCACGCTATCTATAACTACGCATTAATCACCGATAGCAAAGAAGGGTTAATCCTCACCGACATCAATACCCTGGCCGATGGTGATTTTCAGAACAATTTCCTGAAACGGGCGATCACCTGGAACCCGGATGGCCGCTTAAATGGTGCTCAATATCTGAAGATCGCGGGGCATATGGTGTATATCGCAACCGACAAGGAAATACTGATTGCCGATTTAGATGACCCACTGGAACCGAAAATTGCCGCTAGTATTGCATTAACCAATGTGCGAGGCATTGAGATTCAGTTCCGCTATTTGTTTGCCACAACCGCTGAAGGGCTAAGAGTGGTGGATATCACCCTGCCTGAAGAACCACAGGTCGTTGAACATGCATTGGTGCCACTGGCTGATGCACATCGAGTCTATGTGGCGCGCACTTATGCCTATGTGGCGGCAGGCAATCAGGGGCTTGCAATTATTGATGTCACCAAACCAGAACAGCCTGAGCTATTAATGGTTTATAACGCGGAGGGTACTATAAAGGATGCCCGAGATGTGGTTGTCGGCAGCACCAATGCATCCTTATTTGCCTATGTGGCCGATGCAGAGCATGGACTGAAAGTGGTGCAGTTGACCTCTCCAGAACTGCAGCCGAAATTTTATGGTTTCAGCCCGGAACCAAAGCCGCAGTTGATAGCACACTACCCCAGTAGATCACCGCTGCTATCACTCTCTAAAGGACTTGCCAGGGATCGCGCTGTGGATGAGACCGGTCACCAGATGGCCGTATTTGGACGAGTGGGGTCTAAACCGTTTAGTCTGGAAGAAATGCGTAAACTTTACTTAACCAAGGAAAATAGAGTTTGGCCAGTGCAAAACAACACCGATTAATCGCTATCCCGCGCTAGGCATGTCATCATGATTTGTATCTTCACTGGTCATATGATTGACCACCCGCACAGAGACACACCACGCTACCCAAACTGGCTGGCACCTGCTGTCAGCAAGGTCATTACAGAGCGCGTCAAAGCGCTAAACCCCAAGTATGGATATGCGCCGGCAGCGTGTGGTGGCGATATCCAATTTCTTGAGGTACTGGAATCACTACAAATCCCGATGCGCATCATGCTGCCCTTTCCACGCGAAGACTTCTTAAAAACCAGCGTCGCCTTCGCTGGCCAGGAGTGGATAAACCGCTACCACCGTTTGCTCGATAATCATATCTACGAAGAAATTACCACCGAGCCTTTTCTTGGGGAAGATGTTTTGTACTCCCATGGTTTCGAGGTCATGCTGGGAACAGCCTACAAACACGCCGAAAGGTTAAACTGTGGGATAACCGTCATCGCATTATTGGACAAATCATCAGCGCGATTGCCCGGCGGTACTTTGGATATTCTAAAATACTGGGGCCGGCGTGGAGTCAAAATTGATTTCATCAATCTGACAATGCTGCGCAACAACACGCCTGTTCCTGAAACCAATGATGACCGCGTTGATGTCAGCAACCATACACTGACTCACCAATTTAAAAATAACGGGTTAAGCAATCGCTGTATTCGCAGTATGCTGTTTGCCGACGTTGTAGGTTTTAGTCAGCTCAACGAAAAACAGGCCCCCGTATTTTTTATTCACTTTCTTGCTTTTGCCAATCAAGCCTTAAAGAATTTTCGCGACAGCCTGGTATTCCAGAATACCTGGGGCGATTGTTTGTTTCTGGTTTTTTCCAGTGTCGCCGATGCCGCTGAGTTTGCACTTGAGCTAAGAGATAAATTCAACAATCAAAACTGGAGCAATCTGGAATTACCCGAATCCTTATCGATTCGAATCGCGCTGCACGCCGGTCCAGTTTTTCAGGCCGAAGACCCCATTATTCAGAAGCCAAATTTTTTTGGCTCGCATGTGAATCAAGCGGCCAGAATGGAGCCTATTGTAGAGCCTGGGCACATCTATTGTTCTGAGGCAATGGCTGCATTGCTGACCGCCCAAAGCATCCACTCCATATCAAGCACATACGTTGGCAGGTATGAGTTGGCCAAACAATATGGTCAGGCAGAAGTCTATGAGCTGAATTGGAATTAAGCCGGAAGAATTGCTACGGCTATTTGTTCTGATCAGAATTAAAACCGACCATACAGATTCACACGCTATCGTCGTCGATGCCCGGACGAACCATGTGCACTCTCAGGACTGGGGGGATTTTCTGATATCCACGTTCGAGCATTCGCAAACCACGTTCGAACAAGCCGCGCACGATCCTTCTTGGCGGTCAGTGCACGCTTCATATCAACAATCAACTGTTCAGTAAACAAGCCAGGCGGCACATCCAGATGCTCATCAGAAGAATGGCCTGCATTATTCAGCATAAAATTAACGGCATTTTTGGAAACGGTCCACAAATCGCGTGCCCAAAATGGTAAAAAATCAGGGTCCCGGATAATCTCACCATCGGGTGTCACACAGGAAAGCATATCTTTGCGATCAAGATCCAGGTCTCTGCACAAAGAAAGCAGCGCATACTCATAGCATTCCATATCAACGCGCCACGCCGATAGCACAGGTGGCAGCGAAAACCAGCTACCCATATCAGCGACAAGCATTTCCTGCGCTGACTGCGCTATCTCATCATATTCCTGCTCAGCTTCAACATGTACCGAAGTACCCAGCAAATCTGCCAGCTGGTGAATAAGGTATTGCATCCTTTGCTTTTCACAATAACCGACAGTGATAAAGTCAGAAAGTGGTGAAGGCAGATCGGGCGCATTGATACCTGGTCCCCGTATAGCATGCAGCCGTTTCTGTACCCAGCCTGCCCCCATCTCTATCTGAACCCAGTGAGACCGCAAACTGTTTGCAGTCAGCAAAGCAACGACGACTTTGGCCGATGCAATATCTTCTCTGAGCTCTTCAGCTGGAATCGTTCCGACATCCATGTTGGTAATGACGGTACAGCGGGTCTGCTCATCGGTTAATCCCAAACCTTTTTGCAACCAAGCAGCAAGCGGACGAACCAATTGTTCATCACGTTCTGAATGGGAAATAAAGAGTTGTACGGGGTTCATTATATTGACTATGTTGTGCCTTAAATCGATTGTACGCAAGTACAGTCAGACCTATTTCCTTCAACACAACCAAAAATCTACTATACTTTGCTTAATGAAATCAATGCATACAACGTCTATGTTGTCCGCTCTGATTCTGATAATAATCATTCTGGGGACAATTTTGCTTAGCACCTCGACAGCCTTAAGCGCTCAGTCGGACCCACCTCCCATGGTGACGGTCCAGGTTGAGATTAGTGGCATCAAGCATGTCCCTGGCAATAGTTTTGCCCTTGCAACATTAACCTCAACAGACGATGACTCAGAAGCCAGCACCCAGCTGCTGGAAATTGATTTTGGTGAAGGCTGCAGCGAAACCGACAATATGTGTGGTCATGCACAGGGCTCATTCGCTGATGTTGAGCCGGACATTAAATACCACTTGATTGTGTGCCATACGCGGCGTAGAACCGAATCTGGCTGTCAACTAGGAAGCGATGGACAGACTATCGGCCCTGGTGAAGTCCGCGAAATCACGCCAACACAGGAAAGTGCCAGCTACACGTTTAACCTGGAGAACAACTACTAATGCACGACAGCGGAAATTTACACGAGAAATCCCCGCTGGATGCCATTGAGGCGGTTGCAACTGCGGCTGACAGGCGTAGTCGTACCTGGACACAACGAGCTGTCAAAGCCGGTATGCTGGCCGTGCTTATCGTTGGTCTTGCCGCTGCTGCTTATCTATGGGTCAACCGACCCATGCCGTTAGCAAAACTGCCCGTGGCTGTACTTTTGCCCGATAAAGAAACAGGCCTGGTTGCAGACAATGCTGCCAGACAATGGGCAGGGTTCAAACTTGCGCTGGAAGACAACCGGGTCGAACTCGAAGACTTGCACAAATATGTTCACCACTTCAGTTACCCGATTCAAGGAAGAGAGCAAAAACAGGCACTGATCGACAAACTCGAACAATGGTATCAGGGGGGCAAACGCGTCTTTATTATCACCATGAGTGGTGCTGTTACTGCCATAAAAACCGAATTTATAGAGTGGGCGGAAAGCAAACCCGAGCACGATCGCCCCATCCTGGTAGCAACGGTAGCAAGTGCGCCAGGTGTTGCCGACCGTAAAAAGGGCGTGTTTCGTCATTACATCCGTTCTAAAGATGAATCCAACGTATTGGCTACCTACATCGAATCACAAGATATCAATGAGGTAAAAGTCTTTTATGTCAACGACAAATATGGCCAGGAAGCCTGGGGCATACTTAATGAACGGCTGAGTAGCTTGGGTATTACCATACCTCCCAGCCCGGTAGAGCTGACCGATAATGAAGAAAGGATTCAAGAACTGGTGAGCAGTTGGCTGAGAAACTCCATGGGCCGCAGAAATGGCGTGGTAGTGATCGTTGGATATGGGCTGATGGTCAATCGTATGCTCGAGGCACTTCGCAATCTGGAAATCAATGGCGGTCGATTCGAAGGAAAAATTCTGGTGGTGTCCACGCTAACCGAGGAAATATGGCGGCCCGATTATCTGGGCGATGAAACATCACTGTCCAGAGACCCGCAGTTTGCCGATCGTATCTACACAGTGGGCCCTGGCAAACGAGACCCGGATGCAATGAAAAACGGGGTGGTTTTTCAGTTTTCATACCTGACACTTGACCGAGCCATCGCCTGCAGCCAAAGTCGTGGTATCGAAGCATTCTGGAATTGCTGGAAAAATCAATCAACACCGACCAGCACCACAGGTCAGCATTGGGGAACGGTTGAGTATATGGCAGATGGTGACTCCTATGTCTGGCTGCAACTACTCCAATATGAACAGCTGGTATCCCGGTAAACCTGTCAAGGCTATAACAGGCTTTCTGCCATCACTACCTCCACCCCTGCCGATTTCATAGCCTCAACAGCGTCTTTACCATCTGTTGGCTGAAGATTCACGGCGCGACTGGCATCAACAATCAATGTGGTATTAAAACCAATTCGCTGAGCATCCAGGGCGGTGTATTTAACGCAATAATCCAGCGCAAGCCCAACGACATAGACATCGGTAATATCGTGAGCCCGAAGATACGCCTCAAGCCCTGTGTCTCCACGCTGACCATTGTCAAAAAAACCACTATAGCTATCGACTTCAGGGTTCATTCCTTTCTGGAACACTCGAACAATTTTACTTTGCTCAAGCTCATCCACTAATTCAGCACCATGCGTGCCCTGAACCGAATGATCCGGCCACAATATCTGATTAAGGCCATTGAGTTTTATTAAATCGCCTGCTTTCTGATCCGGATGGTTGCTGGCAAAACTGCCATGGTGTTGCGGGTGCCAGTCCTGAGTGGCCACCACCAGATCAAACTTATGCTGCAATTGGTTGATTAAATCAACGATCTGATCACCTTCGGCAGTAGGAAGCGCACCACCAGGCATAAAATCATATTGCATATCAACAATAATCAGTGCCCGGGACTCAGAATCGGTCAATACGCTGTCAGGCATATCACAGGCCACGATCATCAAGACAACCCATGATAGAACTATCGTTATTCTCACTTCCGTCTCCGCTTACCTAGTCAATGAGTCATTGCAACCTGATAGTACTCATTCGGGCTTATCCATTACATATAGACCCAAAATATCGAAACCACTGCATCGCTATAACAGTCATATTGTGAAATCATTATCAACCAACCTCAGGCAGATAATACCATCACCAAAATCTATTGAATGTCTACAATATTTATACAAAACCATGAAACCAGTCACATCGGCATAAGGCATTAGCAACAAAGCATCATCGGATAGTCTGTTTAGGCTATGGTCCTTGCCTGTAATTCTGTAAAATTACAGCCACCGGTTATCAATGCATATGTATTCCATAGACAGGGTCAAAATATTACTCATGACGATAAGGTTTCTCGTAGTCGCTCTTTCTGCCTTCTGTATACACACAGCCGTGTATGCACAAGATTCAGACAGCGATTTTCAGGCTTGGACAGCACTGGCTTTAAGTGGCTCAGTCAGTGAAAGTTCACGGTTTCTTGTTTGGTTTGATGGACACGCGCGTTTTCGTGATGACGCCAGTGATCTCGGTGTTAGCATACTTCGACCTGGTATCGGCTGGCGGGTTAATGAAAACTTAAACCTGTGGGCGGGATATGCACGGGTTGTTTCACGCTCAGATGATGCTCCGAATATTGAAGAAGACCGAATCTGGCAACAGGCAACATACCCTGTTATCAGGTTTTTAGGCGGTAATCTGTCAGGACGTACCCGCCTTGAGCAGCGGTTTCGTGATACTGGTAACGACACCGGTTGGCGTTTACGACAATTCTTTCGCTGGGAGCGTCGCATCGATGCGAGTGAGTTTTCACCGGTCGTGTGGAATGAGTTTTTCGTCAACATCAATGATACGGACTGGGGCCAAGCCTCCGGATTCGATCAAAACCGGTTGTTTGTGGGTGCCGCCTGGCGATTCTCGGAAAAAACCAGGTTGGAAGGCGGTTATCTGAATAATCTACTTAACTCTGCCGGCAGCTCAGATCGCGTCAATCACAATATTTCATTGGCACTGTTCATATCCCTCTAGGCTTTCGATTAATGTGATTTAGCCAATCTTGATATCTACACCAAACCGTTATCCACTATGAACATTGCGCCACCTGGTCCACCAAGGCGGCGCTGACTCGCTGAAATAACGCTTCCCAGTCACCCGGCCTGGACTGCCGGAACAATCGCAGACTCGGATACCAGGGGCTGTCTTCCCGGTCCAGTAACCAGCGCCAGTCACACCCTGTCGATAATAAACCCCACACCGGCTTACCCATAGCTGCAGCCAAATGCAAAATGGCTGTGTCAACGGTGATCACCAAATCCAGTTGTTCGATCAATACTGCAGCATCACCAAATTCTGACTGCAAACCCTGCAAATCCACAATGCCCTGACCTGCATCGACTAGCTGCTCTAATTCTGCTGCCTTTTCCGCTACCTGCAGACTATAAAAAGCGGTGCCTGGCACTTCCAGTAAAGGCAAAAAATCTCTTGCTGTACAAGAGCGCCTTCGATCATTTTTATGGGTAACACTGCCTGCCCAGACAATGCCAATTTTAAGCCGGGCATTGTCCACCACTGGTGCTGGCAAAACAATATCACGCTTAGGCGCCGTTAAATAAGGCGTTGCTACCCGAACTTTATCCATACTGATATTGAACAAGAACGGCAAACTCATTAACGGCAAGAAAGCATCAAAATCGGCCAATGGAATACTCCCCGCCTGACGCATTTCATCTATCCCCGGAACTGACTCAAACAGCGACACCAGGTGACTGGGACAAATCAGTAAAACCCGTTTACAGCGTTGTGCTGCCTGTGGTAAAAATCGAATAAACTGCATGGCATCACCAGCACCTTGCTCGGTATGCAGCAACAGTGTTCCGTCTAATTCCTGACCTTCCCAACGCGGTTTCGGGCACTGTAAAGGTGTGAACTGGCTGGTTTTCCAGCGCCACTCCGATTCCTGCCAACCTTCTTCATAACGGCCAAGACGTAATAACAGCATTCCCAGGTTAAAGTGCGCATCGGCAAACGCTGAATCGCATTCAATCGCACGACGATAATGATATTCAGCCTGGTCATACTCATCAAAGTTTTGTAAAACAATAGCCAGATTATTATGAATGCGGCCACCGTTAGGCCGAGCTTTTAGCAATATCTCAAACTGTTCGCGAGCCTGCTCCCAACACTGTAGGTGTCGTAGAGTCACGGCCAGGTTATACCTGGCCTGAAACTTATCCGGCTGAATCGCTAAAGCCCGCCGATAATGTTCCACGGCATCTTTATGCTTATTTTCCAGGCTAAGTTGATTAGCGGTTTGCAGATGATGAAGAAAACGATTTTGCACAATAGGCCAAAGCGGCGGTCAATAATGATTCAATTCTAACGGCTTGTTACTGCTTCTGCTGCATAAACCGTGCTGTTTACAAGAGCAAAGAGTCATTCAAAATTGCACTTCAAAAGAAAATGTTTGTCCATACTTGCTTCACACCACCTGGCAGGTGTTCAATGTATTCCAGGCGATACGATACAATGGGTTGGCTGGCGCCACTGTTGAAACTGTTAAAGCGACCTGTAGGTATTGTGCAAAAGCCCCGGTTAAATATCTGAGTGATTAAGAATATGAATCCTATGAGCAATATTTTTCAAACGCGGTTTAAAACTGGTCTATTACTGATAGCAGGCCTGGTTTGGCTGCTGCTTGGCAGCACCCTGCCAGCCCAGGAGTATGACATCTGCGCACCCGATGGAATCGCTTTGGGCGGTTATGATGTGGTCAGCTACTTTGCTGATGACGGTCCCTATTTCGGCAAACCTGAATATGCCGCAGAGCACGACGGTCTGACCTATCTATTTGCCAATACAGAAAATTTATCCAAATTTCAGGCCGATCGAAAACGTTATTTACCCCGTTATGGTGGCTGGTGTGCGGCAACCTTATCCACGGGTGCACTAACATGCCCGGAATACACCAACTTCAAAATTGAAGATGGCTCATTACTGTTGTTTGAACACAGCGGGTTTACCAATGGGCTGACCTTGTGGAATACCGACCCACTGGCGCACCGCCAACGTGCTGACCAAAATGCGCGCACATTATTGGGTGATAAGTTTTCCCCCTGAATGCCTAAACACTCTTGATGAAATTCTGCAAGAATATTTCAGCAGCCCTGCTGATATGGGTTGCGATAGGCCCATTTTGTACGCCTGCCACAGCAGAACCATTACGACTCGGTTTTCTGCCTGAAGAGCCAGCCCCTGCCATTGCAGAGGCACTCAGTGAAATGCTCACCGATCACGAAGTGACGCTTATGCCTTTCGCAACCGCACTTGAACTGGAACAGCAGCTGATAGGGGACGGCATTGACCTGGCCATTATGGAAGAACCGGAGAACACCATTGTCGAGCTGCAATGGGTTGCTGCACTTTATCCAAGCCTGTTGCATATGCTCAGTGGTGTACCGGCACCACAACCCGCTCTGCCACAACTGCTGAATACCGGACCGGTCTATGTCGGCCCTGAAGGCGGTATCGCAGACCGTCTGGCCAAATCACTGCGCCAGGAATATGGCTTATCGGGCATTGGCCCATTGCACAACAACCCTTTCAGCCCAGGTCATCAGAACTATTTCATTTTTGGTGGGCTACTCTCAGACGACGCTGTTTCGAGGTTAAATGATTACCAACTGATCGGGCTGTCTGAATTGGATCAATGGCAGCGTGGTTCACTGGCCGAGGCCATTACCTTTCGCCACCCCAACCTGCACCCTATTTTGATTCCGGCTGATCTGTACCCCTCCTTAAGTCACCAGCCCGTGATCAGCGTTGCGGTCACTACTTTACTGGTCAGTGGCCAGGATCTATCAGCAGAAACCGCCTATGCAATCAGCGAGATCATTGATCAGAACTTCGCCCGCATCGGCAACCTATATCCACTGGCCCGCAGCCTGACCAATGAGTCATCAAGCACTCAGGGGCAAACCCGGACTCTGCCTGCACACCCAGGGACCATTCGTTACCAGCAGCGTGAAGCACCCAATTTACTGGAACGTTACGCTGAAGTGATGGCATTGGCTGTGACCTCACTGATTGCCTGTCTATCCGGGCTGGTTGCACTGTCACGTATTCGCCGGCAGCGTCGTAAAGACCGTCTGGATGATTATTTCGAGCGGGCATTGGTGCTTAGCGAGCAAGCAAGCACTGCTGCCAAGCCTGAAACTGCCGATGATTTTAAAAGGCAAATTCACGCATTACGCGCTGAAGTTATTGGCTTATTTGTGAATGAAAAAATTGAAGCGGACACCACTTTTCTAGCCTTTTTGATGGTCAGCGAACAACTTTCAAATGCGCTTTCCAGTTCGGAGTTAAGTGGACCAAAAACATAAAATCAGCTACTGGCTCTTCTCATTTGAGCCTCAATTGCAGCAGCGATAAAACCAACCCCTTCTTTACGGATGTTATCAACATGGAGTGGTTGTACAACCACTCCATGTCCAATACCAATACGGTTATTTGGCCAGCGCTTTTTTAATCATACCGACAATCGCCAGCAGCACACCACCACCAACACCACCGCCTGCAATACTGCCAAGAATACTGCCAATATCCATTCCACCGCCGCCGGTAGCAACGCCCAACATACCCAGCAGGTGCCCACCAAGACCACCGCCCAATATACCGACAATTGAATTAACCACTGTCCCCAAAGACAGGTTTTTCATTATGGAACCGGCCAGGTTTCCGCCAACAGCGCCACTGACCAATTGAATAATTAGTGGTAGTAAATCCATAACAACTCCTCATTTATTGATGGTAATAATAAGCACCATTTATATAAGTGCTTTTTAATATCCCAAACTTTTCTTATTCGCTAGATAGACGCACAAAACCACGATCCTTATAGTGATGTATGTCGATATCCACTTTGTTTCGCTAGGGATTATTTCAAGTAATGCCAATCAATCTTAGCACTGTATAGCATTAATTAACAAAATCAGCCTGCACTTGACAGCCTCCCTAGAGTGCCAGAGAATGCGCCCTTGTTTTCGAAAACAAACATGTTTTTTAATACAACCAACGTCCGGATCTTATTGCTCATGGTTTTGCTCAAATTGCATAAGCACTAAGCCACGCCCTTTTCGCCTAACAGAAATCAACACACAGTGACTATGACTCGTACAAAACGCTTTTGCTTGCCAATTAAAAACTTTTTACTCATCACAGTATTCGCTCTAATACCTGCACTCGCCAACGCCACGAATGTATTGGTAGAAACGCCTTTAGGCGACTTTGAAATAGAACTGTTTGACACCCAGGCACCAAGAACGGTTTTCAACTTTTTAAACTATGTTAATGATGGCGATTACACAGGCAGCTTTATGCATCGCAGTGTGAATAACTTTGTCATTCAGGGAGGCGGTTTTACTTTTATTGATGGTGAACTGGGCAATGTGCCGGAAGACCCACCGATTCTTAACGAGTTTGGTCTGTCTAATCTGCGCGGTACTGTGGCCATGGCCAAGCTAAGCGGAAACCCCAACAGTGCCACCAGCGAATGGTTTATCAATCTGGCAGATAACTCAGCCAATCTGGACACTCAAAATGGTGGTTTTACCGTATTTGGCCGTGTGGTTGGGAGCGGTATGGATGTGGTTGATGCTATTGCTGCGCTGCCAACAGCCAATGCCGGCCAGCCAGCCCTTCAAGACCTACCAGTGATTGACTTTAGCGGTGGGCAAATTCTGGCGGAAAACCTGGTGTTTACTGATATCACAGTGGTGCCAGAAACGCCGGTTTCTGATTTTCAAATCAACCTTGGCATGGCAGGCTCCTGGTTTAACCCAGATACCAATGGTCAGGGGTTTGTGTTTGATGTGGTCGATAACGCCACCACCCAGTTTTTAGGGGCTGCATGGTTTACTTTTGATATTAACCCACCAGGCATGGATGATACTGACACTTTCGGCAGCACCCAGCAACGCTGGTTTTCAGCCAACGGTGACTTTACCGGCAATACTGCCACCCTGCAGATTTTTTCACCGACCAATGGGGTATTCAATGACGGTAACTTTATGGTTAACCGGGGCGAAGCCATCGGCACCATGATAGTGCGCTTTTTTGATTGCCAAAATGGAGAGATCTCCTTTGATTTTGATTCTCCAGATATTGCCGACGATACTGTGGAGATTCGACGTATCGCATCCAGCGCTCTATGTCAGGCCATTGTTGACGGGGATCTCGTCCTCACACAATAAAATCAAAGCATTGTCAGAGGTTCGGTTATTGGCCGCACAATCTGCGGCCAGTGGCATCACCGCAGCTTTGCCCTGTACACAAAGCATTGATTACGGCTAGGGCACACCAGCGCTGCTGGACACACTGACAAGCTTCCATTCGTCACCTTGTAGAGCCCAGACCTGTGTGCCGCCACCACTGGCAGAAACCAGATCGCCCGACTTTAATACAACCTCGGCTTGGTATTCATTGACAAGAACCACCACATCAGCGTTAATCACACTGATTTTTACCTGACTGAATTCAAGTGATTGATAACTTTGTAGCGCTGTAAATTGCTGGCGCACGGTCTCTGCAAACTTTTCAAATGAGTGGGTCACCGTGCCATCTGCACTTAGGGCTGTGAAACGCTCTGTATCGAAATAACTGAAATAAGCATCGGCATCCAATGATCGGGCTGCTTTAACAAGCCCCAGAAATGACTGATTGACTGCCTCGCTGATTTCATCAATATCCTCAGCAGAAAGTCTGGAATCATTAGGCTTACACCCTGAGCCAGTCAATACCAGAGCCAACAATAAAACTGTGTAAAGCCATGTGGTGTTTTGCATAGTTCCATTCTAACCAAACAGCTCACCACGGACTGATTTATCAGCAACTGCCCAATTTCCATCAATTGAATTTGTATGGAGCAAGCCTCATCGGACCTTCTTCCAACCTACTGCTCAGTTGCCAAAGTCTGCTACCGTAAATACAAGAAAGCCGAGCACATCACGCATCGCTGCACAAGCACGTAATGGAGAGACCAAATTCACACAGCAATAAACCGAAAGTCTAATACTCTTTAGTCTAGGATTACTGCATCCTTAAACAAGGAATAATAATAATTACAGGAGTAACCCATTGCGGCAATTCTTTCCGCAATCCTAATAAATAAAAATTTAACTTTAACGTTACATCCTATTATTTATCAATTAACTTATTCTTAATTTATTAAGAATGGGTCGCGCTTGTTAACGTGTTTGCCGCGAGCTCAAACACAAGATTCAAGCTTATTGTTGATAGGGAAGATTAAAGTTTGATTGCTTATTTATTACGCTCCTTACCTTAAAGAGCGCATATGCAACAATATCTTGATCTGTGTAAAAAAGTCCTGGAAAACGGTTTGCGTAAACCCAACCGAACAGGCATCGATCATATCGGCACCCATGGAGAAATGCTGCAGTTTGACCTGGCACAGGGTTTTCCTGCCGTAACCACAAAAAAACTGGTCTGGAAATCCACTGTGGCTGAGTTACTGTGTTTTATTCGGGGTGTCAATGATGCCGGCGAATTCAGATCCTTAGGTTGTCGATTCTGGGATGCCAACGCCAACGAACCTGGCAGCAAAACCAACCCCAATGAGTGGGTCCTTAATCCCAATAGAAAAGGCGATGATGATCTGGGCAGAATTTACGGCGTGCAAGCCAGAGGTTTTAGAGGTTGGGACGCCTCCGGAAACCCGGTCGAAGTTGACCAGTTAAAGTCCGTGATCAAACGTTTGCAACAGAAAATTGATGATCGCCGACTCATTGTTACCCACATGAACCCCGCCGAACTGGATCAAATGGCACTGCCACCTTGTCATATGTTTTATCAGTTTGGCATAGAAGGCGAGCAACTTAACATGGCCATGTATCAAAGGGCTGCCGATCTGCCATTAGGCGCGCCAGTCAATATCGCCAGCTATGCGTTGCTGCAATCGATTGTTGCAAGAATAGTTGGTCTTAAGCCAGGCGTTTTTACCCACTTTATATGGGATGCGCATATTTATGCCAACCAGGTCGAAGGTATGCGTGAGCAACTTAAACGAGAACCTTTTCCATTGCCCCGACTGAAAATCAGTGACCGGATTCAAACATTGGAAGACGTGGAAACCGTTGCAGACATAGAGGATTTCACGCTACATGATTACGAGCACCACCCGGCTATTTCATACCCATTTGCACTCTAAGGTTCAAACTATCAGCAGGCGTTGCTATTAACAACGCTTAGCTGTTTTGTCGCCCAGTGTTGTGCTTCCGGTTAGGTCTTAACGAATTACGCTATTTTCCGTGCACGAATGGTTCGGCCTTTTATTTTCCCATTGGCCAGGTAATTCATAGCCTGGCGCAAGGCATCACGTTCTACCGCTACAAAACTCATATTATCGAAAATATCAATCTTGCCTACCTGTGCGCCATTTACACCGGCATCACCGGTCAATGCACCCAAAATATCTCCGGGGCGGATTTTATTTTTCCGTCCTGCATTGATCTGTATCGTTACCATTGGCGCTTTTGATTGATAATCTGGCTGACGGTCCAGAGAAGCCGGCACATCGCAGATACACGGTTTGGACTGATACTCTTCGATGGCACGCATACGGTGCTGATCAGACTCTCTAACAATACTTAAGGCAATGCCGGTTGCACCTGCTCTTCCGGTACGGCCAATGCGATGCACATACACTTCAGGGTCACGTGGCAGCTCGTAGTTGATGACAGCTTCCAATGATTGAATATCCAAACCACGTGCTGCCACATCAGTCGCCACCAATACCGAACAACTGTTATTGGCAAACTGCACCAGCACCCGGTCTCTTGCACTCTGCTCCAGGCCACCATGGATGGCCTTCGCGTCAATCGAATGCTCACACAATAAAGCGGCCACTTCGTCACATTGTTTTTGGGTATAGCAAAACACCAGCGCAGATTGTGGTTGATAGTGCTCAAACAAAGCCAGCAATGTATTGTTGCGCTGGTGCTTTTTAACCTCATAAAACAATTGTTGGATGACATTGTTTGAATGCTCAGAAACAACCGTTACCGTGACCGGATTGCGCTGAACACTGCGACTGACTTTTTTAATGGTATCCGGGTAGGTGGCCGAAAACAGCAAGGTCTGACGCTGCTTGGGCGCTTTGGTTATGATCGCTCTGATCGCATCGATAAAGCCCATATCCAGCATTCGATCAGCTTCATCCAACACCAGCACCTTAAGCGCTTTAAGCTGCAAGGTTTGCTTGTTCAAATGATCCTGGATCCGACCAGGTGTGCCGACAATGATATGCGCACCATGTTGCAATGACGTGCGCTGCGGTGTAAATGGCTTGCCGCCACATAATGACACCAGTTTAAGGTTCGCAATACTCCGAGCCAGACGACGCAATTCCTTGCCAACCTGATCAGCCAACTCACGTGTAGGACAAAGAACCAGAGCCTGTACGCTAAAATCTCTAGGATCGATTTGTTCCAATATGCCGATACCAAAAGCAGCTGTTTTACCACTGCCGGTTTTGGCTCTGGCCAGCAAATCTTTACCCGCCAATACGTGTGGCAGACTTTGGGCCTGGATCGGGGTCATCGTCACATAACCCAACTCACTTAAGTTAGCCACTTGTGCCTTGGTGATAGGAAGACTGGAGAAACTGTTGCTAGGCATAGACTTTGAGGGAGGCAATAAAATAGCAAGACCTATTATACCTTGCACCACAGCCGCACATATATTCCGCTGCCAATACTTATTGTTAGTGATCTATCTACCCATTTGAGCCAAATACGCAGTTAAAACGTATAACTCTATGCAAGCATTTTTTTGCTGGCAAATTATTTTTAATAAAATAAAAAAATGGAGTTACATTAATGAAAATTACCTCACTAAAAAAAGGTCGTATTATTACCTTCCCACCATCTGTTTCTGCAGGGGCAAATAATTTCACCTGGACCTTTCAAAATATGACAGATGAAGACTGGACCGCTGTTACCATTCAAACAGGGCCAAGCTCAAAACTGGGTACTTTATATGAATTGGCTGGTGGTACTGGAGATCCACCGAATATTCGTAGATATACCATTGTATCTCCTCGAAACAGAAGTGCCGGAACAGTCAATAGTGAATCGATAAGAGATTTTTTCCAACCTGTTAAACAAAGTGAAACTGTCAGCATTACTTTGGAATTTGATGATGCTTTTGAATCCCCAGAGTATATTGATATCGTTTTTTTCTACCGCAATCAAGATAACAAACTGGCCGTGGTATCGGGCACCATCGTCGATGGCATTGCTTTGCCACGACCAGACCCTGGTTTTACTGGTGATATTGTCACCGGATCATTACCCTTTCTCACGGCATCATCTGAGCGCCCCAGATCTACTGGTAATGGCATGTTGTTTGCTGCTGCTACTACTGAGCTACAAAAAGAAGTCCGCGATTTGCGCCGCCAGTTTACTGATTTTACTGCCGGTAACCTCACAGCATCCGCACCCCCAGGCTTTGCTATAGATACACTGACGTCAGAGACTGTTCCTGAACGCATATCATAAATACAAACCAGCTGATCTGCTTAACGCCTGGATCGCTATGGCTTGCCTGTCTCCTCAACTTATCAGGTTGGGGAGATACTAAAGCCTATGGCCATTACTTGTCGTTATACCAGAATACAACTATCAATTCCTGACAAAAGTGAACCGTTTTACTCTTATATGCGTATTACTACTATAGATAAGGAATAAAACATCGTCTGAAATAAGTGATGGTATTAAAAATGAATTGACCCCGGGGGTCATAGACATATGAACAATAAGGATTTTGATGCTGCTGCCTGGAGTCTGGTTAAACAAGGCAACCGAAATGGACTGGCCATGTTGTATGACAAATACTCACCCGTAATGTTTCGGGTTGCTCTGCGGCTACTGAAAAGCCACAGCGCTGCTGAAGATTTATTACACGATGTGTTTCTCGAGGCATGGCAAAAAGCCGAGCAATACAACCCTGCACTCGGGAGTCTGCGCAGCTGGATGCTATTGCGCGTCAGAAGTCGCGCCATGGACCGCATACGCACTTCTAAAGTAGCTCTTAAATACGCTACTGCCGCAAAGTTATGGGCACAAGATCAGGTTATCAGCGCTGACCACGCCGCGATCGAAACGGATAGCCAACAAGCCAGAAGCGCTTTAAACCAGTTAAGCTTAAAACAAAAAAAAGTAGTCGAGCTAGGTTATCTCGAAGGCTTGACCTGTCGGGAAATTGCAGAGCGTTGCAGGATTCCAATTGGTACGGTCAAATCCAGATTATCTGCAGGTATCCGCGCTATGCGGCGGCAAATGATATCGACCACAGAGGGCACATCATGACGCAAACAGATACACGTTTAATGGCCTTCGTACTGGGAATACTGGCGGACGATGAAAACGAGAAGCTGGAACAAGAGCTGGCACTCAGTGCCCAGTTGCGCGATCAATTGAGCAAAGCAGAAAATGAAATCAAAGCGCTGGAAAAAAATGAACCCATGATGCACCCTAGCCCCAAAGTACGCGAATCACTACTGCGCTCATTAGGCGTTGATACACCTTCTGAAGGTTTGATTGATCGATTGGGTAAACTTTTCGATTTACAAACGCAACGTATACGTGAAATATTGACACTGTCTAACGACCCTGGGAACTCCCCTTGGATTGCCAGCCATATCCCAGGGGTTTCTCTATTGCATTTTGAAGGTGGTCAAGCTGTCAGCAAGGCTGATTGTGGGCTGGTTTATTTGTCCACTGGTGCAGTGTTTCCCAAACACTGTCATCATGGAGACGAATGGGCCCTGATCATTAAAGGCTGTATTGCAGAACAAAGCGAATCAGAACAAGATCACCGGACTTTCTATACTGGCGATCTTGCCTTCAGTGCAGCCGGCAGCACACATGCATTGCAGGTGGTTGGTGATGAACCTGTGCTACTGGCTATTGTTAATCATGCCGATATCCAGCTAATACCGTAATCATTGCAACAACAAACCCAATATCGAGCACTATTTTTTGCGGTAATAACCATCAAATACCGTTGTCCAGGTTTCACCCTCATCACTGGTAGACTGCCAGTGTTGTCTGACGCGATTATCAGGCTGCACAGACCAGGTGACACGGTTAGTGGCATTACCAAGCACCATTGCTCCATCGGTCAAGTTGCCATCCAGATAAATCGATGCGCCCTGGTTATCGATCCAGGTTTGGTGCCACTGCTGTTTTTGGTTGTCATAAAAACTAATGCTGCTGCCTGTATATCCTCCACTGGTGTAGCTTTCATGAACAGAGCAATCATCATTCGATAAAGTAATCGAGTTTTGCGCTACCCAGCCGGGACGGTTTGGCGAGGTGACCTCCCATTCTCCCAGCCAAAAATCAAAGGCTCGATGATCCGAAGTTCCACAGGGTTTTAGCTTCTCCACTATGTCTATAAACTCAGGTGTTTTATTGATATCAGAAAATTCAACACTGTTTTTTACTGCCTGATATGGCCTGGCACCTGTGGCTTGTATGGCTGCAATATTTTTCAGTGCGCCTGGGACATCACCACTGGCGGCCTGACTGCGGGCAAGCAGTAAAAGGTTAACCGGTACCGATACAGTGTCATGCGGATATTGCAGCGCTTGCTGTAACGGCTTAACGGCTGCCTGGTATTGCTGCAAAGCATGCAAACTCTGGCCAAGTCGAAACCAGTACAAGCCGTTCTCAATATCTTGTTCTGACAATACCTGATAAGCATCAGCAGCCTGCTGCCATTGCTGTGCCTGGTAGTGTTTATCGGCCTGATCGGTAATGGTTTGCGCCATTAGACTGGTATCGATTGCTGCAATCACCAAGCCTATGAATAAGCACCGATAATTTCGAAGTGGGAATATTGACTGCATCACTGTGAACAACCTCTGATTTGATTGACATACTGTAGACTCTCTTTATCCAAAACAGTCTTCAATAGAAACTGTGCTGAACGTTTGCAATACCATCATAGAATGCTTCAGACTCACTAAGCCAGAGGCAATTGAAACTGGATCATGTCTGTTTTCGTCACTTTGATAGCAATATCGTGGTTTGGATTAGCAAAATGACACATTTATCTTTAACCGGTCTGGATTGGCAGTTGCTGGAGTTGCTTCAGCAAAATGCCCGCATCAGTATTTCTGATTTGGCAACCCAATTGAATCGTTCGCGCAGCAACATTAGTGAACACCTGAAAAAGCTGCAGTCAACAGAGGCGCTTAAAAAGCTAACCACACACGTTGATGAAGAAAAGCTGGGCTTTGGGATTTGTGCATTTGTGCGACTTCAAGCCGACTCCTCGCGACATAGACAGATCGTTAATACTGTTATCGAGGTACCCGAAGTGGCGGAGTGCCATGTGTTGACCGGCGCAGAGCTTTTGATTATCCGGGTGGTGGCCAAAGATATGCCACACTTGCGGAAAATTGTCGATGGCTTCACCCGCCATGGCGCTACCCAGACCGACATTGTTTTTTCTACAGTCAAAAGCCAGCTAAAACTTGATCAATCACTGCGCAAACAACTGAGCACTTAAACCAGGCCACACAGGGTTGATTCAATAACGCAATATCACCTAGCCTTTGACCGAATAGAAAATAAAAAATGCGGCTGAATAATCAGCCGCATTTCAAAAATATCAAAACTTTAGTTTGTTATTCAGTTTCTATCCATTTTGATCGGCTTTTGGCTTATTATTGATTTGTTCAACCGCTGCCTTTAATGCTTCCAACCTGGTCGGATAAGAATTGCCTTCAGGCAGACAATGGTATGCATTGACCACTTCTAAAGTTTTCGCAGCCTCCGGCTTAAGACCAGAGAAGAATAATATCTTACCGGCTCGTTTGGCATCGCAGGTAATGTCTTCCACAGCGCGAGCAGCCGATACATCCATATAAGGTACCCTTGAAAAATCAAGGATAATCGCATCACTGCCCTGTTGGGTTTTCTCACGGAACTGATGACCCATATCAGCGGCTGCACCGAAACTCAGCGGCCCGCCAAAATCGAACACAGTGATATGGCCATCGGCCTGATCGAGTAATTCAAACTCTTCCGGAGATGTCGCTCGCAAGCCCGCGTGCTCTTCCATCTCTTTCAGCTGTGCTTGTGCAACCTGACGGACAAATGCCAATGCCGCCAGTACCACACCGGCAGCCACAGCGGTAATCAAGTCGACAAACACTGTCAGACCCAACACCAATGCCATCAATACCAGATCCCAGCGTGGACCGCGATGTGCGGTGCGTAGATAGTTCCAGTCAATAATATCGAAACCAACTTTAATCAGGATACCTGCCAATGCTGCATGTGGAATTTTCGAAGCCAATGGACCAGCTCCCAGCACCACAACCAAAAGCAATACTGCGTGAATCATGCCAGACAAACGGGTTTTACCACCGGCGCGAATATTAATTACTGTGCGCATGGTTGCGCCCGCACCAGGAATGGCTGAAAACAGACCAGCTATCGTGTTACCAATACCCTGACCGATCAGTTCCTGATTGGATTTGTGCTGGGTTCTGGTCATATTATCGGCTACCAGCGATGTCAATAAGCTGTCGATAGCCCCCAGTACCGCCAAAATAATGGCCGCTTCAAAAACGATATACAGTGAACCCTGTTCAAACACAGGCATATGGAAAGTCGGCAAACCGGTGGGAATGTCGCCCAGTAAAGGTGCGCCTGGAATGATTAAGCTGACTATGGTGCCGAAAATCAAAGCAGCCAGTGCGCCCGGTAGTATCTTGTTTAGCCTGGCCGGCCACAAATAGCCGACCAACAATGAGGTTGCCCCCACAGCAATCGCAGCCCAGTTATGCTGCTTCACCATTTCCGGAATCATGGTCAGAGCTTCCAGAGTATTGCCTGATGGATCACCACCAATTAAACGCCCAACCTGAAGGATGATGATAATTGCCCCGATACCGCTCATAAAGCCGGAAACCACCGGGTAAGGAACCAGGCGAATATATTGCCCAAAGCCCAATACGGCAAAAGCGATCTGCAATATGCCCGCCAGTACCACAGCAGTAAACACCAGTGAGACATCACCGGAGAGGCTTGCAAACAAGCCCGCAAACACCACCACCATTGGTCCTGTCGGCCCGGAAACATTGGTCGGTGTGCCACCAAACAGCGAGGCAAAAAAACCAACAATGATGGCACCATATATACCTGCCACAGGGCCGGCGCCCGAGGCAACACCAAACGCCAGTGCCAGCGGCAATGCCACTACAGCAGCAGTGATGCCACCAAACAGATCACCTTTAAAGTGAGAAAAATCCAGCTTCATTACGAATATTCCTTATATAAATTCTATGCGTTTTACTTAATTGTCTGAAAGTATTTAACTGCCCACACAGCTTTAGTCCAGCATCGGCTGATACTGCTCAGCCAATGGCCTAAAGGTGTCGCTGGGCTCGTCCCATACGTTAATACCGCCCTTGCCAATGTCATACACCCAACCATGTAATTCAATATCATTGGTCGCCAGTCGTGCAGCGATGTAGGGATGAGTAGCCAGGTGCTGAAGCTGCAGAATGACATTTTGTTCAATCAGCCGATTCAGCTGTTCTGCTTCATTTAGCTCTGAGAACTTACGCATGACCACTGTATGCGCCGCCCTGGAGTGGGCCAGCCAATCTGCAACATGTGGCAACTCCCCCAGTGATGACATATTCATCCGGCCTTTCATAGCACCACAGTCACTGTGTCCACAAACAACAATGTGTTTCACGCCCAGAGCATGTACTGCATATTCAATAGAGCCGGTCATGCCTTCACCAGTCTGACTGTGCGGCGGCACAATATTGCCTGCATTACGGCAAACGAATAGATCCCCTGGGTTGGTTTCAGTAATCAGGCTTGGATCAATACGTGAATCTGCACAGGTAATAAATAATACTTCTGGTGACTGGGTCCCCGCTAAATCATTAAACAGTTTTTCCTGTGCGTAAAAACCTTCGTTCTGAAAACGCATTGCGCCCTGGACTACATGCTTCATGTCACTTCCTATTTGCTATTGATTCGTAATGTTGACTGCGTATGATCGCTGCCGCATACTGATAGTTCAATACTAAACCTATAAATGTTTTGATAACTTTTATCTATCAATATGCGCCTTCGTAAACCGACACTTAGACAATTGGAATATTTTGTTGCGGTCAGCGAAGATCGTCACTATCGCCGTGCTGCTGAACGTCTGCAGGTTCGCCAGCCCACCATCACCAATCAAATATCAGCTCTGGAAGACAGCCTTGAGTGTCGTCTTTTGGAACGTTCTCGATCAGGCGTCAATTTAACACCGTTAGGCCGCGAAGTATTGCCCAGAGCACGCGCGATATTAGAAGCCGTTGCCGATTTGCAACGCACTGCCCAACCTGCCAATGCCGAAGCAGCAGGCACCTACAGCATGGGTGTAGCGCCTACATTGGGGCCCTATTTTCTGCCCGAAATCATTCCGACCGTTCATCGCCGATACCCCTCATTGAAGCTTTATGTTCGCGAACGGGTTCCTGCACAACTGGAAAGCGATTTACTGGAAGGACAACAGGATTTAATTATCTCCCCAACCCCGATCAGCAACCAGGCATTAACCACGGTGCCTTTGTTCCATGAGCCATTGTTTTTAGCGGTATCACAAGAGCACCCACTGGCTTCACGAAAAAACGTCAAGGCATCGGATCTGCGTGGCGAAAAAATGCTAATACTGGAAAACCGCCACCAGCTCCACCGCCAGGTGCATGATCTGGCTGATGCCTTTGGCGCCCAGCTGCAAACCAACTATGAAGGAACCAGTCTGGATACCTTGCGCCAGATGGTTGCCATGGGCATGGGGGTAGCGATGCTGCCCAGCTTGTATGTTCGTTCTGAAATTGCTCAGCGAGAAGACCCAGAGGTTAAAGTCTTACAGATAGACAACAAAAACATTCATCGAACCATCTCGGCAAGCTGGCGCAACGCTTCGCCTAACCGTTCGTTTTATCGATCACTAACCAATTTACTGCGCGAGCTGTCTCTGGAGGTATTTGCAAAGCACATCAGCCTGGTTGATTAATCAATCATGGAGTAGGGTTTTTATAGTGTGATCATTATTCGTTAATTGCCAGTGTATTAAAGATACAGGAATCAAGCCCATCTGATTGACCTCTGAATAAAAATCCTTCAACTTAAAATCCTGCTTTAACTGACTGCCCCGTTCGGCCAGCAGCTGCTCGATTAAATACTTACCGGTAATATAGCTGCTGCCATAACCTGGTTGACGCAGATACAGCAGTTGCTCAAAACCCAGCAGGTCCAGGTCGTCACGCATCCAGCCACGAGGGGTTTTTGCCACATGAAAGTCACGAGCCTGCTGCATCGTAAATTCGTTGGCATGCACGTACAGCGAGCCCAGCCCCCGGGCGGCACGCTGTGCCAGCATGATATAAACAATTTCGCGTGCCCGCGGATTGTCATCATATAAGCCTGCATGCATCATCATTTCTTCGACCCCCGTCGCCAGCCCCTCGGCACGGCTATCCCAGATGTTATACAGCAATGGTCCACGTCGAATAGGGCTGCTATGCGGTTCAGTCTCCATCTGCGCCAAATCAAACCAATGATAAAAATGTGTCCATAAGGTGATGGGCTCAAAATGTACAGCTGTCCAGAAAAAATTGCGGGTTTGCTCTGGCACAAACTGGCCGGTACGCACCCGAATGGCCGGGTCCATATAATCTTTGACCGGCAAAATATCCTGCTCCTTCAAAAATTTCATGTATTGGGTAACCGAAGCCTCTGCCCGCTGTTCATATTCTTCCGGGCTGGCAATGGCTTTTAACGGTGGCAGGTTTCTATTGCGATGCTCTTCCAGGCGCAAAAATGCATGGGCACGATCTAGCTCACGCTGTAATAAGCTGACTTCCTGCTCCCAAGTTAACGGCACCAGGTGTACATTCTGTAAATGCCAGGTGTAGTTGTCTTTGCCAATACCCGATGCGCCGGTTTTGCTGGCAGATTGTTGTTCCAGCCATTCAGCAAAGCTAACCGTTGCTTGTCTGGCATCACTTAATGCTGACTGAAATGCATGACCGGCTTCAGCCGTTTTTTTATGCAAGTCTTCCAGGTCGCTCACCTGGTCAGTGATATTCTTGATACCTGCCACCCATAATTCACGTGCATTACCCGTTAGGTTTATTCGGGCCTGTTGAAGCAATGGGGGAATGGTTTTTAACTCAGACGTCAGGCGTATTTCAGCTTCTTCAGATAAAGGAAACTGGTACTGCCACAGTTCAATAATGGCAGCATGCGTAGGTCCTTCATGCGCGGGGGTATCGCTCTGGTAGGTCCATACCGAAGCATAAAAAGCCGGGTCTCGTTGCCAGGGTTTAAGTACCCGGATATTAAAATCCATTCCATTCATTTCGGCACGAACCAAATGGTAATCCACCTGTTGTTCAACCGGCCAATCGGCAATATCCAGGGCCTGTAAGCGCTGTTGATAACTCTTAAGCTGCTGATGCTTAGCCTGCATCGCTGCTTCCGTATAATCAGGGGCGCCATCACGAAGTGCTGGCTGTTCAAACCTGCGCCAGTCGTTAAACAGTTCGACCAGGGAAGAATAATCCGCTGTTGCACTTTTATCCTGTGTGTCAGCATATGTTTCTACGCCAATACCAGACAGCAATAGCCAGACCAGTGCCACTCTGAGTAAATAATGTGAGTTAGCTTGAGCACTCATAGCGTTTCAATTCCTATCATCTAAGACACTGATCATTTTATCCGCTATGGCTGGTCCATTTGCCGGAACAGGCGAATGGCCATCCATAACATCAACAACACACCACCAACCAAAACCACCCACAGCAAAATACGGCTCCAGGAAACCGATTCACGAACCTCTGCCAGCGAAGGATCACCCAATGAATACAGCTCACTGAGCTGTGCATCACTGGACATTCCAATATCATTTGGGGGGTTACTTAGTAAGCCTGCTGTACTGCTGGCAGCAACAGTGGCGTTGCCAAATGCCAATGTAAATGGCGCTTGCCCATGGGCAATAAACTGTAAACGCTCGGGGCGCCAGTCAAGCTGAACTGTTGGCAATGCGCTTTCAGGTATTTGCCTGGGATAATCAAACTGCACCAGCCAGTAGCGATCACGTACACCATTTAATGCCAACGGCTCACTGCTTAGTTCACCCTGCCCTGTTTGCAGATTGAACTGCTCAAAACTGCCGCGTGGTGACCAAAAGCGATCATTACCCGGACGTGAATATAACTCACCGGTATAGTAATTATTTTGCCCCGCAGCGTTACCCATAAAACTTAATTGCACCAATGGGAATTGCCCGCCGGTATCGATAAAGTAGCCATCTCGGGTTGGCTCGTCTTCCACTTGCGATATCGGCACCACTTCCACCTGAATCGTTTGCAGGGCAATATCCTGAGTATGCTCACTCCAGCGATAACCACCCATTACCCGGTCCAGTTCCAGTGTCGATTGCCGGGCGGGCCAGCTCAAACGGATATACTTGGCAGTAATGGGCTTATCTAACGGGATAAATCGCTTTTCCAGGCTGCGACCATCAAAATCCAGACGCGACAAACTCTGTTGATCGGCATGCGTGGTCCATTGATTCAGATCATTACTGACATCAATTCTCAAATCGTTAATAAAACCATACTCAGGCACAGACCAGTCAAAAATCAATCGCTCAAGCTGGCCTTGACGATTAATTTTGTGTGCCTCGCTGGCATCTATGACATAGGCCACCACTGTACTTTCAGTGACTTTTTTATGATTCAGCGATTCCACACTGATCAGTGAACCATCTGCACTGCGTTTAACCTGCAGTGACAAGTCGTCTAAATCATTTTGTGATTTTCCATACACCGGAAAAAACACCAGCACTGTCTCGCGTTGCTGGTACTCACGGGTTGTGGCCTGTTCAATTTTATTTGGAATGATCTGCCCATCACTGTTAAATACTCTCAGGTCACCGCCGCCCTGTCTGGCTGAGTATTGATAATAAGTATCAGGCAACACGATAGATTGCCAGGCATTATTATCACTGGGTGTGATGTCAATCCCATAGGCAAAGTCCTGAGGAGCCATCTCCTGAGCTGGCAGGCTAATATTGAACATCACCACCAATAACAGTGGAACGCCGCTGTTGAAATACTTTTTAAACATACCGTCAACCCGTTTTTTCAGCATTGGTCTTATCGGATGTCATTGCCGGTGGTATCGGCGAATAATAACCAATTACCAATAACAAAATACCCACCACGATGAATGAGAAAATGGATTCCAGGGTATTGCTGTCAGCCAAATCCACACTAAACAACTTAAGCACCACAACACCCAGCAATACTGCAGCCGCAATCCAGATTCCACGCCAGCCACGCTTGGAAGCCATCACCATGACACTTAACCCCAGCAAGGTCCAGAATATTGACAGGCAGGCCTGTACCAACACGGACTCGTAAAAACCATCGAATACGAATGGCACATCAAACCAGTGGTGCAGACTGCGCAACAACATGGCATTTAACCAAACAAATGATAAAGCGGCTACTGCAGCCAAATAACCACGCTGTAGATTGGTTATTGGCTGGCTGCGCAAACGCTGCCACCATGCCAGCATCGCTGTCAGCACCATCACCTGCACAATATCAATTGGGTTTAATAACGGCAGATATGGCAACGGCAGCGCCTGGCCTTTGGAATAAATATTGGTGACCAAACTCCAGATGAACAAACCCAACAGCAACAAGCCCGCGCTCCAATACAAATAGCTTTTCGGGTGTGCGTTCAGTGGCCAGATATCGAGCTTTAATATTGCCGCTATGACCAATAAGGCAGGTATGGCGAAAGCGATAAAATACCACCCGCCGGTCAACCCCCAAAACTCGCCAATCAACCAGGCCAGCTCCATGGTCAGCAACACAACCAGTAGCAATGAGCCGGCGATATGCAATTGATCCAACCAGCCTGGCGGGTGATCTGCATCTACTGTGTCGCGCTGTCTTAGCAAGGCATATAACACCGCAAACGCCAGCGGCCAAACCAGCACACCACCCTGTGCCAGAGGATCCTGCCGGATATTCAATGACTCCAACAATACAACAGCCATGGCCACGATCAGACCAATGACGGTATAGCGTAATACACGCCAATTAAGTTTGTTTTCCATCCACCCCAGGACAGCGGCTGATACAGCAATAAAGCCCAATGCGGCGTTGACCCCGCTAAACCAGGGGATCTGCGCTTCATATTCCATAATTTCGGTAACGCCATTACCAAACCACCAGCACAGCCCCCACAATAACAAAGGCACACTGGCATGGTATTCCCAGCCTTTTTCTTCGCGATATTGGCGAAACAGATAGTAACTGCTGAAGATACCTGCCAAGGCCACCATCACAGCGCCCAAAAATACACTGTTAAAAACCGGTTGAGTATCACCTTTCAACGTATGTTCGGCCAGCAAAGCAATACCGCCTGCAAATTGCAGGAAAATACCAAACGCTACGCCAATTCGTTGACTGGCCAAACGTTGCTTCTGCCTGACACTGATCCATAATATGCCTGCACCTTCCAATGCCCAGGCTGCAGCAATACCGTTTCCATCCAATGCAAATGGAATGGTTAAAGAAGCAAAAATAACCCCCAGGGCCAAAAATGCTTCACTCAGCAGACGATAATTTTTTCCGCCAAACTTCCAGCACTGAAAAGCCAGCAACAAATAAAAACCACCCGCGGCCAGTGCTGACCAGCTCATACCATATTCATACTGATGCACCAGCCCGGCCTGTAGGCTGAAAACAATCAAAGGCGTGCCAAAAATCAAGGTCCCGTCAACCAACCCACGTAAATGCGGTGGTTGCCTGCGGGCATAAAAAATGGCCAGTGCTACATAAAACAAGAAAAAAGCAATTAAAAATGCTTCGGTACTAACAAATAGGCTGCTGCTATACCGCAACACCCCCCAGGCAGTACCGATAACAAAAGTGAACACAAAACCGATAAGGTTGAGTATTCGCCACGACTTAAACCAGGCAATCAGCAAAATGCCGGCATTCAATATCAGGTAATAACTGAACAGAACAATATGACTGCCTTCACCTGTAGAAGTAAGAATAGGTGCCAAAAATCCACCCACTGCTGCCAGCACAGCCAATGACTTGGCATTTTGCAAAACCGCCAATGCCGCTGCCAATGACACCATTAGCAGCATTACCACAATCACCACCACCGGCGGCAGCAAATCATACAATCGCAATGCGGCATACATGGTCAAATACAGCACACCAACACCACCCCCCTGCATCACCAACCCATAGACTCTGCGTTTTTCACGCAAACGCCAGCCAATGACCAAAAGTATCAGCCCACCAATCGCTACACCGATTAACCGCAACTCAGGTGGAAACAGGCTGTTTTCAGCCGCATATTTCAATAAAAAAGCCACCCCAAAAAACAATACAATCACGCCCACACGGACAATAAGATTACCTTCGGTAAAATAATCTTTAATGTACTGACCAATCTTGTCAGCGAAATCCGGCTCAGATTGAACGGGTTTGCGTACTGCCGGAGCAGCAGTGCTTGCTGTAGTGGCATGACTGGCAGCTGCTACTGGCTGGTGACTGGTTTGTTGTTTTGATGGCGTTTGAGTGGATACTTCTGAAGGCCTGCGGATTTCAGGTGGTTGCCATTCAGTCATGCTTGGTTTTTCAGCCTCTTGCTGGCTTGTACCCGGCTCTTGTAAACGGTCTTGTGGCCTGGCTTCGGGCGTATCGGTTAGGTCAGATACAATCTGAGCAGCATCCGCTTGGTTACCCTGGCCACGAGCAAGTTCTGCAACCCGTACACCCAGTCGATCGATCAAGCGCTGCTGACCGCTGACTTTAATCAGCAGGTAAATCACTGCGATTGGTATTGCCACCAACACCAAACCAAAAATCAGGATTAAAGACTCCATCCACCACTCCCATCGCTATTGTTATTACGGGATTTCAGGCACAGAGTCTGCCATGCCTTACAGTGTTATGCGAATTAAATAGTATTAATGCGCCATTGTTGCGCTAAGCTTGCTCGCCCTGCACTGGTTTAAGTAGCAATCGCGCTTTGATTGGTTACAAGATCGCCATTGGTTAATGCTTATTGATCACTGCATTGAGTTTTTCCAGTGCAATAGCAAAGCGTTGACCCCGATAGTCATATTCATCGGCAACAGTGGCAAACAGACCATCAATTTCAGCATCCATTGCCTGTGCTTCAATAATGCCAGACTGCTCCAATGCTGACACCAAATTGACCACTGCCATCGCTGATTGCTCAGCAGCAGCATAATCGCTTAACTCACCACTTTGTGCCTCTTGTTGTAACTGAGCAAACACCTTATCTAGGTCACCAGAAACAAATTGATGGTTGATTAACTCAGCGGTTGCTGCAGAAAGTGTTTGCTGTAATTGTTTGGCAGCAGCATGTACTTGCTCGCGACCAACAGTGGTGGACTGATGTAATGCTAGCGTTTGTTGCTTTAGCTGCTCTGATAACGATGGATCAATAGCAGACAATATCAAACGCACCATCACCAGATTGGCATCGTTCAAACGCATTTCACCTGGCCCCAGACCGGTTCCACTGCGACGCTGCCAGCGCTCACCATCCAGACGTTTATGACAGCTGTGGCAGTCCAGTAACAGTGGCTCCACAAAAATACCATGCCAGCCCTGCTCACTGTCTTGTAACTGACTGAGCAGATTATCTGCAGCCAGCGCCTGCCCAACTGCCCAGTCACGGGCATTGTCCTGATTGCCTTTACGTTCAATATAATCTTCGTCCACAACATGGTGGGGTTGCAGATAAGTGAACGTATCCAACTCAAATTGCAAACGCGGGTGCCCGGCACCCATGATGCGATGGTCAATGCTGCGTTGCTTATTTCCCATATGACAGCTCAAGCACAATTCAGCGCGTGCCTGCGGTTGCCATGTCGGATACAAACCATCTTGCTGCTTTTCAGACAACGACAGATTACGGTCTTTGTGTGAATCGATGTAATGCTCAGCGCCGCCATGACAGGCCTCACAGCCTATACCATCACTAAGTTGAAACTCTGGCCTGCGCTGTTGTTGTGGCACATAGTCTGCGTGACAGACCAGACAATCCTTTGCTTCTTCAGGCTTGCCAAGCTTTAATTTACTGGCGATAGCAACCGCTTCGGATGTGAGTAATTTGCTATAAGCTTTGGCATGCATATTGCCATGACGGTCGGTGTGCCAGGTAATATATTCATTATGCTGGATACGGCTATCCGGATAGGGTTGCACTGAACCATGGCAGGCAGAAGAAGCACAAGATGCAACGCCCAGATGTTGCGCCGTCGCAATATCTTCACTGTCCAGTTGCCCCCATGATGTGCTAAGCAGTAAAACATTAAGGGCTGTAATAAGCAGCAACCGATATGTCTTGTGAATAAATGTTCTCATAATCTGACTCGTAAACCGATGCTTTATTGTATTTCCTATAATTTCAATCATCTGACCTGCCAGCAAAGACTGGCTGCTCAATAAATGACCTGGTCGATTCCCCGGCTAAGCGCTCAGCTTTATCCAAAAATGCCTGCATAATGACCTGACCATTGGGCAGTAATGAATTTATTTCCGAATCGCTGTCTGCAGTAGTGCCCAAAAAATGTTGCTGCATCCAGGTTATCAGTTGCTTCAATAATTCACCTGTCTGTTGTTTGGGTGCATTTAATGCCTTTTGCGCCATAACACTGTAAAAGCGCTGCTGATGGAAAAAATACTGTTGCTGGCCATTGGTTAAAAAGTTCAATATCGAGCGGCTAAGCTGCTGATCAGTCGATGCAAAATCTCTGCCCTGGTGAACTTCCTGACATATATTGACCGATTGTCGAGCATATTGATTAATCGGTTCTGCCACATTGGCAGTGTCAATATCGGTAGCCAGCGATACCAGCTCTGCCGAGTGTCTTGCACTAAAGGGATCCATAACAACACCCTGGCGAAGAATATTTTCCCCCACCAGCGGCGCCAGAGCACCAGGCTCAACCACGCCACTGTTAAATTTCTTTGTCTGCACAAAAAAAGTGCTTCCATATATCATCCAACGCAATAATTGAAAAATTCCCGAATATTGTTGCGGCCGCAAACCCGCCTGTTTGAGAATCCGCAAAGCTTCATCCGCACTGGCTCGTTCACTATGTCCGATGCCATCATCATCGACAGCTTTTTGTGACTGTCGAATATCGTGAGTAGCCGCAAACAAACTCAGGCACAAACAAGAAACAGGCCCGATATGATGCAAGCTGGCTTGTGGGTTGGTTTTTGCTGGCTGTTGATTCTGGTAGTGAATAATCATGCGTAAGTGATCGAGCACATCCACCAAATGCCTTTCGTTGTGATAAGCCAAGGAGTTATCGGCCAGGGAGCCATGTCGCAAAGCCATTCGGGCCAAGCCGATCACACTCACACGATAGGCAAGATCAGGCATCTCGGTCACGCCTGCACCTACACTGTCAAGCAGTTCTTCATTACCCCGTTTTATCGCTACCAATAATTCCGGCAGTTTTTTTTCCAAAAGCCTTTCTGCTATAGCAAAATCTGATATTTCCTGCTCAACATCGTCTTCTGGCCAGGTCATTTCATTGATGTCTTCTGTAAAGTTCATCGCACTATTTACCCTGTGCCTGATACACACCATCCCACTTTGTTGCAGGT
This sequence comes from Wenzhouxiangellaceae bacterium, assembly GCA_965230265.1. Taxonomy (GTDB): domain Bacteria; phylum Pseudomonadota; class Gammaproteobacteria; order Xanthomonadales; family Wenzhouxiangellaceae; genus JAJFKX01. Next base: position 461,746 of record OZ245999.1, on the reverse strand, counting down.
GGTTGTTGAATAAACTCATCACACCGCTGTAAATACAGCTGAATGGGTTGATCCTCAGGATAGTTGGTTTTTAATTTTAATAATAATTCTCTAGTTTGGACGAAATCACCACTGATATAAGTATTGAACACTGTAGCAAATTGCTCAGCCAATCGCGCATTATGCTCGTTGGGTTGCATTAATTCATAAATATTCACCGGTACTGTTTTGCCTTTGACCTGGATTTTATCCAATGGCCGCAGTAAAAAGTCATCATCCAGTTGCTGTTTGATAGCTTCTGTAACAATAATGGTAATGCCATAGAATTTGGTGATCGATTCTGCACGCGAAGCAAGATTGACTGCATCGCCAATAGCGGTGTAATCAAAGCGCTGGCTGGAACCAAGGTTGCCTACCACAACTTCACCGCTGTGCAGGCCGATACCGATTTTCAAATCGATGCCAAACCTATCCTGCAGTTCAGGTTGCATGTCACGCAGGCGCTGATCCATATCCAATGCTGATTGCGCCGCAGCTCGCTGATGATTTTCGATGGTCAACGGGGCATTGAAAATCGCCATAATGGCATCCCCAATGTATTTATCCAGTGTGCCCGTGCGTGCCAGAATGGTTTCGGTCATGGCATCAAAATATTGATTCAGCATTTCCACCAGTCGCTCTGGCTCCAATTTTTCAGAAATACCGGTAAACCCGCGAATATCAGAAAACAATAAAGTGACTTCGCGCTTTTCTCCAGAAAGCCCTAAACTGCCCGGCTGGCTGAGCAGTTGATCAACCACATCAGGTGATACGTATGAACCAAATGCGCCCGTCAAGAATTTGGTTGTACGTTGCGATGTCAGCACGTAATAAATTCCGAAGGTAATAAATGCCAACAACATCGCTATCGATGGGTACAGCAAACTGACCAATTGACTTTGTTTGGCCACCAGCCAATAAAACAGCCACCATAACCCCGCCATAAAAACCATGGCCATCACCAGCATTTGCCATAAATGTTTTAGCCTGGCCAATATCAAAACACCGATCAATGGAATCAACGCTATCAAGGCAATATCAATCAGAACGGTATCCCAGTTCCGATATAAATACTCCTCCTGTAAAATATTGGCTGCCACCGTGGCGTGCATCTCTACACCTGGGAAAATTGGATTAACCGGTGTCGGTAATAAATCGGCAATACCTATTTCTGTGACACCAACAAATACCAACCGACCGGCTAACTGATCTGCACCAACAACACCATTGAGCACATCCGCTGCTGAATACATTGGAATACCGCGGCTTTGGGCATTCTGGTTATAAAAGTTGGCAATCAAGCGTCCACGTTCATCCACTGGGATACCAAAGGTATCCAAGCGTACTTGAGTAATGCCTTCTGGTGCAGCAGCGATGCCTTCGTTGACCCCTGCGTATATCGCCAAAGCCCGTAACGCCAATGACGGAAAAATTTCATCCCGATAACCCAGCACCAAAGGTGCCCGGCGTACCAGGCCATCCACATCGGTATCGCGGTTAAATGCCCCTAAGCCGTCAAAATGTTCGGCAATATTGATTTGATTGGTTTCGGCGTATTCATACTTGAGCAGGTCGTTGGTATGCCCGCCTGGCGTAATCAGTTTGATTTTGACGCGATTATCGTAAAGCTGATCTAGAGCCGCATCGTCCGTTATACGGCTTTTACTGGTACGGAAAAAATAACCACCAACCACTGGCGCACCAGGTGATTGCAACACTTTAATTAAGGCAGCGTCCTCTCGCTCACCCTGCTCGGCGGTGCTGTAGGGTTGGGCAAACACAATATCCAAGGCAATGGTGCCTGCATCTTGCTGCTTCAGTGCCTGGATTAGCTCGCCCTGTAGCGAACGCGGCCATGGCCAGCGGCCATAATCTTTGACTGCTGCTTCATCTACCGAAACGATGACAATTTCAGGTGGGGGTATGGGTGGTTCACGCAAACGAAAGACCACATCACGAGTGCGTTGGTCCAGGCTTTCCAATAAGGCCGGATGTTCATTCTGCTGGTACCAGTAAGCGGCCAGACTAAGCAATGAAGCAGCAAATGCAAACACCAGTACCTGCCACCGACTGTGCAAAAAGCGCACATCCCGCTTGCGCGCTGTTTGCTTGCTGCCGGCCTTTAGTACTCTATTCATCTAATAATTTGGGGTTCAGTTGACTTGCCGGTGCTCGTGGCAAGGCACGGTTCGCAAGCAATGCTGGATTCCATTGATAAGCGCCGTAACGCTATCCACGGGCATTGGCAAGTCAACCCAAAGGGCGGTGTCGTGCTGTCCCGCCACTGCGTTACAGCCCTTGATAAGGGCTCGCCATTAACTGCGGGCTGCGCCTTATGGCGAAACAGCACGACAACGCTGAACCCCAAATTATTAGATGAATAGAGTACTAGCACCACGATAATTTCGTTATCGGATCAGAATGCTTTACCGGTATCAATATTCAAAAACAAGAACCGATTGGTTTCCAGATCGCCTCGTTCACCCACCAGACTGAGCAGCCCTTCGGGCCCAATCAAACTACCGGTTAACACTTCGCGCAAACCATTATCGATGGTCAATGAATCCAGTGATTGGCCTTGCGCACCATCCAGTACAACCAATAAACCATCGCTGCCACCCGAGTCGGTTGCACTGCCCGATGCCAGCACAAAACCACCAGCGTCAATCGCTACGCTACGCAGGCGTTCACCCTGGGCAACAGTGGTGCTCCAAATAGTGGTACCGTTGGTATTCAGGCGTCTTAGCATCCAGTCGTCGCTATTGCTCGTAGAACCTACCAACCAGTCGCCATTGCTAAACTGTTTCAAGTCGAATATCGCATCAGGCAGTTGCGCGATCATTTGCACTGAGCCGCCAGCAGGGCCAATACCGGCCAGCCAGCCAGATGGATTCTGATCGCCTTCAAAGCCGCCAAAGACCACTGAACAAACCCCATCGTTATCGCAATCTGTCAATTCAGCCGCATAAGCGGTTTCTGATGCTCCGGTATCGCGAAGCGCTTCAAACAGGCGATTGCCATTCATGTCGTAACGAACCACCAACCCATCAAAATTGCTGCCGTTATAACTTTCGCCAACAGCATACACACCTGTCATATCGGCTTGCAGATCATAATAGGCTTTTACTTGAGAATTAATATCGTCGAAGATGGTTTGCTGCAGCGTTCCGGAGAGATCATAGCGCAGCAGCGTTGCCACATACTCACTGCCTCTTAAGCTATACCCACCAACAAACATCTGCTGATCCAAAGGCGCAATATCAATCGCATAGGCATAGTCCTGATCACCGGAATCGAACCGTTGTTCCCATTCCAGCTCGCCTCGTGCACTGTATTTAAGCACGCGAATATCATAGTCATTGCCATTCCAGCCAAAACCTGCCAAATAGCGATTACCAAAAGCATCACTGGCTATGGCCTGTAAAGATTCATCGGCAAAGCCATCGGCAGGTGAACCATCGCCAAATTCAGGTACCGGAACATCAATCGGAGGATCAAAACCTGGGTCGGGTGGGTCAGCAATAGGAATTGGCGTGGTTTCGGCAATACTGATACGCGCAGGTGTTATCAATGTTTCTGATGGGTCCTGGTTGTCTTCAATGGCCAATACAAAGTTGAAGCTACCACCTTGAGTTGGTGTACCGTCAATGCCGGCATTACAGCCATTCAGAACCAAACCCGGTGGCAACGTGCTGTTTAGCAGCGTACAGGTGTAGGGCTGTTCGCCACCAGCCACAGCCGTCGGAGTAACGTAAGGCACACCAACCAAACCATTCGGGAATCGTATTTCCCGCTGTACCAGTCCATCCGGTTCCACCGTTATGGTGAATTGACGAGTCGACTGCAAGCCGTTGGCGTCGGTGACTGTTGCATTGAAATTGAATTCACCAACAGCCTGCGGCTCACCACTGATAAACCCGGTATTGGCCAGATTCAGGCCAGCCGGCAGTCCACCACCGCCTGACCAAGTATTCGGGCCTAGACCGCCGGTTGATATCAGCTGTTCTCCATAGCTCAAATTCAATATGGCCGGTGGAACGGATTGAGCCGGTAATTGCAAGCCACTTTCTACCGTTAAATCGTAATCACGGGTGCCCGTGTTACCCTGGCTATCCATTGCACTGACTGACAGTACAAACTCGCCAACACTTTGTGGTTGCCCCTGAATCACACCATTGGTGTTGATCAAGCCATTCGGTAGATTGCTGATATCAACAATAAACGGTGGCACTCCATTGGCAGGGACAATCTGCGCCAGATAACTTTCATCGGTATTGGCCACAGGCAGTGCCTCAGGCTCAAAAATCAGACCCGTGACAACCTGTAAGCTATAGTCACGGGCAAACGACTGATTGACCGCGTCTGTTGCCTGCACTGTGAACAGGTTAATTCCAGCCGAAGTCGGCGTACCTGCTATCGTCAGCATACGGTCATCAATTTGTACGTTGAAGCCTTCAGGCACACTGCTGACCGTCATATTGATGGGATCAACACCACCAACAGCGGTGAATATTGCGCTATACGTCATACCAACAGCCGCATCAGGCAACTGCCCGTTGGTCGGCAAAATATCCAAAGTCCCTGCAACCATGGTCATCACCGATGCCATATTATTGGCGTTATTCGGATCACCAGTAGCCGCATTAATGGCCACCTGATTGGTTAGGGTATCGCCTATCGCGGCATCTACTGCAAAGCTAAACTGCAATACGACACTGGCACCAGCCGCCAGCTCATCCAGCTGACACATCACCATGCTGCCCAGCGGGTCGTCACAGTTAAACGCTCCACTCTCAATATCCAGCAAGCTCAAGCCATCCGACCAGGCGTCCACCAGCATGATATCGGTCACAGCCACTGCACCTGCATTGTTAACGGTGACGTCAAACATAACATTCGACCCGTTGGCCGCTGTCACTGGTCCAGACTTGGTGACGGATAAATCCGCCTGACCACTGACAGCGGTAGTATCAGTGGCCTGGTTATTTTGCGGAGCCGGGTCATCAATACCTGCAGGAGCACTGACACTGGCCTCATTTTCCAACGTGCCTTCAAAGTTTTCATCGATGGTCGCGGAAACCTCAAAACGAACAAAACTGCTGCCAGCGAAGTTCACCAGCTCATCAATATTGCCATTCCCCGATGCCGCTCCGCAGGCAGCACCCAGACCGGCCGTACAAGTCCAGCTTGGATCAACCAAAGCTTCCGGGAACATATCAATGACACGAGCCCCATCCACCTCAGTACTGCTGTTATTGGTGGCAATGATGACGTAGTTAATTGCCGCACCAGGCGTGCTGGACATCTGTCCGTCGGTCTTGGTGATAGCCAGATCAAATGCCTGATCGACAGTAGTAACAACCGCAGGAGAAGTATTATTGGCCTGCTGATTATCCACTGCATTCAGTGGCATCACAGTGGCCTGGTTAACAATGTCACCCGTTGCTCCCGCCGCCACGGTCGCAGTAATCGTAAATACCACCCGCCCATCTACGGGCAACATCACACTCTCGTTGATATTGCCAATACCCTCCGGTAAACATTCACCACCGCCGTTGGATATGCATGTCCAGGCGACATTGTCCAGTTGGGTCGAAAACACGTCTGTCACCAGTGCTTCTACCGGCACAACAGGACCATCGGGGTTAACTTGCGTGATTGGCGGCAAATGATCAACGGTGATCGTATAGGTAATGGTATCGCCAGGTTCAGCCAAGGCAATATCGACTGTTTTATCAATGGCCAGATCCACGACCAGCTCAACCACTTCGGTTATATCTGTTGCCGTGTTGTTAACAGGGTTTGGATCAACATCAGGGGCATTGACCGTTACGGTGGCCGTATTGGTCAACGTACCGAGAAATGCAGGATCAATTTCTGCATTCACAAAAAATGTCAGCGATGTCCCTGGATTTAAACCCACCTGCACATCAATATTGCCTGTTCCATTGTTCGGACAGTTAGCTCCAGCCTGTGCAATACAGGTCCAAGCAATGTTATTTAAACCGCCAGGGAAATTGTCAATAACAGTGGCATTTTGTACCGGCGCATCACCGACATGCTGCACCGTGATGTCATACATCAGCATGTCACCAGGATTAGCCGTCATTTGATTATCGGTTTTGGTGATTGCCAAATCGGCATTGATTGGCGTTACCGTGGTCATATCAGTGGCGATATTATTGGCTGGGTTAGGATCCACATCGGGCAAATCAACCAAAACCTCAGCTGTATTACTGATCAAACCGCTGAAAGCAGGGTCAACCATCGCGTTGACCGTGAATGTTAAAGAACTCCCGGCTTCAATGATGACGGGCGTATTGATGTCACCATTACCCGTAGGAGGACACACAGACAACTTAACGCTAGCCATACATGTCCAGGTAATATTCGTCAAACCAACCGGAAATGTATCTGTCACCGTCGCATTGGTAAGTGTGTCTCCCAAATGAGTCACAACAATGTCATAAACCAGCGGGTCACCAGGCAAAACCTCTATTTCATTATCTGTCTTGGTAATTTCCAGGTCGAAATTGGGTGCGCCGATCATCACTATACTGGTAGCAAAGTCATTACCGGGAACTGGGTCAATAAGGCCATTGAACACCGCTACTGAGGCTTCAACGAGAATATCATCAACAGCCGCTGGACCGATCTCAGCCATAACGGTAAACATAATCGAACTGTTGGCTGGCATAACGGGGTTTTCATCAATGGTATTGCCCGTCCCCATAGCTGTACAGGATGCACCATCGGCACCTACACATGTCCAGCTCACATTGATTAAGTCTGGGGTAAACTCAACAGAAAAAGCGCCATTTTGGCCATCAATTGCTGCTGGGCCGTTATTGTCCACGATGAATGTATAGGTCAGAATATCGCCATTATTGGCTGTTGGCATATCCACCATATTGGTGACTGCTAGATCGGCCTCAGTGAGCATTACCTCTACCGCCCCAATATCACAGTCATTGATGGTGTCACCATTACCATCTTGTGGTCTTAGCACACCACGCTGATCATCGGGCGGGCAAGCTGGCCCATTCATGCCATTGTCTATAGCAGGGCTACCCGTTTGTGGCAGATGGGTGGGTGTAAAACCACCATTATTGAGCAGCGGGCCGAGTAAAGGATCGACACCACTCATATCACCCACATTGGCAAAGTTACAGGTATTGGCTGAGTCGATATTAAAACCCTGTGAAACCGGTGTTTCACCAACACAATTGGTACCAGCAAGGTTGGCTAATATGGAGTTGATTATCGAACTTGCCATAATGGCAACTGCATCAATCCCAATCATGTTGTTGGCCATGGTAACGTTATTTAAAACATAATCAGAACTACTGATATCTAACGCCGTACCCAATCCAGAAAATGTCGTATTAATAATGCTGTATCCCGCCTCAATAGCAACAATACCGGTTTCCGTACCGCTGCCACTAAAAGTGGAGTTTTGAATCACATTGCCAACAACCGTTAGCATACTGATACCGGTACCATTGTTAACAAAATCCACACCTTCAACCAATACGCCACTGGCTAAAATATCAATGGCTACTCCGGCATTACCGGCATTGGCCAAACGTACATTACTAATTGCATTTTGATTACCAAATGCGAATTCCATAAATACAAATTCAGGCGCGGCAGGGGCCCGCATAATGGTTGCCCCATTACCCTGCAGATCAAAACTGGCGACAGGCATATACACCGAATCGCCATTGGGGTCGGTATCCAGCATATAAACACTGCCCGGTGCCAGACTGATAATATCTAATGCCGTAGATGGTGCTTCACAGCCTGGTTCGATCAGGTTATTGCCATCGATAATCACTTGTGCAGCTTCATAAAGACTACATAAGCCATCGGCAGCGTTAAAGTTCACCAACCCTGGATCGACATTGATAACCACCGGCATGACTGGCGGCGGCGGCAGTGCCTCTACAGAACCAATATCACAATCACTGTTTAAATCGCCGTCACCATCCTGAGGCCTTGCAACGCCCCGCTGATCATTGGGCGCACAGCTTGCATTGTCGCCATTATCAATGGCCGGACTGCCTGGCTGCGGTAAATGCGTATCTGTCGGACCACCGTTATTGGCCAAAGGATCCAACATAGGGTCTGTATTAATCAGGTCATTGTTGGCAGGCACAAAAGAACAGGGGTTCCCGGGATCAGAAGAAATATTAAACCCCTGGGATTGCAACTGGTTACCGGCACCACCAATGCAGTCTGCGGTTGCATTGTTGGCAACGATCGAATTAGAGATACTGCCCGAACCGGCCCCCATTGCATTGATGCCAATACCATTATTAACAATCGTATTATTGTTCAGCGTAAAATCTGCATTCTCGATAGAAATAGCAGTTGCCAGGCCTGAGAACGTCGAATTGGTAATGGTGGCATTACCTTCCATGTTTGCTAGCCCGGTTTCTGTACCGGTTCCACTGAAAGTGGAGTTGAGTAATTCGAAACCCGCTGCATTACCGAAGAAAATACCTGTGCCATTGTTAATAAAGTTAACAGAATCAACAGTAACATTTGACGTAATAACAGATAACGCAGTAGCCGTACCAGAATCGGCCAGGGTCAGATTACTGATGGTGCTGGGCATGCCAAAACCTGGTCTAATTAAGGTAATCTCAGGCGCTGCTGGGGCACGCATAATGGTTGAACCATTACCATCCAGATTGAAGTTTCCCTCTGGAACATATAGAAAGTCCAAATCATGGTCGGTATCTAATACATAGACACTGCCAGGCGCCAAACTAACGGTGTTCAATCCGGCAATGGGTGCGTTACAATTGGGCTCAACAGCATTATTGCCATCGATAATGACTTGTGCGGCCTCGTACAAACTGCACTGGCCGTCAAAATCATCAAAATTGACCACGCCTGGGGCGACATTAATCACTTGCGAATAGCTGGTCAGCGCGCTTATTAATAACGCAATAAATACCGTCGCTTTCTGCAACAACCCTAATCTGGTAGAACCTATATGAAGCATATTGTTAATTACCTCTGCCCCGCCTTTATTAAATAATGGATAACGCCAGCACTCCCTGATTATTCAGGTGTTATTGCATCGGTCGTTAACCACCCTGAGCTACTCAACCCCCAGGCGGTCTGGGTGGCGGTGGTGCCATACCGCCCTCACCTATCGGTTGTTCGGACATGACAGGTGCCGGCGCTGTCGGATCGACACTTTGATCTCCCCCGGAAATAATCGATTGCTCGCCGCCAGAACCGATAGCCGAATCAATAACACTGGTGCTGGTGACAGCCCGGTCAATCACCCGCATAAACCGATTGGGTGGTCGCAATGGCTCGTTTAAACCGAAGCTGAGAAAATCGCCAGCACGTAAAATAACCGGCTCGGGATAAGCTGAATCTCTGCTGGTGGCAGACACCACACCAGAATAAACATAAACCGATGTCTCGCTGTTGCTGGCAATCACTTCGAATTCTGTGCCCTGAACACCCATCACACCTTCACGGGTTTCAACTTTATAGCTGTCTTCACGGCTGGAAAAAGCGCTGGATACCCGACTGCGCAAACGACCACGCGTTAATTGCAACAAGCCCTGTGGTTCAGCGCCTGGTGCATATTGTGCAATCGTCACCTGGGCATTTTCATCCAGGGTAAAACTGCTGCCATCGGTAAACAGCACTTCCACCAGCGAATCATCCAAAGTAATCAATGAGTCGCTGCGCAATACCGGGTCGCCATTCGAAATATCAGCAGTCTGATCCGCTCGAATGACTTCTGCCTGGCCTTCCAGGCGACTTACATTACCTACCTGATCATCTTGTGCTGCAACGGGGGCCGCGAACAATATCAGCAGGCTGGCCAGTAACCACCAGTATTTATGATTGATGTGATAAATATTCATAATTAAAACCGCCAGCTTATGCCAATAGAAGCGACCAGACGCTCGTAATCAAATGCCTCGATATTGGATTGATGATCGACGAAAGTAAGCTGGCCACGCAAAAACCAGCCAGGCGCTAACCGATAACCGGAACTCAAATAATATTCCCAGCTCTCGTCCGCCCGTGTGCTTAAAAAGGGTATATTCAAATTGTCAAAATCAATATCGGTATAGCGCGCACCTGCACCCACTGACCAGTCTGGTGTCAAGCTATACTCGGTGTACAGATAACCTTGAATTTCTTCACGATCCCAATTGCTGCCATCCGCATCAAAATCCAGATATTCACCAATGGCTCGTACCGTCCAGCGCCGCGTAATATTGCCTGCCAGCAACAAACCGCCGCCATAGGTTTCTGCACTACGATCATCTTCGGGAAAAGCCACCTGGTCAAAATCGCTGCTGGCATAACGACCGTAAACATGTGTATAGAAGTTTTGGGTTATTTTAAAATACGCACCAGGGCTGACAGTAAAAGTGGTACTGAAAGAATCGCCATCAAAACGATCATGACTGATTTCTGCTGGCAATCGCCAGCCCCAGCGATTGAATGACTGACCGGTACCCAGCAAACCATTCAAACGGGTAAAGTTAAACTCGCTGGCCTGGTGGTGAATGGATTGCGTTGCTCGCGCCTCACCAAACACCTGCCAGTTACCACCCAGTGCCTGCTGGTAGAGCACGTCAGCTGTGACCACATGCCGGAAATCATCTTCGTCAGCATCGGCATCACCACTGGGCAGCAAACTATCGGGCAGCAAAGCGACATTGTCGTCATACTCAAGTCGATAGCCCAGAGTAAATTTCCATGGGCTACTCTGTGATTCTTCTGTGGCGCTGACATCATTGATTTGTCGGAAACGAAAACTAAGAAACGAATCAGAATCACGGGCCAGCGCCTGCTGTGCTATCTGGTAGGCATCGGTATGTTGTCCTTGTGCCTGGGCATATTCAATATATTCGGCAGCAGCCTCTTGAGCCAGGCGGGCATTATCCTGCTGCAACAAGCGATCCAATTGCCGCCGAGCTTCAGTTGGATCATTCTGTGCCAAAGCAATGCGCATTCTTGCAAACCAGGTATTGGGATCATCATCAGCTGCAGAATGATCATTCAGATAAGCCAATGCTGATGCATGATCGCCACGCGCCAACCAGGTTTCCAGCAGTGCCTCTCGCAGCTTTCGATCATTCGGCCATTGAGTGACTGCCTGCCACAAGCGTGGTTGAGCGTTGTCAAAGTCTTTTTGTTGGTAGTAAGCCAGCGCCAGTAACCGCTGATCATCGGCTGTGGTTGCGGTATTTTCAAGAATCTGGACAACGCTCGACCAGTCCCGGTCGGCATATGCCTGTTGTGCCGCATTCAGTTCAGTTTGCTGACTGAATGCACCCTCCACCAATGTACACCCCAGTATTATTATTAGTATGCAGTTAGTGACATTGACTCTTATCGATCGGTCAATTGATTTCATAACCAATTATAGGCCTCAGCCTTGCCCAGCGTCAATCTGAATACTGGTGATTTTTTCTAAAAAAATAACGAAAAATCAAATAATTAAACTCGATACTATCCAATTTCACTGGCAATACTTTAGGCGCCAATTCAGTGTATTAGCATCATATGTAATTTTGCTGAGCCATCAGCATCAATCAAAATACCGCTTTATTGGCCAATCGCACCGACAGCAAGCAACCATGCTGGCCAGGTTACAGACTGTCGGGTCTTTGCCAAGTGATAAAAAATAAGGTCAATATGGCAATCTGGTAACAGATCCACAGTTTTCATACAGGCCACCTTGGCTGTTGTAAGCAGCATTTGATGCCTTACCTAAGCGGGTATGATAGCCTTATTCAAATCCTATTATTCAGGCAAAAAAATGCCTCCAGAAACCAACGCGCCCGACTCCAGACTTTGGAACCCCGAGTTAATCAAACGTCATGATCTGTCAGGGCCGCGTTATACTTCATACCCTACTGCACCACAGCTCCATAGCCCATTTGATGAGCAGCAGTTAATCGCTGCCATTCAACGTGGTAATCAATCTCAACGACCATTATCTCTATATTTTCATATTCCTTTTTGCAGTACGGTCTGTTACTACTGCGCCTGTAATAAGGTCATTACTGCCAATCGCAAACGGGCATTACCCTATCTAAAGCGTGTATTGGCTGAAATGCAACAGCTTGCTGAATGGGTGGACAATGACCGCCAAGTTGATCAGCTGCACTGGGGAGGTGGAACACCCACTTATATCAGTGATGATGAAAAGCGAATGTTGATGCAGGCGACCAGGCAACACTTCAATTTGCGCGATGACGATGGTGGGGAATATTCTGTTGAAATCCACCCTGGAGAAACCTCAACACAGGCGATCGAGTGTTTACGTGAGCTGGGGTTTAACCGGCTTAGCATGGGCGTACAAGACTTCGACCCGCAGGTACAAAAAGCAGTCAACCGATTTAACTCTTTCCAGGATGTTAGTGGTTTGGTTGCTGCCGCTAATCAACAAGGTTTCCACAGCATCAGCATGGACTTGATCTACGGCTTGCCTCACCAAAGCTGGAAAACTTTTGAACCAACACTTGATCAGGTTATTGAACTAAGCCCAGACAGGCTATCGGTATTCAACTACGCGCATTTGCCACAGATGTTCAAAGTTCAACGTCAGATCAATGAACAAACGCTGCCAACGGCCAGTACCAAATTAACTATCCTGGAAAAAACCATTGAGAAGTTGCTTGACACCGGTTATGTTTTTATTGGCATGGATCACTTTGCCAAACCAGATGATGCACTGGCCATCGCCCAGCAAGAAGGCAAGTTACAACGAAATTTTCAAGGCTACGCCACACACGCCGGTTGTGATTTGATTGCGATGGGTGTGTCATCAATCAGTGCTATTGATAATATTCTGGTACAAAATGAAAAAACCATTGAGGGTTACTGCAATGCGCTTGATGATGGCAAGTCACCGATAGCCCGGGGGCTCGAATTATCTCCAGATGACCTTATTCGTGGGGAAGTGATTAAACAGCTAATCTGTCACTTCAAGTTAAACTTTGCAGAGATAGAACGTCAGTTTTCAATACGTTTCAGCGATTATTTTGCTGAAGCATTGTCCGAATTAAAAACCATGGCTGATGATGGTTTGGTGTTTATCAATTCGGAATCGATTCAAGTCTCACAGGCTGGCCGGCTATTTATCAGACCTATTTGCATGGTGTTTGACGCCTATTTAAAAAATCCGTCGCAACCGGTGAAATTTTCGCGAGTACTTTAATAATAAGACGACTTTGGCACGTTCCTGTTTGTAGCCATCCCGTTCAACTTTGACATCAGGGCATACCAAGTTACCCGGCAAGACCGCTTCAAGACCATTTTCTTTGCTGTCTAAGCGATTAGCGCAACTGACTGTCCTTGCTGCCCCGACGATTAAAACCACCAGTGGCCCTGGTATCGGCATCTTCAGCTTCCTGGCAGGTAATGCATTTGCGCACTCCAGACAATGCCTCACGGCGGGCTTTCGGGATTGAGTCGCCACATTCCTCACAGTGCTTCAGACTCTGGCCATTGCTCAAACGGCTGCGGGCATGCTTAACAGCATCCTCAACACTGGCATCAATTTGATCCTGAACTGCACCATCACGTGCCCAGCCACCGGCCATGAGTTACTCCTAAAACAAAAAAACAGACAATCAAATTATCACTGCACGAACAACAGCGTCAAAAGTATTTCCCTAATTCACTCTGACCAGACTGCGTATTCATTGCCATTAGGATCAGCAAAATGAAAACGACGACCACCTGGAAAAGAAAAAATCGGTTTTATTACTCTGCCACCGGCAGCAATCACTTTGTCTTGCACTGCTTCCAACTGATCACTGTACAAAACGATCAGAACGCTACCATTTTCAGTGGATACTGTTAAATCAGATTGATAAAAACCACCATCGGTCCCCTGATCATTAAAACTGCAATACTCTGGACCGTAATCGACAAATGACCAGCCAAACACCTCTCTGAAAAAAGCCTTGGCTTTTTCTATATCCCGTGCTGGGATTTCAATGTAATTAATTTTATTGGGTTTATTCACCACATTCAGTCATCTACTAACAAACACTTTATTGTGCGCTGCTATGTTTTATCCATTTTCTGGTGGCAGGCATTAACAAAAAAACCACCACAATGATACTCAGAGCTGCCTGCAGCCACACGTTAAGACCCGCCATGTGATAGTGGATACCATTTTCGGCTGGTGATAACAGCTGTGCCAGGGTGCCAAAAATCAACACAGCCAAAGTCAGCCACCATGCCCATTTTCTACCGTGATACAAAAACCCTATCACAGTTAACTGGGCAACAAATAAAAGCACCGCACCGCTATACATGAATGACCGTAAATACTCTGCCGGTGAGTGGATAATATTTATGATCACCACTGGCATGCTGATCAGCAGACCCAGCAACAATATTGCAACTGCGATTTTTAGACTATGAGGTCTATCCACGTAAAAGCTTTAAATCAAGCACGATTCCACCAATCAACCAGCTCTTGAAAGCTGTATGGATCACGGCGCTCAATCTGCCTAAACTTCTGATAAACCAATTCCCATTCTTTTCCTGGACCGCCACCTGTTCCAGAACTCCCCGAACCGGTTCCGGTTCCAGATCCGGTGCTCTTAGGTGGCGGTTTTGGTGCATCAACCATCCCCTGCCAGCGACGCTTTACACCTTCCCAATAACTACTCATAGCTCACCTCATCTTAATACCAACCCACATATCATATACCCTGAGCCTGATGTCTTTACTTTATCTATTCAGGCTTCTTAAACTTTAGAGTCATACGATTAGATTCTCCAACCGCTTCATATTGTGCTTTGAGTTCCTCATTATCCCGGCTGGTTACCAATGATGGCGGCAGGCGCCAGACAATGTCTTGTTCACCGGGTTGATCATTGGGGTTGGCGTTGATATCGCTGTCAGCCACCAGCTCAAACCCTGCCGCTTGAGCCTGTTCAATCACAAATTGCTTTTTAAGATAGCCATTACCGCCATATGCCCACTCATCAGACATATCATCACGGGCCTCGTGCTGAACAACACCGAAAATCCCGCCTGGTTTTAATACGGCATAGGCATCGGCCAGAGCCACATCCAGGTAGTTGGCTACACCGTCACTCTGGAAACGGGCCAGGTTATGCAGCACTCGAGGGAAGAACACCACATCGGCTTTATTTTCAAAACTTTCCGGCAGCGAGCCAAACCAGAATCCGGCAATATGCGGACTGTTTTCTCCGCCCCACTCTTTTGCCTGTGCCGGCCACCCAGCCAGCCAGCCTGACACTTCTTCTAAAAACGCCTCATCAGCAAATGAAAAATTGGGCCACATATCCAGCGCGTAATTAACACCAATCAAACAGCCTTCTTCCCCCAGATATGGCAACAGGATTTTGGAATACCAGCCACTACCCGGCAGCCCTTCGACCACTGTCATACCCGGTTCAATCCCAAAAAATTCAATGGTTTCCTTAGGGTGCCGGTATTGATAGCGAGCCTTTACATCGTCAGGTTGAGCGTCAAGTACAACGCTAAGTGGATCTGCGCTGTTTACCTGAACTTCTTCTGTTGCAGGCTGTGCAGACGATGGTTCGGATAACTCTGCGACCGGCTCAACGGACGCAGGCTGTTCGGCCGATTGACAGGCGACCAGTAATAAAACGAAAAAGATCGAGAGTAATATGCGCATGAGTGTTCTCTGGTTGGAATCTTATAAGATTATCCAGCCCAGCAGAACACCGCGCAAGCCCCTTAACTTACAGCTCTACTTCAGTAAGTTATTCGTTTGGCTTTTCTTTTTCGGTTATCTTTGTGCTACTCAAATGGATCATGAGTGCACTGACAACCATTATTTATTGATGAACAGCCACCTTCTGGGGCATGGGTGCTTTCCAGCTCATTTTGAATGGCCAGACATCTTTGTCCACAAGCTGCTATGGATTGCTCGCTATTACCCGTACATTCAAAGCTGGCTGTATTGCCATTGGATGCAATGACCAGAGAGAGGCCATCATCTGCTGCACTGCGACTGAGCAGTTCAGAAGCCAGCAATGTCAATGTCGTCTGTCTTTCACGCCCACCTTCATGTTTAACAAACTTGTTATCATAATCATGATCGTTAGCACCCGATTGTGTACAGGCGATAGGAATCATCAACAAACAAAGCACCAACACAGTACTAATCACCGTGTGTTGAATAAGAAACGTAGATCTCATAAGCCACCTCCAAAACCACTACTGACGAGCAACAGTTCTACACAACTGCTTTAAAGACCCGGCATTGTTGATTAGATAGGCGACGTTTCTTGCCTCAAAACAACAAACTGTGTTTTATTGCACACGTACCTTACGATTAAAAAACAACCAAACAGCCAACATATCAATCAAAACTATAAAACCTCTAACCTGGCTATCCTTCTTTTGCCTACCTGCACCACTGCATGAAACCCAGCCTCAAGCTGCATTCGTCCATCCACGACTTTTTCCCCATCAATTTTGACCGCCCCCTGCTTCAACATCCTGAACGCATCCGAGTTACTTGCAGTCAACCCGGCTGTGGTTAACGCTGCCGCTATACCGATACCTTCCCCATTGGTCTCGATGGTGACTGCTTCAATATCCTCCGGCAATTCGCCCTGCGCAAAGCGGGCGATAAAAGCATCGCGTGCTTTTACTCCAGCACCTTCACCATGGAAACGATCCACCATTTCGATACCAAGCTCAAACTTAATGTCTCGCGGGTTGGCACCGTCTTTGATCTGCTGACGGAACCCATCCAGCTCAGCATTAGGCCGAGCGCTGAGCAATTCGAAGTAGCGCCACATCAGCTCATCAGAGATTGACATGATTTTTCCGAACATTTCATCGGCCGGCTCATCTACCCCAATGTAATTATCCAGCGACTTGGACATCTTCTGCACACCATCCAGACCTTCCAGCAGGGGTAAGGTCATAATGATTTGTGGTTTTTGGCCAAATTGGGGTTGCAGATGACGGCCCATCAGCAGGTTGAATTTCTGATCGGTGCCACCGAGCTCGACATCACATTCCAGCGCCACCGAATCATATCCCTGGGCAATCGGGTACAAAAACTCGTGGATGGCAATCGGCTGGTTGTTTTTGAAGCGCTGTTCGAAATCATTCCGCTCCAGCATCCGCGCGACAGTGTAACGAGAAGCCAGCCCGGCAAACTCCACAGCATTCAGTTTATTCATCCATTCGGTATTAAAGCGGATTTCGGTCTTGTCCTTATCCAGCACCTTAAACACCTGTTCCTGATAGGTTTTGGCGTTAGCCATCACTTCTTCAACTGTCAGGGCCTTGCGGGTGGTGTTTTTGCCACTGGGATCACCAATCATGCCGGTAAAATCACCGATCAAAAAAATGACGGTATGCCCCAGCAATTGGAATTGGCGCATTTTGTTCAATAATACGGTATGCCCCAGATGCAAGTCTGGAGCAGTCGGGTCGAACCCGACTTTGACGCGCAGTTTTTTGCCTGCAGCAATCCTTTCTCGCAGATCATCCAGCGGAATAATTTCCTCACAGCCACGCTGCAACAGTTCTATTTGTTCATTAACGCTAGTTATCACTCTTAATCACACCGTTATGTTGAATCGATTGTTTGTGAGCAGATGATGGCCCTGACAAACGCTTAACGTGGTCGCAGATATCATCCCACTCTGAAAAGTGAACCCGGGTATTGATCTGCAACCCATATGCAGACTATCGCATACAGACTGATTTTAGGTCGCATTATGATTACAATAGCCACCCATGACTAGCCCGCAGAAACCCAAAAGCGCCTTTTCTCCCGCATGAGGCAGCATTCACGACCTAATGCTCTGCTGTCCAACACTGGGCAATATGTGGGTCACATTGCCCGAATGCTTCGTGCTCGCCCTGCCCTGAGCCTTCTAGGTATGGGCTTACTTTTAATAGGTTTGAGCCTGGGGTTCTTTTTCGATGATTCAAAGGTTACAGATAACCAACTGTTAGAAAACGGCCAATCCATGGCGCTGACAGACAACCAGTCAGTCAATCAAACCACACCAACAGCCACTGCCAATATCAATGCTCAACAGCGCATACTGTCACCGCAGAGAGTAGCTGCGACAAGCACCTCATCGGTGAGCCAGGCAGCAGTTGAAGACGATCAAACCGGCCCGGACACCGACAGCACCCCGGAATTTAACTGGCAACCTATTGCCATTGGCCCCGGCGATACCCTGGGGGGGCTTTTTAAGCAACGTGAACTGTCTCCGTCGCTGGTGCATAACATCGTTACTTTGAACGATGACAGTCAACAGTTGACTCGTCTGGATGTTGGCGAAACGATTGATATTGCCTTTGATCAAAATGGCGAGTTTTTAGCCTTAAGACGAGAACAGACAGAAGATAACTGGTTCATCATTGAACAAACAGATGATCAACTCACATCACGAATGGTCGAGCGGGATATTGATATTCGTGAACGTGAAGCCAACGGCGTCATCACAGGCAATTTGTTTGTTTCTGGTATAGAAGCCGGCATGAGCGATTCACTCATTATGCAACTGGCCAGAATTTTTGGCTGGGATATTGATTTTGCATTGGACATCCGCCGCGGTGATCGCTTTGTGGTGATTTACGAAGAAATCTGGCGTGATGGCGAGTACCTGCGTGATGGTGGAATTGTGGCCACCAGTTTTGTCAATCGTGGTGAAACTTTTAAAGCCCTGCGCTTTGAAACTGACAGCGGCACCGACTACTTCACGCCCGAAGGCAAACCCATGCGCAAAGCCTTTTTGCGCACACCCATGGATTTTGCCCGGGTAACATCAAACTTTAACCCACGCCGAATGCACCCGGTACTTAAACGGGTCAAACCACATAACGGTATCGATTACGGTGCACCAGTGGGCACCCCAGTCTATGCAACCGGTGATGGTGTTGTTACAGAGGCCTCCTATAACAGATACAACGGTAACTATGTGTTTATCCGACACACCAACGATATAGTCACCAAGTATTTGCATTTCAGCCGTAAAGCGGTCAAAACCGGCCAGCGGGTAAAACAGGGTCAAACCATTGGTTATCTTGGTGCAACCGGAATGGTTACTGCAGCACACCTGCATTATGAGTTTGTGGTGGGTGGTACCCATCGAAACCCGAGAACGGTCGATTTGCCAGAAGCCATTCCACTTGATGCAGATCAAACCCACGAGCTACTGGCCCAGCACCAAAGCAGCATTCAACGTTTGGACGAACTGGATGCGCTTCAATTGGCCATTGCCTCTACTGCTGCTGGCAGCCAATAAACTTAAAACATACACATGCTGAATCAGTCATAGCTATCGCGATGACCACTGCAGAATCTAACCGTTATATAGGCCTGATTTCCGGCACCAGTGCTGATGGTATTGATGCCGTGGCCGCTGACCTCAGCGATGACCAATTTCAGATCGCAGCGTTTTGCACATACCCTTACTCTGATGAGCTCAATCAGCAGCTACAGCCGTTGCTGGATGCCGAACACGACATAGATTTAAACACCCTTGGCTTAATTGATGCCAAAATCGGCGATGCGTTTGCAGATGCCGCCAAGCAAATTATTCACACCGCAGGCTGGCATTCAAAAAATATCGCAGCGATTGGCAGCCATGGGCAAACCATTATTCACAGCCCAGATACCAACCCTCCGTTTTCGTTGCAACTGGGCGATGCCAACCGGATCGCTGATCAGACCGGTCTGACGGTGGTCGCCGATTTTCGCCGGGCTGATCTGGCCGCTGGCGGTCAGGCAGCGCCCTATGCTCCATTGATTCATCGTGCGCTGTTTCAGACCATCGATACCAACCAAGCGGTGGTCAATACTGGTGGTATCGCCAATGTGTCCTGGTTATCCGCTGATACCGATCAACCCGTTATCGGCTTTGATAGCGGCCCCGCCAACTGCCTGATGAATGCCTGGTGTCGCCAGCATCTGCAACAGCCGTTTGATGATCAGGGCCAATGGGCTGCCAGTGGACAACCACAAACCAGGCTACTGGAAAACTGGCTGGCTGATGAGTACTTTGCTCGACCTTACCCGAAAAGCACAGGGCGGGAGTATTTCACTCTGGACTGGCTCAAAAACCGTACCCCAAACCTGAGTGGCTACCAACCACAAGACATCCAAGCCACATTGCTGCAACTCACCGTCATCAGTATCCGCGATGCGATACAACAATGTGGTGATGCCGATAAAGTGATCATTTGTGGCGGTGGTGCGCATAACCTTCACTTGATGAAATCTCTTTCTGAGGCGATGCCGGGGATACCGGTAACAACAACCGATGCACTGGGCATATCCGCTGATGCGATCGAGGCTTTGCTATTTGCCTGGCTGGCCAAGCAGCGCCTGCAACATCAGTTTATTGATACCCGCAGCATCACCGGCGCAAACCGGCCGGTATTGCTTGGCAATTTATTCCAATCCAATTAACTTCAAAACGGTAAGGGTAGTGTTTCGGCTGCACCAGAAAAATGCATTCAATCTAGCTCATCAGCAGCACTTAAAATAATATCCAGCGCTTCGCGAATCCGATCTGCATGGGTCCGAAAGGAAAGAATAGCGATACGCAGATATACGACATCATTAATTCGGGTACTCGACAGTAATATGCGCTGGCTTTGGTTAATCCGTGCCAGAAAACGAAGCTGGGTTGCGTCATCTCTACCAGCCAACCGAAAGACAATCACAGACAAAGTCGGCACCCACGGCATATCGAAGCGATTATCTGCAGCAAGCACTTCGTAGGCCTGCATAGCCAGATCCAGCTTTTCATCAAGCTGCTGCCGAAAAGCATCGATACCATGCAAATGCAGCGGCAACCACAGGCGCAGCCCACGGAATTCCCGTGTTAATTCCGGCGACAGGTTGTCAAAATCGGGAAGTGAGTCGGTATCATCAAGGTCCTGCATATAATCGGCTTGCTCTGAAAATGCCTGCTGCAGGGCTTCTCTGGAACGAACAATAAGCGCACCCATTCCAAAAGGAAGAAACAGTGCTTTATGAGGATCCAGAGCAATGGAGTCTGCCAGTTCAATCCCGGCCAAGCACTTGCGCCCTCGCTCAGTCAGCTGGAACAAACCACCATACGCGCCGTCAACATGTAGCCAGACACCAAACTCTTGGGCAACCGCAGCGACTTGTTTCAACGGATCGATCACACCAGCACTTGTCGTGCCTGCAGATACACAAATGCAAACAGGGACTAACCCGGCATTGATGTCCTGTTTAAGGCATGCCCTTAAATGTTCGACATCAAACTCAAGATTGGGTGAAGAACCAATCTTCTTTATGTGCTTGCGTGATATCCCAACCGTCCTGGCAGCCTTAACAATTGAGCTATGGCCATGTTCCCCAACATACACTGTCGCACGATCGACCTGATCTTCAGCATGCAATGTCCGCGCTGTGGCAAGTGCTGTCATATTTGACATCGATCCGCCGGTGGTCAGCAGGCCCTGAGCATTATCAGAAAACCCAAACAAATCACACATCCAACGCAGAATGCTGTGCTCCATGGCAACCAGCGCAGGTGCAGGCATCGCTTTACCGGTGTAACGGTTAAGCCCATAGGCCAGAAACCCTGCCAGTGCAGCGCTAAAAACACCACCACCAGGAATATAAGCCAGGTAGCTCGGCCCTGCCGTTTGATAACTTTGCTCAGACGCCCGGCGAATCAGATCAAACAGTGTATCGGCATCCCTCGGTCTTTCAGGCGGTGGTTCAAGGACTTCTTCTAACAGGTCGGAATTCAGGTCGTTTGATGACGCCGGGCAATCCTCCAGCCCTTCAATCATTTCGATAACAATATCGAGCACACGCTGTGTAAGACACCGCATCTCCTCAGCGGCAGGTTCCAACGTGTGTTCCGATAAAGACATGGCTTATTCAATGCAAAGGATAAATAATCACGTTAACCGGCTTTGAGTGTGAGCGCAAAGAATAAAACAGCCTAAAGGTAAATGTTGGCACTCACTGACGAGTCGAAACTCTGGGTGCCCATCACCTTTTCTATTGGCTATCGCTAAACAGTAACCGGTTCAATTACCCAGCAGCATCCGCAGCCTGTTGGCATAGCTTGATCCAGGAACGCTGCTTGGCAATGGGAATCAACACATAGTTCTTCATCACCTTGCCCGTTCCGGGATCATAAGGCAGGCCTTGCCCAGCGCTAATCAATGATTCGACCTGCTGCGGTGGCATTTTGAGAAGCAGGCCACCCTTGGAAAACATAGCGAACATCTTCTTACCCACCTTAAGCCCCTGGGCACCGCGGCCGCTGTTAACCGTTACACCGGCTACTTTTTCGAAGTGTGCTTTGACGGATGCATACAGATCGCTCATGTATTGTGCTCCAGTTCAGGGCGGCGGTCGGTAAACCGCTCTTAATGTGTTTATTTAATCACAACCGTATAACAAAACAGGTTTCATAGTAATGGCAAACGACAAATGGCTTGGTTGGCTTTATATGGATATGACATCATTGTTTTAATACATCCTGCTCTGCGCGACTTCTGAGTGCGCCGGGGTATAAACGTTCTAACTGAGGCACTAACCGGAACAGCAAAAGCAAGCTGGGAATAATCGCCAACGCTGTAAGCACAAAGAACAACGCCCAGTTACCGCCTAATTGATCAACCACCCAACCACCACTGGAACCCAATGTTGTGCGGCCCAGATTACCGATAGATGTCATTAATGCATACTGAGTAGCAGTAAAAGTGCGGCTGGTTAAAAAAGTCACAAAAGCGATAAATGCGACAGTTCCCATTGCTGCGGTAAAACCATCGACCACCACTGCCAACACCAGCAACCAGGGTTCCGGCCCGGCGACAGCAAGCCAGGAAAACATCAAATTGGTTGAAGCCATGGCCAAACCGCCAATGACCAAACCGCGCAATATTCCAAAATGGGCATTAATAAAACTGCCGATAATGGCAAACAATACCGTCACCCACCAGTTAACCAGTTTGGAATACAAGCCGATATCAGCGTTGCTAAAACCGACCTCTCGATAAAACACCACTGACATTCTGCCTAAAAACGCTTCACCGATTTTAAACAACAGCACAAAGGCCAACAGTGATATCGCCAGGCGGACACCATTTCTTACAAAAAACTCTTTTAATGGTTCTATGACAGTTGCTTTTAACTCCTCTAGAACACTGATTGAAGCCTGTCGGTTTGTGGCTATTGCTTTATGCGGTTCAGGAAGCAACAAAACAAACAAAACGAAAGGCAACCAGACAGCCGCCATAATGGCATACGCTGTCGACCAGCCACCCGGCAAACTGTCAACCAGCAGGAACGGTAGCGCACCAAGAAAACCAAAACCTGTCCACCAGCCGGAAGTTGCCATGGCTGCCCCGTAAGAAATTAACGCTTGCTCATCACGCCCTATAATTTCGACACGAAAGGCATCGATGGCAGCATCCTGTGTTGCAGAGAAAAATGCGATGGTGACCAATAATAAACCGGTAATTAAAAAATCCTGACTAGGATCAATCCGGCTGAGCACCAAAGTCGTCACGCCCAATGCTATTTGCATCGCCACAATCCAGCTGCGTCGTTGTCCAAGGCGACGCGTAAACCATGGCCGGTATCTATCCAGCAATGGCGCCCACAGGAAATTTAATGCGTAGACAGCGCCAACAGCGCCAACAAAACCAATTGTGCTGCGGCTGACATCAAGGTCTTTTAACCAGCCTGCCATGGCTGAACCGATCAACACCCATGGAAAACCACTGGCAATGCCAAGCACAAACACCATACCCAATCGGCGGTCTTTATAACCGCGCAGCATTTGCCAATTAATGGAGAAAGATGGCATTGACACTTAGCCGTGTTGCTCAGGCCACATTTATTGCAGTTGAAAATCGTAATCGATTGTCAGCGGAGCATGATCAGAAAACCGTTCATCACGATAAACAGCCGCCGCTGTGACTCTATCGCGAAGTCCCGGACTGATGACATGGTAATCAATACGCCAACCGGTGTTATTGGCCCAGGCTTGCCCACGGTTTGACCACCAGGTGTATTGTTCAGCGCGCTCATCCACTACCCGGAATGCATCCACCATACCCCAACTGCCAAACACTTCATCGAGCCACGCACGCTCTTCAGGCAGGCAGCCGGAATTTTTCTGATTGCCTTTCCAGTTTTTGATATCGCGTTGTTTGTGCACGATGTTCCAATCGCCACACACAATCCACTCCCGTTTATCACGTGACATCTGTTGCAGATGGGGAGCCAGATAATCCATGACCTGGTATTTGATCGCCTGCCGTTCCTCTTTGGCACTGCCGGAGGGCAAATACAAAGATACAATCGAAATGTCGCCAAAATCGTATTGCAGCCAGCGACCTTCCATATCAATCACTGGAAAGCCCAGACCAAGCTGAACCGATTGCGGCTCGATCCGGCTGTAAATCGCCGTACCACTGTAGCCTTTTTTCTCAGCGTCAGCATAGACACAATGGTACCCCTGGGGGTGAAACATCGGATCGATAAGCTGTTCGACCTGAGCTTTGGTCTCCTGAATACAAACCACATCGGCTTGCTGCTTATCCATCCACTCGTAGAATCCTTTACGTGCAGCAGCACGGATTCCATTGGCATTTAATGTTATAACTCGCATAGCGGGCAGCATAGCGTTATGGTTACTGAAAAGCCATGTCATTGACCACTGGATACACTTTTAAAGCGAGCAACTTATGCAACACTACACCCAACAGTTTCTGGAATTGGCGATTGCGGTCGACGCACTGCGTTTTGGCGGGTTCACCCTGAAATCCGGCCGTCATAGTCCCTATTTCTTTAACGCCGGTCAGTTTTGTCGTGGGCAGGCATTGCATCAACTGTGTGCCTGCTATCGCGATGCCATGCAACAATCCGGTATCGAGTTCGATATGTTATTTGGTCCGGCTTACAAAGGTATTCCGCTGGCTGCGGCATTGGCCAGTGAATATGCGGTTGAACGTGACGGTAACCCGGCAAGAGATCTGCCGTGGAGCTACAACCGCAAAGAAGTTAAAGACCATGGTGAAGGCGGCCAGTTGGTCGGGGCACCGCTGCAGGGCAAAGTGGTCATTATTGATGATGTGCTATCCGCTGGAACTTCCGCTCGTGAAGCCATCAATATGATTAAGCAGGCTGGAGCGGAACCGGCGGCTTTACTGATCGCACTGGATCGTGAAGAGCGCGGCCAAACGGAACTATCGGCTCAGCAGGAGCTCATAGCTGATGGTATCCCTGTGGTTGCCATTGCTCGACTTCAGGATTTAATAGGATTTATGGGTCAGTCAAAAAACCTGCAGCAACACAAACAGTCTATGCTAGACTATCAATCGCTATGGAGTGCTTTTTAATTAACAGCCGTGTTAGGGGACAGCTGGCGTTACTCCTTTCGCTGGTCATTTCACCCTGCCTGTTCGCCCAGTCCGTGTATAAATGGCTGGATGAGAATGGCGAGGTACATTACGGTCACAACCTTCCTCCTGAAATGATTCGTGTTGAGCATCAACGCTTGAACAGCCAGGGCGTTGTGCTTGAACATATCGAAGATGCCGATATACCGCACATTCTTCTGGAGACAGAACTGACTCAAAATCAGTTGGCGGCACGTGTCCAAAAGCGTTTGTTGCTGGCTACCTATCGCACCGTAGACGATATTGCAATCGTAAGAGATCGGTCACTGGCGATACTCACCAAAGAACGTGAAGTCATTCAAAGACAGGTTGCCCAGTTACGTGAGCATTTGGCTGATGCCGAGTCCCTGCAAAGACAGGTTTCTGATCAAAAAGGGTTGGTGTACTCAACCTTGCATGATACGGTACAATCACTACGAGAGTCGCTAAGCCGTCAGCGGACCCGATTAAGTGATTTATCCAATAAGCAACAACAAGTACGAGAGCAATACTTGGTCGAAGTCCAGCGATACAATGAGGCCCAGGCGCTAAGCGCTACAGATGAACTGAGTATCGAACCCGTGAATGGCAGCCAATAGTCGTCAGCAGTTTTTCTAAGGGGTGCTGACTAGCACCATCGCGTTTTTCACATTGTGTTGCGCGATCGATAACACTAAACATTAACCCCCTCCTATGAGCAGGGATAGCGCTGATACCGCTACTAGGAACCAGAAGATTTTATAACTCATGTCCAACAATCGCTGTACGTCCTCTCTATCGAACCATACTTATCAGATTACCCAGCAATATTTATCGGATATTGGGCACGCTGAATGCACCGGTATCTATCAGCGATTTATTGATGAAACTGAAGTTGGCATGTTGCAGGCGGTGATGGAGCACACCCATGGCAATCAGTCTAAAGCCGCTCAATTACTGGGTATTACCCGCACCACTTTAAGGCAGCGCCTGGATCGTCACAAATTGCGTTAAAGATACCGACACAGCGGCTACTCATACTGGATTCAGCATCACCGCTGATGCATAAAATAATACCCAATAACCTAAGCCATAGTCAGTGTCAGGCATGTTAAACTTGCCCGCTGTTTCCAACAGCCCAACACCATGACCAACCCCATCACTAATGACGCTGATCCAGTCACCATCAAAACCGCATTAATCAGCGTTTCCGATAAGACCGGCGTGATCGAACTGGCGCAAGCGTTGGCCAGCCATGGTATTCGCTTGTTAAGTACTGGCGGCACAGCTCGTACACTGCGTGATGCCGGGCTCGAGGTTATCAATGTGAGCGATGTTACCGGGCAAGCTGAAATCATGGACGGCCGGGTGAAAACTCTGCACCCAACCATTCACGGTGGTTTGCTGGGGCGCCGTGATATTGATGCCAAAGTGATGCAGGATTCGGGTATCGATGGAATCGATCTGCTGGTCGTTAACCTGTATCCGTTTGCCGAAACCATTGCCAAACCCGACTGCACACTGCCACAGGCCATTGAGCAGATTGATATTGGTGGCCCGGCCATGTTGCGCGCTGCTTGTAAAAACCACCGTTGGGTTACCGTGCTGACCGACCCCAATGACTACTCAGATATCATCGCACAACTCCCACAGGCACCCGATTTAAGCACACGGCAAAAACTGGCCACACGCGGCTTTGGCATGACGGCACAGTACGACAGTGGCATTCATCATTACCTGCAACAGCTGGATAACGATCAACCAACATTACCGGACACGCTGACATTAAACCTGAAACAGAAACAGGCCTTACGCTATGGAGAAAACCCGCAACAAAAGGCTGCGTTTTATACTCCTATGCATCACCAGAGTTCGGGTTTCGCCAGTGCCCGGCAACACCAGGGCAAGCCCCTGTCTTACAATAATTTGATGGATGCCGATGCCGCATGGGAATGTCTGCAGGCCATCTGTGAACCCCTATCAGATCAGTCTGCCTGCATCATTGTCAAACACGCCAACCCCTGTGGCGCAGCCACTGCAGACAGTTTGATCAATGCCTATGATCGAGCCTTTGCCTGCGACTCCACCTCGGCCTTCGGCGGCATTATTGCCGTCAATCAAAACATCGACTCGGATTTTGCCCGCCATTTGATTGGCAATCAGTTTTTAGAGGTCCTGCTGGCTCCGGATGTCGATACTGATGCGTTGCCAATACTGGCTGAAAAACCCAATATCCGGGTGCTATCGCTGCCAGCAGCTGTAGCAGAGGACGCATTGGATTATCGCCGTATCGCCGGCGGTTACCTGGTGCAACAGCCCGATGCCAGCACTGTCGGCCAGCAAGCAATGTCAGTGGTTACTGAACGCCAGCCTGACGAACAGCAGTGGCAGGATATTTTATTCGCCTGGCGTTTGGTCCGTTTTGTTAAATCCAATGCCGTGATCTATGCCAAAGACCATCAAAGCCTGGGAATAGGCGCTGGCCAGATGAGTCGTATCGACAGTGCCAAAATTGCCGTTGAAAAAGCCGAGCAAGCCGGCCTGGATTTGCTGGGCTGCTCAATGGCCTCTGAAGCTTTCTTCCCTTTTCGTGACAGTATCGATCAGGCCCATGCGGCCGGTGTCACGGCTGTCATCCAGCCCGGTGGTTCCATGCGCGATCAGGAAGTCATTGATGCCGCCAATGAGCACAATATGATTATGGTTTTTACCGGCCAGCGACACTTCCGACACTGATCACTCAAGCCAGTTGCCTTATGGCCATAAAATCAAAGTTCACCATACACCAACAACGATAAGACAAGGTTTTCATCGATATTGTCTTCTCCCCGACTCCAACGAACCAGGCTTAAACTGGCAGCACCGATAATATCCGTTACAATTCCTGCTGAGCTTATTCACCAATCTATTCATGAAAGTACTTATCATCGGTTCCGGCGGCCGTGAGCATGCCCTGGCCTGGAAAATTGCACAATCACCACGCGTAAAGGAAATTTTGGTAGCACCCGGCAATGGCGGTACTGCCAGCCTGAACAAAACCCGTAATGTTGCCGTTGCAGCAGAGGCAGTTGATGCGTTACTGCAACTGGCACAACAGGAATCTATTGACCTGACTGTGGTTGGTCCGGAAGCGCCATTGGTTGAGGGTGTGGTCGATCGTTTTACTGCAGCCGGTCTGCGCTGCTTTGGCCCCACAGCCGATGCTGCACAACTGGAAGGCTCCAAAGCCTTCGCCAAAGACTTTATGCAGCGCCATAACATTCCAACCGCAGGCTATGCCAACTTTTCTGACAGAGACCTGGCTTTGCAATACCTGCAGAATCATCCTTTACCGGTGGTCATCAAAGCCAGTGGGCTGGCAGCAGGCAAAGGCGTCATTATCGCCGAATCATTAAGCGAGGCCGAAGATGCCGTGCGCAATATGCTGGAACACGATCAGTTTGGTGACGCAGGCCAGCAGGTGGTCATTGAAGAGTTTGTTAAAGGTGAGGAAGCCAGCTTTATTGTGTTGGCCTCAGGCACTGATTATGTGGCCTTCCCCAGCTCACAGGATCACAAGCGCGCCTTCGATGGTGACACTGGCCCCAATACAGGTGGTATGGGTGCCTACTCACCTGCCCCGGTGGTTACTCCGGAAATACAATCTTTGATAGAAACCCAGGTTATCCAGCCCACTTTGCAGGGCTTAATGGATGATGGCCTACCGTTCACTGGTTTCCTGTATGCCGGTTTAATGATTAGCGAAGACGATCAGGCACAAACCCGGTTAAGTGTGCTGGAGTTTAATTGCCGAATGGGCGACCCAGAAACCCAGCCATTGATGATGCGTTTAAACAGTGATCTTGTCGACTTAATCGAAGCTGCTCTGGATGGTAATCTCAATAACATCAGCGCCAGCTGGGATTCACGCGTCGCCCTGGGGGTGGTACTGGCTGCACAAGGCTACCCCGGGAGTTATTCCAAAGGCATGCACTTGCAGCAATTGCCCGAAGAACAGGATGGACTGATGGTCTTTCATGCTGGAACCGCTGTTGATGAGAGTCATCAATTAACCAGTAACGGTGGTCGTATTTTGTGTGTGACCGCTTTGGGTGAAAACTTAAGCACCGCCCAGCACAATGCCTATCGGGCTATTAGCGGTATTGACGCTTCTGATTGTTTTTTCCGAAACGATATTGGCCACCTTGCCTTGCAGCGTAACGCCAACGATTAATTTAATTAAAGCATGGATGTCTCACATTTACTGGACCCGCTGAATGATGCTCAGCGTGAAGCCGTCAGTGCACCAGCCGGGCACCTGCTGATTCTGGCCGGCGCCGGTAGCGGTAAAACCCGGGTGTTGGTCTACCGGCTGGCATGGTTAATTCAGGTTGAGCATGTTTCACCACTGAGCATTATGGCAGTGACTTTTACCAATAAAGCCGCCAGTGAAATGCGTCACCGGGTACAGGATTTATTGCAGGTCCCCACACGTGGCATGTGGGTTGGCACCTTTCATGGCTTGGCTCACCGACTGTTGCGAACCCACCACGATTTAGCAGGGCTACCCGATAGCTTTCAAATTATCGACAGTGAAGATCAGTATCGCCTGATCCGCCGATTAATTCGTGAACAGGGCCTGGATGAAAATCAATGGCCAGCACGCCAAGCACAATGGTATATCAATGCACGCAAAGATGAAGGCCTGCGGCCCGATGACATCGAGTTTTATGACAATGCCATGATCGCTGGCTGGGTACAGATTTATCGGGCCTATGAGCATCAATGTAAACAAAGTGGGCTGGTGGATTTTGCCGAGCTGTTATTGAAGGGGCACGAGCTATGGCTGGAGAATCCGTCATTGCTGGAACAATACCGCAAACGTTTTCCGCATTTGCTGATTGACGAGTTTCAGGACACCAATACCATCCAATATGCCTGGATCAGGATGCTGGCAGGTAACAGTGGCAATGTGTTCGCTGTTGGTGATGATGATCAATCGATCTATGGCTGGCGTGGCGCACGTGTCGAAAATGTGCAGTTTTTTGTTCAGGATTTCAAACCAAAAACAATACGTCTGGAACAAAACTATCGTTCTACCGGCAATATCCTGGCCGCCGCCAATGCCGTCATTGCGCGCAATGAAGACCGTCTGGGCAAAAACCTGTGGACCGAAACACAAGATGGCAATCCGGTACGTTTATACAGTGCCTACAACGAAGAAGACGAAGCCGAATTTGTCATCAGCCAGATTCAGCAATGGATGGAACAACAACGCCGCGCCGAAGAGTGCGCCATTTTGTATCGATCCAATGCACAATCGCGTTTGTTTGAGCAGGTATTATTGCGCGAAGGTCTGCCTTATCGTGTTTATGGCGGTTTGCGATTTTTTGAACGAGCAGAAATTAAAGATGCGCTGGGCTATCTGCGATTAATCGCCAACCCGGATGATGACGCCGCTTTTGAGCGAGTGATCAATACACCCAATCGGGGCATTGGTGAGCGCAGTGTCAGCCAATTACGCGCCTTGGCGGCTGATGCTGGCGTATCGTTGTGGCAGGCCACCAAGCAAGTCTGTGAAGCGGAAAAGACCGGTCGTCTGCAGAAGGCTTTGCAAAACTTTATGCAGTTGATCACCGATTTAGACGAGCCGGATGTTGAGCTGTCACTGGGCAACCAGGTCCGGGCCGTATTACAAGGCACCGAACTGGCCAGCCATTATGACAAGGAAGGTCCGGAAAAAGCCGAAACCCGACGCGAAAACCTGGATGAATTAATTCGCGCCGCAGACACTTTTACCTTGTCCTATGAAGACGAGCAGGCTGGTATGACGCCACTGACCGGGTTCCTGTCACAAGCCGCATTGGAGGCCGGTGAAGCTCAAGGTGAAGCCTGGGATGATTGCGTGCAATTGATGACCTTGCACTCTGCCAAAGGCCTGGAATTTCCATTGGTGTTTATGGTGGGTATGGAAGAGGGTTTATTCCCGCACCAGCGTTCAGTGGAAGAAGCTGGCAACCTCGAAGAAGAACGCCGCTTGTGTTATGTCGGCATGACGCGTGCCCGCGAGCAACTGTATCTTTGTTATGCCGAGGTACGGCGTATGCATGGCAATCAAAACCTGTGCCGGCCATCACGCTTTATTGCCGAAATCCCAAATGAAAGAATACAAACCGTACGCCCCAGAATTGGCCTGGGCAGCGATTTCTCCAGCGGGGCGGCAGTCAGTGATAATGGTGAGGCTGGTTTTTATTTAGGACAATCTGTCAACCATCAAAAATTTGGTGATGGCATGATTATCCAACTGGAAGGCGATGGCGCACATGCCCGGGTACAGGTCAACTTTGAAGATGCCGGCAGCAAATGGCTGGTGCTGGCGTATGCCAATTTAACGCCTTTGGACGGTCAATGACTGCTGAATCTTTTGAACAAAAACTTCCCACTGGCTTGGTGCTACGGGGCCTGCGGTGGAATGCCGGCGCAAAAAAGAAAGTCTTGGCGATTCATGGCTGGCTGGACAATGCCAACTCGTTTTTGCCAATGGCACCGTTTTTACCCGATGACATTGAACTGTTGGCTATTGATCTGGCCGGTCATGGTCTTTCAGATCACCGAACGACAGCAGGCTGGTATTACCTGGTCGACTTTGTTCGTGATATTGGTCTGCTGGTTGATGCTTTGCAATGGCAGAGTTTTGCCTTACTCGGTCACTCACTGGGCGGGGCAATAAGCTGTATGACAACAGCCGCACTGCCTGATCGCGTACAGGCTTTGGCTGTGGTTGAAGGACTGGGCCCACTATCGGGTGAGCCACAGCAGGCCGCTGTCCGACTGCGTGAATCCTTAAACGGTTTGCGTCAGGCTGACAATACCCGATTACGTAGACATGCCAACCCAGAGGCAGCTGCGCAGGCTCGCTTAAAAACCAATCGCATGTTGCCCGCCAGTGCACAATTAATTGTCGAACGTGGTTTACAGCGATTAGACGATGGCTGGGTATGGCGCACCGACCCATTGCTGCGCACTGCCAGTCCCATACGCTTTACCGAATCCGAAGTACTTTATATGCTGGGCGGTATCCAATGCCCGGTCTTGCAGATAATGCCCAACCCACCGGCTGTATTTATATCAATGCCACATATCCAACGAAGAGCGGCGATGATTAAAGATTATCGACAAGTGGAAGTCAAAGGTCATCATCACGTGCATATGGATGACCCGGAAACCTGTGCATCGGCATTATTTCCATTTTTATTGAACCGCTGAGATTTACTGTTATGAGTAACTATGAAGCCAAAAGTATTCCTGCCAACGAGCGTTTGATATTTGCATTGGATGTTCCCGATATCGATTCAGCGCATCAACTGATTGACCAACTGGGCGATAACGTGCAGTTTTACAAATTGGGGTTGGAGCTGTTTTTATCGGGCGCCTATTTTGAGCTTGTTCAGGAATTACAAGCCCGTGGCAAAAAGATTTTCGCTGACCTAAAGCTCTTTGATGTACCCGCAACCGTGGCAGCAGCCGTTCGGCAACTGGATAAACATCAGGTTGATTTTTGCACTGTGCATGGACAAGATGCCATGCTCAAAGCTGCAGCTGAGGCAGCCAATCACACGCGTGTATTGGCAGTCACTGCGCTAACCAGCCTGGATCATGGCGATCTTGATGACCTGGGCTTTCAATGCGACGCCCGCAGCCTGGTGCTATCTCGTGCCAAGCGTGCATTACAGCTGGGCTGTGCAGGTGTGATCTCCTCAGGTCTGGAAGCCAGTGCGCTGCGTGAGCATATCAATCATCAATTGTTGGTTATCTGCCCGGGCATTCGTCCAGTGGCCAATGATGATGATCAAAAGCGCACCGTTTCTGTTGAAGAAGCTTTCAAGCTTGGTGCCGACCATATTGTTGTTGGTCGCCCCATTCGAGATGCAGCCAACCCAGCCGGTGCCGCCGCTGATATTCAAAAGAAAATATCGTTAATTTATAAATAAAAACAATAACTTATAAATTTTTGATGAAGTATTGCATTATAAATGCAATATAAGCTATTATATGTTCGTGGGTTGCTGGGCACTTCCACAAACTAATTCCTTCCCGGCTTGACCGGAAATTGAAACCGGATCGGCTATGCTGATCCGGTTTTTTTATGGCTATTTACCGCTTACCCATCAGCTTTAAGCCCGCCAAAAACACACAGCTCACTGATGGCTATCTTCACTAAAGGTTAGATAGCTGACGATAATCGTTACACATGTGGCCACGATAAATGCCGGTACCATCTCATACAGATCATAAAAATGTTGTTTGGCAAACAGCACCCACAATATGCTGGTGGTAAAGCCGGCAATCATGCCGAAAAACACACCTTGCTGAGTGGTTTTGGTCCAGTGCAGCAAACATAGGATAACCGGCCCAAATGCAGCCCCCAGGCCACTCCAGGCAAACAGCACCAGATCAAAAATCAAACCGGTTTGCTGCATGGCGATAAGACAACCACCCAAACCCAAAAACAATGTGGTCCATTGTGCAAGCGACGCTTCTTTTCGCTTAGCAGATGATCCGGCTGCTGAAAAAGCATGTCGAACCTTGTGAAAAAAATCATGCACAATTGCAGAAGAAGCCAGATTCAGCAACGAGCTGACGGTTGACATCACAGCAGACAAAACCGCGACAACCATCAGGCCGGTAATCACCGGTGGAAAAAGCGCTTGAGCAAGCGTTGGCATGATATTTTCACTGTCGCCACCAATACTGACGACATCCGGAAACAGTGCCCGCCCGACCAGCCCTGTCGCCACCGCGCCGGCATCGAACAATAGAATAACCACTATCGATACACCGGCTGCTTTTTTGACCTCACCGGTATCCCTGATCGCCATAAAACGTACCAATAACTGTGGAACACCAAGCATCGGCAAACCAATCGCAAGCGCGCTCAATACAGCAATAATAGAAAATGTAGTGATGTTGGTGGCACCAAACAGTGACGAATAGTCAGGCCCCACGCTTTGCAGACTCTGCCATAACGGTGTGATACCACCGACATGCACCAATCCAACCAGCGGAATAGCAACCAGGGCAAATAGCATCAGCAAAGCCTGGGCAGCATCGGTATAGGCAACCGCTTTAAAACCACCGAAGGCGGTATAAGCAACGGTGACCAATCCCCCAACCCATACACCGGTGGAATAGTCCCAATCCAAAAAGACATTAAACGCTTTGCCAGTCGCCAACATCTGCGCAGCAATATAGGCGACGGACATGGATAAAATAATGATCACGCTTATCCATCGAATCCTGCTGGCATAGCGGGCTGACGTTTCTGTTCTAAAACTTTCTGCGAGAAAATCAGGAACGGTTAAAGCATCCAATTCACGCGATTGCCTGTTCAGTTTTTTTGCCACCAGCAACCAAGCCAGCCCCACCCCGATCACTTCACCTGCAACAATCCAAAATGCCTGCAAACCGGTAAGATATGCTGCCCCGGAAAGCCCTAGTAATAACCAGGCACTCTCTCCGGTGGCATTCATGCTGAATGCAGCAATCCAATAAGGCAGCTTTCGGCCAGCAAGAAAATAACCTTCGCTGGTACCGGCACTGCGCCTTGCCCATACCCCGATACTCAACATAAAAATGAGGTATGCCAGTAATATTGCGACGATAATGTTGGTATCTGTCATTTGCAAATTCCAGTGGAGTCCATGATTGGGCTGTAATTGACTTTCGTTACCATCATTTAAGGTGACGATACTGTTTGATTACCGATAGCACTCTCGCCAATATTGTTATCCAAAAATGCTTCCATTTTTTTATACAATTCTATGCGGTGCTCGACATCATAGAACCCATGACCTTCACTCTCAAAAAATAACCACTCGGGTTCATTGTCGACTCTTTGTAAAGCATCACGCATCATTTTGGCGTGCACATCCGGCACACGCACATCATTGCCTCCATGCACCAGTAGCACCTTTGCTTTGATATTCGCAGCTTGTTGTAACGGCGAGCGGGCAACGAGTTTTTCCGGATCGGTGCCTACTGCTTTGCGCAGATAACCCTTGCCGCTTCGGTGCTCAGGTATATCACCTTTTTCAAACATAGTGGCCAAATCATAAACACCTGCATATCCAATCGCACATTTGTATAACTCCGGCTCTTTGGCTGCACCCATTAATGCAGCATAACCACCATAACTGGCACCATAAATACAAATCCGATTAGCGTCAGCATGTCCTTGCTCGATAGCCCATTGGGTGGCATCAGTGAGGTCATCTTGCATTTTGCCACCCCATTCACCATGGCCTGAAGTGATGAAATTGGTACCAAACCCACCACTGCCGCGATAATTAACCTGCAACACGGCATAACCTCGATTGGCCAAAAACTGCACTTCGCGATCATAACCCCAGCGATCACGTGGACCGTGAGGGCCACCATGCACCAAAACCACCATCGGGGCTGGCGCATCACTATCATCTGGCAATGTCAGATAACTTGGCAGTTCAAGCCCATCACGCGCTGTAATCATCACCGGTTGCTTAGGTCGTAATTTTCGAGGGTCCACCCATGAGCTGCGGGCAAATAAAAACTCTGCTTTATTGGTTTTTGTATTAAACAGATAATACTCACCGGGGTTGACACTGTCATAAACAAAAATGATTACCTCTTCACCACTATCTGTGTGGCTGGTAACCATCACTCTCTTACCCTCAAATGCCTTACTTAAACGCTTGTGCAAACGCACGGTTTCATTGTCATCACCAACCAAGTACTCATAATGCGGCAGCCCAGGCTCTGCATACATAGCAACCACAGAATCGTTGTGCATATCACGCATAAAAGCTGAAACACTGGCAAGTTCATGCTGGTAAACCATTTCGTGTGTATTATCAGCCAGGTTAAGTTTATAAATGGCATTGGGGCCACCATTTTCAGGTTGCCCCGAAATGAAGATAGATTGATTGTCCTGAGTAAAACTTTGTGGCACTGGTGACTCTATACCGGCATCGGTCATATCGAACTTTTGCCAGTCAGCATCTTCATCCGGTTTCCACTTAATCAGCAAATCAGAGTTTTCATCGCTGCCAATAGCAACCCGCACATTACCATTGTTATCTGCTAGTGCATTGCTGCCAGGTATCGGCAGCACATCCAGCTCGCGTTTACGACCATCATAAACATTCAAACGTGTCACCTTGGTTAGGGCTCGGCTATCGACCGACCAAATCCTGCCAACCTGGCGATAAGGGTATTCTGCAATCAATATATGCTTATCATCATCAGCCAGTCGATTAATCACTGAAAAGGCTGCCCTGGTCGCTTCCCGTTTAGTAATACGAGAACTAGAAACCCCAATATTGGCGCCAGCTTGGAAACCGAAGACCACCTCATGCTTAGACCCGTTTCGGTTTACTCCATATAAATTTCCATCGTTCAACGGTACATCCAGGTAACTATCCTGCGTGGCTACCGTATAAATGACCCGTTCCTTGTTGACCCATTGAAAGTCATTCACGTGCCCCCTGAGAAGAGGCTTGGCACCTCCGGACATTTTCATTTTCTTGCGGTCGATAAAGACCATGACACGGGTCCCTTCCTGGTCAAAGCGAATACCGTAAAACTTCCCGTCTGGTGAAATTTTCACACTATGATAGTCAGTGTCTTTTGCGAAGTACTCATATGGCAAACGTTCACCATAGGCTTGGTTAATACCTGCAAAGGAAACTAAAGCAACTGCCACTAAAATGGTCCCCAGCTTTAAACCCAATGACATATTTTCACTCCCAATTTTGGATCTTGCAGACCGACAACCCTACTGACTGCTACCACTTTAGGCAACTTTCCCGGCCTGTGAACCAGGTCTATGCTCTATTTTTAGGCACACACAAGCTTTACCCGTAACCGCTGGCATGCGATGATGCAGCCCCGGCCAAATTGGGCCATAGTACGGTATTGCATGATAGACGCGTCAAACTTCTGGATTCGGTTACACCACTGGTGGTTACACCTGCTGCGCAAAATACTGCACTTATGGGTACGTGCACGCAGTGAACCACAGCCGCTGTCAGAGCTGGATATTAACCCGGAACAACCGGTTTGTTATGTGCTAGAAAGCTATGCGCTGTCATCACTGCTCATTCTTGAGCAAACCTGCCGTGATCACGACCTGCCCTTCCCGTTGACCTCTCTGCAGGTGGGCGACACTCACCTGCACCGCAGCTATGGCGCACTGCAGCGCTTTTCAGGGGTTGTTATTCGGCGCAAGCAGGCAAGGCGCAGCTCTGAAGTACTGCGGTTGCTGCTCACTTCCAGCAATATCCCGGATGATCAGGAGCTACAAATTGTTCCGGTCACTGTGCTGGTTGGTCGTGCACCGGAAGAAGAAGTTAGCCTGACCAAAATTTTATTCAGTGAAAACTGGGAGGTCGGTGGGCGTATCCGGCGTTTACTGAGCCTGTTTATCAATGGTCGCGGCACTTTTGTGCGTTTTGGCCAAACGCTTAAACTCACCGAAATGCGGGCTGAAGGACTCGATGAGCAGCGAACACTGCGCAAGCTTAATCGGGTACTTCGTACTCATTTCCGACGCGTTCGTACTGCTGCCATCGGACCAGACCGCTCACACCGCCGCACTTTATTGGACAACATCATCAAACGCGATGCAGTACAAGATGCGATCGAAATACATGCTCGTAAATCCAATATCCCACGGGCTGAAGCGGTACAGGAAGCACATGGTTTTGCACAGGAAATTGCCGCCAATTATTCCTATACTTTTATTCGCAGTTGTGAGGTTTTGCTGAGCTGGTTCTGGAGCCGTATTTACCGCGGTATCGAAGTGCATCACTTCAAGGAGTTCCAGCAGACAGCACCAGGGCATGAAGTTATTTATGTCCCTTGCCACCGTAGCCACATCGACTATCTTCTGGTTTCTTTTATTCTTTACCAACGTGGTTTTGTACCACCGCACGTTGCTGCCGGTGTCAATCTGAACCTGCCTATTCTCGGCTCTTTCCTGCGTCGTGGTGGCGGGTTTTTCCTACGCCGCAGTTTTCGTAGTCAGGCGCTGTATGCCGCTGTATTTAATGAATACCTCAGCACCTTATTAAATCGCGGTGTACACATCGAATACTTTATCGAAGGCACACGCAGCCGTACTGGTCGCCTGCTGCCGCCTCGCGCAGGCATGTTGGCCATGACTGTCAAAGCCTTTTTGCAATCCCCCAAACGCCCGGTGATGTTTCAGCCAATATATATCGGTTTTGAGGCACTGGTTGAAGGCCGTTCATACCAAAAAGAACTCAGCGGCTCGGCCAAACGTAAAGAATCATGGTGGGACTTAATTACCAGCGTATTTAGTATTCTGCGACGCAATTATGGCCAGGTGAATGTCAGCTTTGGCCAACCGATTATGCTCACCGAACTATTAAATGAGCGTTTCCCTGATTGGGAAAAACTGGCCATAGACGAAACACCCAAGCCTGCTTTGCTAAACCCTGTGGTTGATGAGGTCGCGCAACGGATTATGGTCAACATCAATCGCAGCGCGCATGCTGGGCCGGTTAACCTGTTATCGGTCTGCTTACTGGCAACCCGCCAGCGCGCTTTGGATGAGCAGGATTTAACCGATCTGTTAAAAGTTTATCTAAACTTACTACCACAGGTCCCCTACTCCGATAACATTACAGTCACTGCAAAAAACACCGATGAAATCATTCAATACGGCCTGGATCTGAATATCCTGACGCGCCAGGAACACACGCTCGGCAACATTATTCACGTAGAACCCAAACAGGCGGTATTACTGTCTTATTTCCGCAATAATATCGCGCATTTAATTGCCATGCCATCGCTGATAGCCAGCTGTTTTTTACACACTCAAGTGGTTAATCGCCAACGCTTGATCGATATTTGTGGCTCGGTATATCCCTTGTTGCGCAACGAGCTGTTTCTGCCTTGGTCAGATAGTGCTCTGGATGATGTGGTCGAGGCCCATCTGGGGATTTTTGAGCTGCTGGGCTTATTAAAAGAAATTGATAACGGCAAACGCTATCAACGCGCCAGTGGCGGTAGTCGCGAGGCCTATTTATTGCGTTTGATTGCTCATGGCTTGTTGCAAACGTTAGAGCGTATCTACATCACCGTCGCAGTGCTGCAGAAAAATGGTTCCGGCTCTTTAGGGCGCCGGGAGCTAGAGAAGCTTTGCCAGCAAAGCGCCGAACGTTTAAGCATCCTGCACCAGCTTGAAGCACCAGAGTTTGCTGACCGGGTTTTGTTTAAGCAATTGATCGAGCAAATGCTGGAAATGGATTTATTGCAGCGTGATGATGATTCCCGCTTTATCTTTGACCAACGCCTGGAACAGCTGAATATTGATGCCAAACTTATTTTAAGCAAAGAAGTTCGGCACAGCATTTTGCAGCTAGCTCCGCAAAAAAATGCAGATAATGACAAACAAAACAAACTAACAAGCCAGCCTGCAGCAGACAACGAAGTCAATCAGGAAAAAGATGTCCCCGATATCAACGAGGCAGTCACCAGCAAAACAAAAGCCAAGGTTAAAGCCACGGATAAGTCATCTAAAAATGCAGCCTGAAAACGCTGGCGTTCTATCAAGCTCAGGCATTCAAATCAGGGATAAGACGAGATTGCCAGTAGGTAATTTGATCTTTTAACAGCAGCTTTCGTTTTTTTAATCTACCAACATGCAACTGGTCGCTATCGGCATCGGCGGCCAAAGCAGCAATGGCCTGATCCAGATCACGGTGTTCCTGGCGCAGTTCCATCAAATGTGCGGCTATACTATCCTGATCAGTTTCCATTATTGATGCATCCTAACCATGCGCAATACGCTGGCTGACTTATCGCCTGCCTTTGCATACCAATTTGACAAATAATATATCATCCAGATTACGATACTCTTGACATGAACATAGCACAAGCTCGCAAACAACAATATGCCAGCAACAAACTGGCCAAACGCCTGCGCCGACAGACTGGGCAGGCAATTGAAGCCTATCGCATGATTGAGCAAGGCGACCGGATAATGGTGTGCCTGTCCGGTGGTAAAGACTCCTATGTCATGCTGGACATGCTGCTCAGTCTACAGCGCAAAGCACCCGTCGATTTTGAGTTGATTGCTGTGAATCTGGATCAAAAGCAACCCGGTTTTCCAGAGCATATTCTGCCCGAATACTTAAGCCAGCTTGGCGTTTCTCATCACATCATCGAGCAAGATACATACAGTGTTGTGCAACGGCTTATTCCTGAAGGGAAAACCACTTGTGGTTTGTGTTCCA
This sequence comes from Wenzhouxiangellaceae bacterium, assembly GCA_965230265.1. Lineage (GTDB taxonomy): Bacteria > Pseudomonadota > Gammaproteobacteria > Xanthomonadales > Wenzhouxiangellaceae > JAJFKX01. Next base: position 421,039 of record OZ245999.1, on the reverse strand, counting down.
GAATGCGACGTGGCGCTTTATACCACTATGCCAGTGAAAATGGCATCACCAAAATTGCCCTGGGGCACCATATGGATGATATTGTCGAAACACTGTTCCTGAACATGTTCCATGGTGCCCGGCTGAAAGCCATGCCACCAAAATTACGCAGCGATGATGGTCAACATATTGTCATTCGTCCATTATCTTATTGCCGTGAAAAAGATTTGGCCCGCTATGCCGAACAAGCCGGTTATCCGATTATTCCATGCAACCTGTGCGGCAGCCAGGTCAATTTACAACGACAAATGCTTAAAAGCATGCTCGCAGACTGGGAGAGGCAGCAACCGGGAAGGATAGAGAATATTTTCAAGGCCATCTGTAATGTTTCGCCCTCGCAATTGGGTGATACCGATTTGTTTGATTTTCAGGGACTAAGCCTTGCTACTATCAACCCAGCAACAGCCTCCGCGCCTGAAGCCAACAACTGGTTAAACTCCTCCACTGCAGCCAATAACACCCCACCAGCTTCTAACGGACAATTATCATGAGCGCTTCTGACATCACTCGCCGCCATTTTATCGCCACAGCCAGTGCAGCATCCAGTGCATTATTACTGGGTGCTTGTGGGCAAAGTGGTTCATCTGCTGATACCCAAACTGCCACTGGCAGTAACTCTCAGCAAACATTCAAATGGAAAATGGCCACCACCTGGCCACGCGACCTGCCGGGCGCAGGAACAGGTGCACAGCGCTTGGCTGATAACATCCGTCTGATGAGCAACGGGCGTTTGGAAATCACTTTATACGGTTCCGGCGAGCTGATACCGGCTTTTGAAGTATTCGACAGCGTCAGCAGCAATACCGTGCAAATGGGCCACGGTGCAGCCTATTACTGGAAAGGCAAAGCACCAGCCAGTCAGTATTACGGCAGCGTACCATTTGGCATGACCACACTGGAAAGCAATGCCTGGTTGTACTACGGTGGCGGTTTGGAATTGTGGAATGAAATCTATCAACCTTTCGGGTTGATGGCTTTCCCGGCTGGCAATACCGGTGTGCAAATGGGGGGCTGGTATAACCGTGAGATCAATTCCCTAACTGATATACAGGGTCTTAAAATTCGTATGCCAGGTCTGGGTGGTGAAGTCATGCGTCGTGCCGGCGCAACGGTACAGAATATTCCCGGTGCAGAAATTTTTACTGCCTTATCCACAGGCACCATCGATGCCACTGAATGGATTGGTCCGTGGAACGATCTGGCTTTCGGTTTATACCAAGCCGCCAAATATTATTATTACCCTGGCTGGCAAGAACCCGGCTCAACTTTGGAATGCCTGATCAATCGCGAAGCTTACCAGGCATTACCGGAAGATCTACAAAATATTGTCCGTGTTGCCTGCCAGGCTGTTAATCTGGATATGCCTTGTGAATACACTGCCCGTAATCAACGCGCCATCGATACGCTGGTCAATGAGCATGGTGTGGAGCTGCGACAATTCCCAGATGAGGTATTGGCTCGATTAAAAACTTTGAGTCAGGAAGTACTCGAAGAAATTGCATCTTCCGATGCGATGTCCCGGCGTGTACACGATTCCTATTTTGGTTTTTTGAGCCAGGTCCGACAATGGACCGCTAAATCAGAACAGATTTTTTTACAGGTCCGATAAGTATTGAGTTGCGTAATATGCTGTCTGCTTTTAAACCAGGAAACGATCCGTATTAGCGTATTTGCCCCGGTAGCCAGGTGACCAACCCTGGAAACAAAGACAGCAACAGCAATAACAATAACTGAATCCCTATAAACGGCAGCACCCCCCGGTACAATTGTCCGGTGGTAATCTGGTCACCGGCAACCCCTCGCAAATAAAACAAGGCAAAACCAAACGGCGGTGTTAAAAATGAGGTTTGTAAATTCACGGCAATCATCACTCCCAGCCACAATGGTGAAATATCCATGCTTAATAAAATGGGAGCAACTATCGGAACCACTACATAGGTGATCTCAATAAAATCCAGCAAAAACCCCAGTATAAAGATCACCAGCATCACCACCAGCATCGCGCCAATAATGCCTCCAGGCAAGTTCTCCAGGCTATGACGAACCACCTCATCACCACCAAAACCGCGAAACACCAGCGCAAATACTGCGGCGGCAATCAAAATCATAAACACCATGCTGGTGACCTGAGCAGTGCGCAACACCACCTCACGTACAACCTCGCGGGTTAGCTTTCTTCTCAAGCCTGCCATCACAGTTGCACCTACTGCCCCTACTGCAGCCGCTTCTGTGGGAGATGCGATACCAAACAATATCGACCCCAGCACCAGCACTATCAGCAATAGCGGTGCCGCCAATAGTTTAATAACCTGCATCACTGGTGGCTTGTCTTTAGCTTTATCTTTGTTGAGTTTTTTACTGCCAAACAACATCGTATATAAGCAATACAAGAGCACCAGAACCATGCCGGGAATCAGTGCACCGGCAAATAAGTCGCCCACTGACACAGTTTCCGGACTAAAAATACCTTGACTGATCTGCGCTTGCTGATAAGCATTGGCCAGGACATCCCCCAGTAACACCAATGCAATCGAGGGAGGAATGATTTGTCCCAATGTGCCGGCTGCACAAATGCTGCCGGCAGACAATTCCGGGGAGTAACCACGCTGCAGCATGCTAGGCAATGCCAGCAGCCCCATGGTTACCACCGTTGCACCGACAATACCGGTGCTGGCTGCCAGTAAGGTACCAACCAACATGACCGATAATGCCAGGCCACTGCGCATATTACCCAGCATCTGTTCCATCGTCTGCAGCAATTCTTCTGCCAGTTTGGAGCGCTCTAACATACTGCCCATAAATACAAAGGCAGGTACAGCAACCAATGTTTGATTGAGCATTAACCCAAAAACCCGATTAGGGAATGCATTCAGGAATGTCACATCAAACACCCCAAGCAAGCTGCCAACACCCGCAGCCAGCAAAGACACCCCTGCCAAGGTAAAAGCCACTGGATAACCCAGCATCAACGCGCCTAACAAAGCGATAAATAGCAGTAATGGCGGTAAAAATTCTGGCATGGGTTAACTGACTCTCAACAGAGTTATGCAGGATCAGCTTTTTGAACAGCCAAATCAGCCTGCAAATACTGATCTTTTAACCTGGCATAAAATTCAGCTGAATACTTAAGCATATCCAGTTCATCGTCTGTTAATGCTCTAACCATTCGAGCAGGGTTGCCTAACCATAAATGTTTGCCCGTTACCCGTGTACGCGGACTAATCACACTACCCGCTGCAATCATGGTGTAATCTTCCACCTGACTGCCATCCATGATAATTGCCCCCATGCCAATCAGGCAGTAATCACCGATTGTGCAGCCATGTAATATGGCATTGTGCCCTACTGTGACATAGTCACCTACGGTTAATGGATAGCCACCACGTGAATAAGGACCATCGTGTGTAACGTGCAAAGTGGCGTTGTCCTGGATGTTGGTAAACATGCCAATACGGATTTTTTCAACATCACCACGCACCACTGTACCAGGCCAAAATGAAACATCCTGATCCACCTGAACTCTACCGATCAAAACTGCTGTAGGATCGACGTAAACGCGCGCTCCAAGTTGTGGTGTGTGCTGCAGATATTTACGAATTGAAACGTACTCATTCATTATCATCATCTAATAACTATACACAGCGACAACGATTTGTAACAAAACAGTCGCTTATTGGCATTACATCAAACACTGTTCCAGAAACAGCCCATAACTCATTGTTTTATAAAAATATTTATAGTGGTCTTGTTTTAACCAATCTGTAAACAAAGCTGTCATAACAATACTTTAACCAGCATCACCAAATGTTATCTACAGACTTATCCACAAGCTGTGTGTATAACAAAAAATAATGAATGGGTTATGTCCAGCGATTCAGACCGTTACAATAGCTGACCTTTAAACGGCTCGCTAGTGTCACCGTGTGACATATACTGGAACACCTTGTTTACCAGGCAGTCGCATACATTGATAACAGCAGATTAGTATGGTTATGGCTGGGTCCTTGGTGGACACCCGCCTTGCCAAAAACAGGAACATATCTTGAAAGAAGTTATTCTTGAATTGATCAATCAGGCATTGCACCGCTTGCGACGCAAAGAGTTATTGCCTGATGACATTGACCCGGTGATTCAAATAGAGCATTGCCGAAAACCCGAGCATGGTGATTATTCCTGCAACATAGCCATGATGTTGGCCAAGAAAGTTGGTATGCCGCCAATGCAACTGGCTGAAGCCATTGTTGATAAGATTCCCGAGTCGCGACATATCGCTGCTATAGAAGTCGCCAAACCCGGCTTCATCAATCTGCGTCTGACCAAATCCTGTCTGCTAAGTTTGATTAACGATATTCTTAATCAAGGTGAGGATTTTGGCCGCCAGCAACCAGAGTACCGCCAACCGGTGACAATCGAGTTTGTTTCTGCCAACCCCACGGGTCCACTGCATGTCGGTCATGGTCGTGGTGCAGCTTATGGGGCCACTCTCTCAGCGTTAATGGACGCTGCCGGCTATGAAGTACATCGCGAGTACTATGTCAACGACAACGGCCGGCAGATGGATATTCTGGCTGTCAGTATTTGGTTACGCTATCTGGAGTTGTGTGGGGAAAGAATTGATTTCCCCGAAAACGGTTATCGCGGTGAATACATTTATGACATTGCCCGAGCAGTACGCAATGATCATGGTGATCGTCTGCGGCACACTCAAGTCGAAGTTTATGACGGTCTGCCACCCGATGAAAGTCACGGTGGCGATAAGGAAGTCTTTATCGATGCGTTGATCCAGCGCGCCCGTACCGTGCTCGGCAATGATGGCTTTACCATATGCTTCAATGCAGCATTGGATAATATCCTTGCAGATATACGCGAAGACCTGGAAGATTTCGGTGTGTATTTTGACCACTGGTTCTCCGAACGCGAGCTGGAGCAAAGCAATGCTGTCACAAAGGCCATTGAGCAGTTAAAAAGCAATGACCAGATGTATGAGCAGCAAGGTGCACAGTGGTTTCGCGCCAGCGCTTTTGGCGATGAGAAAGACCGTGTCGTGGTTCGCGAAAATGGACGCACTACCTATTTTGCTTCTGATATTGCCTATTTACGCAACAAACTCGAGCGGGGATTCAAGCCGGCAATTTACGTGCTCGGCGCAGATCATCACGGTTATGTCCCACGTTTGCGAGCAGCCGCCCAGGGCATGGGTTATAGCCCGGACGACCTGGAAGTAATCCTGGTGCAATTTGCGATTTTGTACCGTGGCGGTGAACGCGTGCAGATGGGCACGCGCAGCGGTGAGTTCGTTACTTTGCGAGAACTGCGCGAAGAAATTGGCAACGATGCAGCACGTTTCTTTTATGTACAGCGCTCACATGAACAACATATGGACTTTGATTTAGACAAAGCCAAGCTGCAAAGCAACGATAACCCGATTTATTATATCCAGTATGCTCATGCACGGGTTGCCAGTGTGTTTCGTAATCTGGAGCAAATGGGTGAGCGTCACAATCAGGCCATTGGCTGCGCTGCACACAAACTATTGGAAAATGACCACGAACAAAAACTGTTGCGGACACTCAGTCGCTACTCAGAGTGTATTGTTAACTCTGCTAATAGTCGCAGCCCGCATCAACTGGCCCATTATCTGCATGATCTGGCAAGTGATTTTCACACCTATTACAACGCCGAAAAAGCGCTGGTGGAAGATGAGCATTTGCGCAATGCCCGCTTGAACTTAATGGCGGCTACTGCACAAGTCATTCGCAATGGTCTGGGCTTATTGGGCTGCAGCGCACCAAAAGAAATGTAAATCAAAGGGATACAGGAGATAACACATGGCCAGACGCCGTCAGGCACGCACCACAAAAACCGGTTATGGATCAGCCTGGTTATGGTTTTTCTGTGGTCTGGTCAGTGGGTTGCTACTGGCAACCATCGCTTTGCAATCAGGCTGGATTCGCACTCCTGCCAGTCTGCAGGTCATCGAAGAACCAATTACCGATGATGATCCACAAGGTATTGCTCCTGGTGAAACTGAAAACGATCAGCGCCAGTATGACTTCTTCCGTGTGTTACCGGAGCAAGATCATGTTGTGCCAACCGAACAAGTGGAACGCGCCAGCCGTAACAATAGCAGTGCCAATGTCGAAGACGGTGGCACCTATCAGCTACAGGTTGGTTCTTTTCGCTCAGAAACCGATGCAGACGCGCTCAAAGCCAATCTATTGTTATTGGGTGTCAGCGTACAGGTGATCCCTGTTAATGTCGACGGTGTCACCTGGCATCGTGTAAGAGTAGGGCCATTGGATAGTCTTAGAGAAGCCAACTCTGTCCGTCAGCGATTGGAAGCCAGTGGTTACCAGACACTGGTATTACGTGAGCAATAAGCGGTTATCTATTGACTGTAATGGTCTTGGTTCCCATGCTAAACATGGGAACCAAAAATTATTGATCGATTTTTACTGACTATTGCTTGACTGGATGCCGGTACGCGATCGAGCAACCGGTTCGACCTCAAAGCCATCCTCCAGAATAATAATCTCGTCACCGGCAAAACGTAACAACCCTTCGTTCCGGGTCACTATATATACTCTGCCCTGTTCATCTTCACCAAATGCTGTCAGGCTGAAATCAATCAGATCAAACACCACTTCGTCTGTCCACATGCCAGGTGAGGTTTCCTGCCCGAACCAAACTTCACCGGTACAAAAGTCACCATAGGTATATAAACCATTCAGCGAGGACACCGGCCCACGATAACGATAGCCTCCTTCAATCGAACATCTGCCACCGGTATGTTGATAGTCCAAAATAGGCAATACACCTTGCGTACAGGCTGCGGACGTAGAACCGCGTATAAAATTACCTTCGCAAGGGTCCCAGCCATAATCTAAGCCACCGGCCGTATTAAAGGGTTCAAAATCGACCTCTTCCCAGACATTCTGGCCGACATCTGCAATCAACATGTCGCCAGTTAACCGATCAAAACTAAAGCGGAACGGATTACGTAAGCCAAATGCCCAGACTTCATCACAGGCACTGTCTGGATCGTTACCAGCAAATGGATTATCACCCGGGATGGCATATTCTGCTGATCCATCTGCCGCCGCACCACACAGTTGATTGGTGCCAGCCGGTGTGGTGTTATCCACATCAATGCGCAGCATTTTGCCTAACAGGGCCACAGTTTCATCATCAATACAGCCACCTGTGGTCTCGCGATCATCCGGGTCCAGGGTTTGCGCCCGGTTACATGGATCGTTGGCAGAACCACCATCGCCCATGCCGATATACAAGAAACCGTCTGGCCCAAAATGCACGTCGCCGCCATTGTGGTTACCAAAATCCTGACGGATGGTTAACAGCACACGCTCACTGTTTGGGTCGCCGATATTGGGGTCACCCGCACTGACTTGAAATTCTGATATAACAGTGGTGCCTGTGATAAATGGTGAAGCATTACCCGCCGTATAATTGACATAAAACAAACCATTATTTTCATAGTCTGGATGAAAATCCAGCCCTAATAATCCTTGTTCACCACCCGATACCAGCCGGCCGGATAGATTAATAAAAGGTGTACCCAGCAAAGTGTCTGTATTATCTAAAATTTGGATAGTGCCGGCTTGCTCAACAATAAACAACCGGCCAGAACCATCACCTGCATGCCTGGCAGCCAATGGTGACGCCAATTGTCCACTGGCGACTACTGTTTCCAAGCTGACATCAGGTGGCAATAAGCTGCCTGCCTGCGCCTTACCGACAAACAGAGCGGCTAACAAGCCAATGATGATTGTTCGGGTAATAATCTTCATGCATACTCCTAACAGTTAATCGTGCAATTTTAGCCCAGATGCGTGATAGACGCGTTAAGGCGAAGATAAACTGCCCGCAAGAACCTGTCACAGTACTTGACAATGCAGTTAGATATAGTACGATAATCTTCGTAAAACTTAATTCCGCAACTGGAGAACACAGATGAGCGCGAAAACTACCGTTAAAACAACCTTGTTCCTGGTATTGGTTTCATTGTGCCTGCTGGCTGGTTGTAGCACAGTGCCAAGCAATCCAGGTGTTGCAGATAGTTATGTTGAGTCAAATGATGCAGAACAAAAGATGGCCAGAGTCAATCGTCGCAATGGCATCCGTGGCATCGACACTTTATGGATCAACCCACCAACAAACAACTCGAAAGACTCAGACGGTAGCTAATCACAGCATTTCATAAGGAAATCAAAAAGACTTCGCCCAATGCGGAGTCTTTTTCAGTGGCAGAAAACCCTATTTAACGTTACAAAGCCACTGGATCAACATCGATGTGCCAACGCACCTTATTGGCTTGTGGCATGTTATTGATCGCAGCTACCCATGATGGCAGCGCACGCTGTAGCGTTTCGCGCCGTTCTGTTTGCCACCATAACTGATATCGATATCGCCCTGCCCTCTTTTCCAGCAAGGCGGGTACCGGCCCCAGTAGCTCACCAGGTAAATTTAATTGCAAAGCTGCTCGCTTGGCTTGTTTTAAAAACTGTTCGACCACTGCCGGCTTCGTGGCGTTGGCACGGACAATAACCTGGGCACTATAAGGAGGAAATTGAGTTTGCTGGCGTTCAATCAACAATTGCTCAGCCACCTGTTGGTAATCGGCTTTGGTCAATAAGTGCAACAATGGGTGATCGGGTTGGCGGGTTTGCAGCAATATACGACCCGCCTGCTGGCCACGTCCTGCGCGTCCAGCTACCTGTACCAATTGCTGTGCCAGCCTCTCGGTTGCCCGATAATCAGCACTGAATAATGCCTGATCTATATCAATCACTACCACCAGGGTAATGTTTGGGAAGTGATGTCCCTTGGTCAGCATTTGTGTACCAACCAGAATACAAGGCTTACCGCTCAATACTTCGCTGCGCAAGTGCTGCATAGCCTGACGCTTGCGCATGCTATCGCTGTCAACTCTATAGACTGGCCATTCTTCAAAGGTTTCTGCCAGCACCTGTTCTAGTTGTTCTGTGCCACTGCCGTAATGGCTTAATTCGGGTGCGGCACACGCTGGACAATGCTGTGGCTGCGGTTGTACAAATTCGCAATGATGACATTGCAGACGGTTAGCCTGGCGATGCCAGGTCATGTGCGCACTGCAGCGCTGGCAATCTGCCTGCCAACCACAAGCACCGCATTGCAGCAACGGAGCATACCCTCGTCGATTTTGAAACACCAACAACTGTTGACCAGCCTGCAGTTGTGTTCGCATCGCCTGGTAAGTATCAGAATGCAGCAGACCCGCTGCCTCTGTATCGTTTGCCCCCTGTCGAACAAAAGGCATGTTGCGGCAGTCAACAATTGACCAGTCGGGCAATGCCCCCTCAGCGTGTCTTTTTGTCAGTTGAGCCTGGGTATAACGTTGTTGCTGCACATTGGCAAGTGACTCCAATGAAGGGGTAGCTGAACCCAGTAACACTGGAATATCCAATAATTGCGCACGCTTGATCGCCACATCACGGGCAGAATAATGAAAACCTTCAAATTGTTTGTAACCAGGGTCATGTTCCTCATCGATGATGAAGACACCAGGCTTTGCGAATGGTAAAAACACCGCTGAACGCGTACCCACCACAACCTGACATTGCTCGTACCTTGCTGCCAACCAGGTTTGTGCCCGTTGTTGATTGCTCATTGCTGAGTGAAAAGTATTCACCACTGCAGCCAGTTGCTGTTCAATACGCTGTACCAGTTGTTCAATCAAACCAATTTCCGGTACCAGCAGCAAAGCTTGATGACCAGTGGCCAGCACGCGGCGCATCAAATCAATATAGACTTCGGTTTTACCACTGCCGGTGACACCATAAAGCAAACAACAATGGTAGTTTTGTAATTGGTGGCTAAATTGTTCACTGATCTTAGCCTGCTGCTTGCTGAGTGTCACAGGTTGCGCTTGACTGATACTATCGGTGGCACTCTGTATTGGTCGTTGATCAGCCCAGCCCTTATCTCGCAAACGCTGGTAAACCGCAGTCCAGCTGGGTAACAAAGCCCGCAGCTGCCCGCTGGTTTGAGGCTTTTCCTTAAGTGCTTTCCAAAGCTTAAGCTGGCTATGCGCACGGCCGAATGCATCGGATGTCTGCTGTGTGCCACTTGCCGTCAGGTAATACTCGATCAATGGCTGTAATTGATAAGGTTTGCTGGTGCGCAGCACACTTGGAATGGCTGCCGCCAGTACCTCTCCCGGTGCATGCTGATAATAACGCCAGCACCAATGCAACAGCGTTAATTGATGAGCGTCAATACGCTGTGGGTCGATGATGCGATGAATTGATTTGAGTTTATCTACCGCAGCATGAACTGGTTTCTCAACCACTATCCCTAATGCTCGGCGATGCCCAAATGGTACGCTGACCAATGCGCCAGGCTCAATATCAGAGTGGTTTATTCGGTAATCAAATAATCGTCTTAACGGACAAAAAACAGCAACCCGGACAATACACTGACTGTCCGGGTTGGTATTCGTGTTGGCAGGGTTCTCTGGCCCAGGGGTACTTTCAGACTGCCTGCTGGGTTTATCTATTGACGTATTCAGCCTTCCGGGTGCTCCTCAGCCAAACTGTTATTCTCAGGCGTGACAACCGCTGTCACCGCTGGGTTGCTGACCACAGCTTGAGGCGCGCTGGCCAATAAACGATTTTCACTTTGCAATAAGATCAAATCCGCCAATACCCGAGAAGACTCTTCCAGATAAATATCCGGCTCATCCACATCTTGATCCTCTTCAGCGGCTTCATCTTCACTTTCAGCGATCTCCAACGGTTCGGCTGGTGGATCCAATGGTGTGCGCACGACCGCTGATGTTAATTGCTCACGCGCTTCACGACGGGATACGCGACGCGCTTCAGCGGCGTCCATTTCACTGCGCCGGGTAGACTCCAGCAACGATACCGTTTTGCGTTCAATATTGCGCTCGTATTCAGCGATATCATCATGCAGATAAGTAAACTCCGGATCATTTTGCATCCGGGTTTCAGCATTGCTCAACACTTGCCCCAACAGTCCCTGTAATTGGGTTTGTGCCTGATATTCAGCAGGCTCAATACGCGTCCAAGGCAAAGCGTTATCCAGTGAGCTTTCACCAAAATCCTGTGGCTCGCCGGCAGAAGGCAGACGAATATCAGGAATCACTCCACGGTTTTGAGTAGAGCCACCATCAATCCGGAAAAATTGCGCCATGGTCAGCTTCAGCTGACCTCGACGGGCATCTTTGTCTGGGTTGCGATTATCCAGATCAAAAAGATTCTGTACAGTGCCTTTGCCGAACGTAGGTTCGCCAACCACCAGTGCACGGCCATAATCTTGCATTGCTGCTGCAAAAATTTCCGACGCTGAGGCGCTGTAACGGTTAACCAGAACGACCAACGGGCCGTCCCAGGCCATGCCCGGTTCATTGTCTTCCTGCAAGTCAACACGCTTTTGACTGTCACGAACCTGCACGACCGGCCCTTGATCAATAAACAAACCACTCATGGTGGTGGCCTCCAACAGTGAGCCACCACCATTGTTACGTAAGTCAATCACCAGCCCGGAAATGTCTTCTTTCTTCAAACGATTGATCAGTTTGCGCACATCACGGGTACTGCTGCGGTAATTGGGTTTATTGCTGACGTAGGCCTCAAAGTCAAAATAGAAAGTGGGTACATCAATCATACCGATACGCACTTTGCTTTCGTTGCCTTCGGCATCAAAATCAGGCACCTCGATCACTTCTGCGCGAGCAGCCTGCTCTTCCAGCTGAATTTCGTTGCGGACCAGGTCTATCGCCACATTCGGTCCCTGTAAACCAACATCTTCAGGCAAAGTATCAAGTACCACAACACTGTCTTTGGGGCCGCGGATTAAGTCAACAACATCATCCACACGCCAACCAATGACATCAACAATTTCTTCATCACCCTGACCCACACCAATAATGCGATCACCCGGTTTTAGGCGATTATCCTTATCGGCAGGACCACCCGGCACAATACTGCGAATAATGGTGTACTCGCCCTCAGTCGATAACAATGCACCAATGCCTTCAAATGACAGGCTCATGGCAATTTCAAAATTATCAGAGGAACGCGGCGATAAATACGAGGTGTGCGGTTCTACCGCAGACAAATAAGCATTCAAATACAACTGGAAGATGTCGTTGCTATCCAGTTCGGCAATACGGCGCTGCAACTCTTCGTAGCGGGTCACCAGCGTGTCACGAATATCATCAGGCTGCTTATCTGTCAGCTTTAAACGCAACCAATCATTTTTAACACGCTTACGCCAGTAATCATTCAGCTCATGCTCGTTGACAGCCCAGTCGACATCTTCGCGATCAATGGTTAGGGTTTCCTCGATACCAAAGTCAAACTCGCCTTTAAGTACTTGCTGCACATGCGCCATGCGTTCACCAACACGCTGTCGGTAAACATTGAAAATATCAAATGCGGGACGCGCATCATCACGCCGCAAAAAATCGTCCAGCTTTAATTCATTGCTGCGGAAGTATTCAATATCCGATGCCAGAAAATACGCTTTGGAAGGGTCCAGGCTTTCCAGATAATCATTGAACATTTGCTGCGATAATTCATCATCAATCGCACGTGGTTGATAGTGATAACGACCCAGATGCCGACGAGTTAGTGCGCTGACTGCAGTATGCACTTTTTTCGGTTTCAGCAAATCATTGGCTGTCGCCGATGCATTGCTGTCACTGACACCAGAATATCCATAGCTGGTGATCAATAACAAGCTGGCCGTTAACAGGCTGATGCCGAACACGCGCCTCGCAGACCATGCACTCGCCAACCAGCCTTTTTCTTGCTGAGTTGATTGAGCGGTGTCTGAGTGTGTTGTCTCGTGCTTCATAAAAATTCCTTAATAACAAGCAATAATCTGGTAATACCAATAGTTGATACCTGCTTCTGACCACTAATCTAGCAGGTCAGTTGCGTCATCTGAACAATTTTATCTTGCCTTAGCAACCGATAAGCACTGTCAGCAAGCCCATAAACACCTGAAACCTCATAAACGGTCACAATCAACTCATCCGTATCAGGCAACCTGTGCAGCATGTGCCTGCTGATCAGCGTGGTAAGAAGATCGCACCAACGCACCGCTGGCCACATGTTTAAAACCCATCTTCTCACCAATACTCTGTAATTGCGCAAACTCATCCGGTGTCCAATAGCGCATGACAGGATGGTGATGAGCCGTGGGTTGCAGGTATTGTCCTATGGTAATCATATCCACATCGTGATTACGTAAGTCCTGCATCGCTTCTATCACCTGCTCCATGGTTTCGCCCAGCCCCAGCATAATGCCAGATTTGGTCGGCACATCTGGATGCTGTTGTTTAAAGCGTTTCAGCAAGGTCAAAGACCATTGATAGTCTGCTCCCGGCCTTACATTCTTGTACAGTGGTTCGACCGTTTCCAGGTTATGGTTGAAGACATCCGGGGGATGAGTGGCCAACACTTCCAATGCCCGCTCCATACGGCCTTTGCCACGAAAGTCCGGTACCAGAATTTCCAATTTGATATCCGGGGTTAACTCACGTGTGGCCTGCATGCAGGCCACAAAATGCCCAGCACCACCGTCTCGCAGGTCATCGCGATCCACTGAAGTGATCACCACATAACTCAGACGCATATCGCGAATGGCTTTGGCCAGGTTCATCGGCTCCATTGGATCGGGCGGTTTGGGTCGACCATGAGCCACATCGCAAAATGAACAGCGGCGGGTGCAGATATCGCCCAGAATCATAAAGGTCGCTGTGCCTTTACTGAAACATTCATGGATATTCGGACACGATGCTTCTTCACAGACTGTGACCAAACTGCTGCTGCGCAAACGGGTTTTAAGCTGTTCGACGGCATTGCCGCTGGGCAATCGCACCCGAATCCAGGGCGGCTTGCGCAACTGATTGACGGGTTTTTCAAATGTGGCAGTATTGCGTGCCATTTTTGCTGCGCCCAATTGCTTACTGACAGGATCATTGCCCGTCTGATCTGAATCCAGTTGAATAGGGATACTGTGGTTACGCTCGCTCATTACATTACTCAGAAAATGGATTGGCCGGTTACCCAACCATATCGATTGGTCGGTTCTGGGTCATTACATGGTCAGTGTAACCCAGTAATGCAAGCATTTGCTCAATCAAAACCTGTTGTACTTGCTGCAATTGCACTGCCGGTTGCAAAGCCTGAATATCAATCACTTGTAAACCGGAGAAACCGCAAGGGTTAATTCGGGAGAAAGGTTCGAGGTCCATGGCCACATTAAATGCCAGCCCATGAAAGGTTTTTGCCTTGCGCACCCGTAAACCCAATGATGCAATTTTGTCATCGCCCACATAAACACCGGGCATTCCTTCGCGACGACGTGCCTCAATACCCAGCAATGCCAGCGTATTGATCACCGCCTGCTCAAGCTGGCACACCAATGGCCTCACCCCCAGGTCCCGGCGACCTATATCCAACAAAGGATAGGCCACAATTTGACCTGGTCCGTGATATGTCACCTGACCGCCACGATCAACCGGCAATATCGGAATATCACCCGGCATCAATATATGTTCAGCCTTACCTGCCTGACCCTGAGTAAAAATAGGCGGATGTTGCAGCACCCATAATTCATCGACGGTATCATCCGAACGCTGATCGGTGAACTTTTGCATGGCTCGCCACACAGGCTTGTAATCTTGCATGCCCAAATCACGAATAATCAGGCGTTGATTAACAGAAACTGATTCAGATACTTGCCCGCTGATGTGCACCGATGGGTTGTTCATAAACTGGTTTACAGCGCCATTAGCACGCGTTGATCATTTGTTAATGTCAGATAAATGGCATCTAGCTGCGCACGCGAAGTCGCTGTTATAGTGACCGTTACCGACAAATACCGCTGTGCCTTGCTGGCGGATAACTGAATGTCAATTTCATCATCCGAAACAACATGCTGACTGATTAATGTTTCCACATGTTGGGCAAAGTCCGGAGCATTTGCGCCCATGGCTTTCACCGGAAAACGGCACGGGAAATCGAATAATTCTTCGCTGGCTTCTGTCATCACTGTCTTCCAATAGTGCCAAATGCAAAAACAATACCGGTTGTTACCATGCTAGTCGTTATTCTCATCGTCATCATCACCGGCAAAACGCAATCGTATCCCATGCCACCAGCGTTTAAGAAAATTGCCTTGCTCAACATTTTCGACAGCCGTCAAAGGTTGTTGCAATAGCACTTCGTTATCCAGGCTAACCACAATAGCACCCAACACCTGTCCGGTTTGTACTGGTGCTTCCAACGGTTCCAGCAAATCCATTCTCGCTGCCAGGTCACCATAGCGGCCTCGCGGAATCGTCAAATAAACATCATTGGGTATTTGCAAACCCACCTGGGCTTCAGCTCCGCGCCACACTCTCATCCGACCTGGTTGTTCACCTTGTTGATACAGCTGGACGGTTTCATAAAAGCGGTGACCATAATTGAGCAATGCCTGGGTTTGTTCAGCACGCTCAGCTTCACTGTCAGTGCCCATCACCACGCTAATCAGTCGCATGCCATTTTCTTCAGATGACGCAGCCAAACAATACCCTGCTGCATCGGTATGGCCAGTTTTAATACCATCCACCCGGTCATCACGAAACAACAGCAAGTTACGATTGCTTTGTGGAATATCATTGAAGGTAAATTCACGTTCCGCGTAATAAGCATATTGTTCCGGAAAATCCCGGATCAATGCTTGTGACAATAGTGCTATATCAGCAGCAGTGGTGTAATGATCCGCGTCGGTTAAACCGGTCGCATTAACATAGTGGCTATCATGCATACCAAGCCGTTCGGCATATTGATTCATCAAGCCGGCAAAAGCACTTTCGGTACCTGCAATATGTTCTGCTAGTGCGACACTGGCATCATTGCCTGATTGCACCACCAGACCGCGAATCAGATCTTCAATCGAAACCTGCTTACCGACCTCGATAAACATCTTGGATCCTTCCATGCGCCAGGCTTTTTCGCTAATGGTGGCCATCTCATCCAGACTTAAGCCACCGGCATACAATTCCTGAAACACCACATATGAGGTCATGATTTTAGTGATACTGGCTGGATCCAGTCGCTGGCTCGCATTGTGCTCAGACAATACCGTACCGCTGTTAAAATCGATCAATATATGGCTGCGTGCACTGATCTGAGGCGCTTGCGGTTTAACCACAACAGCAGGCTCTGTTGGTGTAGGAGGCGTAATCCGTGGTGTCTGTGGAGCGGTCTGCGCCAAACTATTCAGTGACATCATCAACAACACCACACTCAATACCATTGGCATCATTGCTGCTAGCAATTGATCAATGCTTCTATGACTGTGTGCGGTTGCGGCACGGCTTATCATCAACCTGATTCTCCTACTCGTACTGATTGCCCCAAACCCAATTGCTGAATCGTTCTATCGGCCTGTCGAATGCTGGACTCTTCTGCATAGGGCCCGACCCGAACTCGCCATAACAAACGGTTGTTACTGCGAATTCGCGTTATCGTCACTGGCCCAAGGCCGTTGGCACGTAAACGCCGCTGTACATTATCAGCAGTTGCCCGATCACTATAAGCGCCCACCTGTAACCATACCTTGCCAGTGGCTTTGCCAGCCGCCAATGGCCCAATCACTCGCACCTCAACCGGTGCAGTGCCACTGGTGACCATGTCCAGCTTTTCAGCCGCTGCAAAAGACAGATCGATCAAACGATCGCCATGAAATGGGCCGCGGTCATTAACCCTCACCACTACCGAACGACCGTTGTTCAGGTTGGTCACCTCAACAAAGCTGGGCAATGGCAATTCACGGTGTGCCGCAGAAAATTGAAACATGTCATAAACCTCACCACTGGAGGTTTTATGCCCATGAAATTTACGCCCATACCATGAAGCGACCCCACGTGCGCGATAGCCCTGACTGGATTCAAGCACCCGATAACTTTTGCCGTTAACGGTATATGGTGAATGATTACCGTAGCGGCTCAATGGTTCCGACCTTGGCGTTGGTTCAGCAGCAGATGTGGACGGCCGCTCTAATGGCAAACCATCGTTGGCTTCGGTATAGCGTCCGTTGTCTTTTTTCGGTGCTGCGCAACCAGCCGCTATCAATATCAGCAAAATACCCACACACCCTTTAAGCCGCATCCTATTAAATGGATACATTGGTGTGGATAACAAAGCGTTTTGTTTCGTCATAAAAAACACCAAAACAACGGTTTTAATCAATCCCGCAAATAGGCGGCACGCAGGGCCTGGCTTAACTGCGTGACAGCCATTGCGTACAGAGGACTGCGGTTATAACGGGTAATCACATAAAAATTCTGCAGCCCCAGCCAATATTCTGTGCCATCAACACCATCCAGTTTAATCACGCTGGCCTTTAAATCATCAGCCAGAGGTTGTTCAGTTGTTACGCCTGCAGCACGTAACTCAGCAATGGTGTGGGTCGGCTTAAGGTTTCCATCCAATAAAGAACTAATATCACCACTCACAGATGCTGGCACAGCAATAGCGGCACCCGGTTCCCAGTGATGTACGTGTAAATAATTGGCCACGCTGGCTAACGCATCATCCAGAGACCCCCATAGATCACGTTGACCATCAGCATCAAAATCTACAGCGTAGGCACGGTAACTGGAAGGGATAAACTGCCCCAGCCCCATCGCTCCTGCATAGGAGCCAGTCACCTCATTAAGCGCAATGTTTTCTTCTTTGGCCAAACGCACCAATTCACCGAGTTCGCCGCGAAAAAAAGCCCCCCGTTTTTCATAATAAAAGCCCAGAGTAACCAATGCATCCAATACCCGATAATTACCGGTGATTCGACCATAGCTGGTTTCCACTCCAGCAATGGCCAGAATGACCTCAGGAGGGATCGCATATTGATTAGAGATTTGCTGAATCAAATCAGGGTGTTTACGCCAGAAATCACGCCCTTCACCAATGCGGCGACTGGTTAGAAAAATCTGCCGGTACTCATGCCACGGCTTTCCTTCTGCTGGGCGCGTTATCGCATCGATAATGCTTTGCTTATAATCACCATCGTCAAGCAATGCGCGTAAAGCATCAGCATCCAGACCATGCTCTTCAGCCATTTTGGCAATAAACGCTTCACTGCCGGGGTGTGACTCCGATGGGTGCTCCACTGCCACGGCCTGAGCGGCAGTTCCGGCTAGCAAAGCAATCGTCAAACCGACCTGGAAAATTGTCTTTTTCATAATCAACCCATTATCCCACGCGGCTCTTGACCGCAAAAAAATTGTCTACCGACGGGCAGCATGCCTGAGCAATGTCGGATTTGTGTGATGTTTACCACACTTTTCTATGCGCATAGATGGACAGCAAAATGCCAAACCCTGCGGCCAAAGTCACTGCTGAAGTACCACCGTAGCTTATCATTGGCAACGGCACGCCGACCACTGGCAGCAGCCCTGAAACCATCGCACTATTGACCACCAAATACACGAAAAAGGTCAATATTAAACTGCCGGACAATAATCGTGCATAAGTGTCACGCGCCTGGCTGGCGATATACAAGCCGCGCATGATAATGCCAGCATAAATTGCAAACAATGCCATTACACCAACCCAGCCAAACTCTTCGGCAAATACTGCAAGCACAAAGTCGGTATATGGCTCTGGTAAAAACTCAAGGTGCGACTGTGTGCCTTCCAGCCAGCCTTTGCCACTAAAGCCGCCGGAACCCACCGCTGTCATTGCCTGTATTACATTCCAGCCATTGCCCAGCGGGTCGCTTTCCGGATCAAGAAAAGTACGGATACGGTTACGTTGATATTCGTGCAGCAACTGCCACACCAATGGCACACTGGCAGCAGCCACCAGCACTGCCAGACCAATCACTTTCCAGTTAAGGCCACTAAGAAAAATCACAAATACGCCACTGGACAGGACCAAAATAGCCGTTCCTAAATCAGGTTCCAGTGCAATCAGGGCGACAGGCACAAAAGTTATCACCAATAACACGATCAACATACCCGGTCGCAACGGCAAACTACGTCCGTGCAGACACCATGCCAGCATCATCGGTATCGCCAGCTTCATGATCTCTGATGGTTGAAAGCGGATTACACCAAAATCCAACCAGCGCTTTACACCACGCCCTTCGCCCAGTATCAGCACCAGCACCAATAAAACAATACCCGCCAGATACAACCATGGCGTCCATAGACGATACATCGCTGGTGGTACCTGGCTGATGACCAAAATCAACAACAATGCCAAACCATAACGAACCGCCTGACGATATACCAAGGCTTGTTGCATTTCGCCCGCGCTGTAAATGGTGATCAAACCAATAACCATCAATAGCACGATGCCTAATAATAACCAGGCATCCAGGCGTAGCTGGCGTGTTAGCAAACCCACCCCGGATAACCAACGAGACATCATCATTGACTGTGTCCTTGAGCAACTGTCTCTGAAGTGGCCGGCCCTGAGGGTATATTGGCAGCCTGGTCATCGGCTTGAATAACAACCCGGGCCGGGTTTCTCTGCAGCCAGTCACCGATAACTGTTGCAGCCACAGGCGCAGCTGCACGTGACCCAGAGCCACCATGTTCTACTACACTCACAACGACAATCTCAGGAGCTTCTAATGGAGCAAAGGCAATAAACAGTGCATGATTATGTAACTCGATGGCCAGCTCAGAAGCATCGATGGAATCCTCTCCCTCTTTACGACTGAATACCTGGGCAGTCCCTGTTTTGCCCGCCATCTCATAGTTTTCATTGGCAATGGCTGTGGCTGTTCCACGATCGCCATGAATCACGTCGCGCATACCCTGCAATACCAATTGCCAATGCTGTTCGGGAAAATTCAATGGCGGTGACGATGTCCTCGGCGCACCCTGCCATAGATGTGGCGTCATCATCTGCCCTTTGGTAGCCAATATTGCAGTAGCAACCGTTAACTGTAACGGCGTGACCACATTGTAGCCCTGACCAATACCTGCAATAACCGTTTCACCTGGGTACCACGGCTCATTAAACCGTGCTTGTTTCCACTGGCGCGATGGCAAAACACCAGTGCGTTCACCCTGCAAATCAATCCCGGTTGCGCGGCCAAAACCAAATGCGCCCAAGCCTTGATGCATACGATCAATACCCAGCTCCAGCGCCAACTGATAAAACACGGTATTGACTGATTGTTCCAGCCCTTGCTGCAGACTGACCCAACCATAACCACCACGACGCGCATCACGGTAGCCACGGGTACTACCTTCTAAAAAAAATTCTCCACTCGAAAAAAACTGCTTTTCAGCATCTACCAGCCTGTTATTTAAAGCCACCAGTGCAACAAACGGCTTAAGCGTTGAACCAGGGACATATTCGCCTTGCAGCACTCGATTCAAAAATGGTGCCTGTGGCGAGCTCAACAGTTGGTTGTAGTCATTCTGACTAATGCCATTGATGAAAGCATTCGGATCAAAGGAAGGGTTACTGACCATGGCCAGAATTTCTCCAGTTTGAGGAACCATGGCCAGCACAGCCCCTGGGACCTGCCCCAATGCCAAAGTGGCGTGCCGCTGCAGTTGTACATCAATAGTCAGGTTCAGGTTTTCGCCAGCAACGGGGGGTTGGCTCTCCAATACATCCACCAACCTGCCAACCACATTGGTTTCCACTTTTTCATAACCACTGGTGCCATGCAGGCGATTTTCATAAAAGCGTTCCAGTCCAGATTTTCCGATGTGCGTTGTCGCTCGATAGTTTTCTTCCGGTAGTTGCTGCAAATCACTCTCATCGATTCGCCCAACATACCCGACCACATGTGCCAATAAGGTCGTGAATGGATAATAACGAGTCAAATAAGGGGTGACCTCTACACCTGGCAACGCATGCCGATCCACGGCAATACGTGCAACTTCCTGTTCGGTAAGGTTGTAACGCAAAACAACCGGTTCAAAAGCACGGTGTTCATCTTTTAAACGACGTTCGAAAACTTCTAGAGTATTGCCCGATAAATCGATACTGCCAGCCAACTGGTTTAGGACGCTGTCCAAGTCATCAGCCAAGCGCTCACGCACAATTTCCAACCGATAAGCAGGTCGATTGTCAGCAACAATAATGCCATTGCGATCAAAAATTAGACCACGAGTAGGCGGCAAAGCACGCAAGCGGATACGGTTATTATCGGATCGTGCCGCGAACTTATCGTACTGCCAGACCTGCAGATACCAATAACGGCTTAACACACCCAACAGCAGCACCGCGGCAATCAAACCGGCTACCAGCAACCGCCCGTTCACCAAGCTACGCAACTCGACCTGGTTCGACATCACACCTCGTTCTACTGGCTTCCTATCAGGCGCCAGTCCGGCCAGGTTTACTGTATTGGGATAGTGTTTTTTCTTCTTACCCATATTGATTTTGTCAATCTGACTTTAAACAGCCTGTTGTTAAAGGCTGCATTAAATACTGGACAAACAACACACGCGGCATGTTCAATTCTGGCGTTGCCTTTGGCTGCTGCGCAATCTATCCAGCAATAAAAATAACCATGGCCATATAGCTGCCCCAAACAAGGGGGATAACCAGTATTCCCAGGTTGGGATTTGCCCAGCCAGCCATAACACCCATAGCTGTAAAATCCGATCGTTAACCAGTAGCACAAAAGTCATCAAAGTCATTTGCCATGGCGGGAAAAAGCGGATGCGCTGTCGAAACTGCAACAATAGATAAGCGATGATTAATAAACTTAATGCGTGCTGACCGAGCAGCGTTCCGGTTAGAAAATCCAATATCAACCCCAGCACAAATACCAGCTCTAAACGCCTGAAGTACTCAGATTCCAGTATCCAGTAAATCAACACCAGTGCTACCCAGTAAGGCTTAACCAAGGCTGCTGGAAATGGCAGCAGAGTGATTAACACAGCCACCAGCATGCTGATGCGCATGATGTTTTTTTCTTGACTGAAAAACATCAAACTAACGCACAATCAATACTTGGCGGGCCTGGTCCATTGCTGCCAGCGGCCTGACTCGAACTTGCGCAAACCGGTCGACATCCTGTACTTCAATCGAAATGACTTCCGCCACCGGCAAACCTGCCGGGAAACGAGCGCCCAAGCCAGAGGTCACCAGCAGGTCTCCAACAACAAGGTCAGTGTTACGGGGCAAATCAGTGATTGCCAGAAGGTGTAAATCGCCCGTGCCATAGGCAATGGTCCGCACTCCATTGCGCAAATTGCGCACTGGTAGAGCATGGTTGGCATCGGTGATTAAAGTCACCGTTGCCCCCATTAAAGTAGACTCTGTAATCTGACCCAGCAGGCCAGTTTGATCAACCACTGCCATCCCTATATCCACCCCCGCAGACGAACCACGATTAATCACTACCCGGTGTGAAAAAGGATCCATTGATACACTAACAAGGTCTGCCAGTATCAATTCGGCGTTGGTCACCTGAACACCGTCCAGCAGCTCACGCAGCTCCTGATTTTCCTGCATCACAGTAGACATTCTTAACATCTCACCCTGTAAACGCGCTTGTTCGGCTTCCAGGTACTGGATGCGCGAATTTAGCTCGTTCTGATCATGCAGATAATCCAGGCCACTGCTTAGTAATCGCTGTGGCCAGTCCAGCGCGCGATATAGAGGAATCGCCAAGTGTGCTACATGCTTGCGTAGCGATTGCAGATACTGCCCCCGGTGGTCCATTGACATCAAAAAAATCGCCAACAAACCCAACACCAGCAAGCGCGTGGTGTAGATTCCATGGTCACGGGGTTGTTGAGTGGTATTCATCGCCGCTCAGGATAACGCGTTTTGCGACACGCCACCCTGCACTCTGCCTTGCATGTTAACCGGCCTGGTACTTATTGAGCATTCCTTGCTAAAAGCCCTTACCCAACACATTACGCCTGGGAGAAAAATTCGCCGCGATGTTCATCCATCATTTCCAGGGCTTTACCACCACCACGCGCCACACAGGTCAATGGGTCATCTGCAATAATCACAGGCAAGCCGGTCTCCTGCATTAGTAAGCGATCCATACCACGCAACAATGCACCGCCACCGGTCAACACAATACCTGTCTCTGCAACATCAGCACACAATTCCGGCGGCGTCTGTTCCAACGCGGTTTTGACAGCATCGGTAATGCCCGTCAGTGCTTCGCTCAGGGCTTCCAACACCTCGTTTGAGTTTAAAGTAACCATACGTGGTACCCCCTCAGCCAGATTACGACCGGAGATTTCGAGCTCTCGCACTTCACGATCTTCAAATGCACAGCCAATTTCAATTTTGATACGCTCGGCGGTACTTTCCCCAATCAGCGTGCCATAAGTGCGGCGCACGTAATTGATAATCGACTCATCAAAGTGATCGCCACCCAAACGCACCGAATTGGAATACACAATGCCATTCAAAGACAGCACCGCTACTTCTGAGGTACCACCACCGACATCCAGCACCATTGACCCACGTGCTTCATGAATGGGAATGCCCGCCCCTATTGCAGCGGCCATAGGCTCTTCAATTAAAAACACATCACGCGCACCGGCACCTTCGGCAGACTCTTTAATGGCACGACGCTCAACCTGGGTAGAGCTGCATGGTACGCAGACCAACACCCGTGGACTGGGACGTAACATGCGGCTGCTATGTGCCTTTTTGATGAAATGCTGGAGCATTGCCTCGGTCATGGTGAAATCGGCAATCACACCATCCTTCAAAGGCCGCACCGTGCGAATATTGCCGGGAGTACGACCCAACATCTGTTTGGCCTCCACGCCGACGGCTGCGACCACCTGCGGGCCACCTGGCCCACGATCCATGCGCACGGCCACCACCGAAGGTTCATCCAGGACGATCCCTTCGCCACGTACAAAAATAAGGGTATTGGCGGTGCCAAGATCAATTGATAGATCGTTGGAAAACAGGCCGCGGAGCCATTTGAAAGCCATAGTTCAGTAACCTCTGAAAAGTCGCGAAATATTTCGTTTGCAGCATGCAATTAGCAAGCAGCAAAACCTCTAACTGGTAAGATTATCAATTTATACTCAATAAGTGATCAATTTATTGTAAAGTCCAGGCCGCCGGTCGCGAAACAGCCCCCAGCCAGCACGCAGTTCGGATAGTTGCTGTAAGTCAAAACCACAGCAAATAATGCCCTGCTGGTCACGTGGCATTTCAGCTTCTAACTGGCCATTCCAGCCAGCAATAAATGAGCTACCATAAAAATTGACCTCGATATCGGTATCAACTTCCTTACCAATACGATTGGCAGCAATTACCGGTGTCATATTGGCGCCTGCATGCCCTTGCATCACCGTTTGCCAGTGAGCCTTGGAGTCTATATCGGGTTCTTCTGGCTCAGAACCAATGGCTGTGGGATAAAATAATAACTCGGCTCCCTGCAGGCACATCACCCGGGCCGCCTCTGGAAACCATTGATCCCAACAAATTGCCGCACCGACTTTCGCATAACGGGTCTGCCATACCTGAAAGCCCGTATCGCCAGGGGTAAAATAAAACTTTTCCTGATAACCCGGGCCATCGGGAATATGCGCTTTTCGGTAACACCCCAATTGACTGCCATCGGCATCAATCATCACCAGCGAATTGAAATAAGCCTGCCCTGCGCGTTCAAAAAAACTGATGGGTAATACCACCTGTAACTCTGCTGCAAGAGCCTGCATTTGTTGCAATACTGGATGGTTTTCGCGTGGGGCGGCCAAGCTGAAATAATCAGGGTTTTGCGTTTTACAAAAATACGGCCCGGCAAATAATTCAGGCAACAAAATAATTTGCGCCCCCTGCGCCGCAGCCTCTCGGATCCATTGCACGGCTTGTGCGATGTTCTGCTGCATATTATCACTGCATGCCATTTGCACTGCCGCTACACATACCTCGTTCATAGTCCCTGCTCTTTTTCCGGGTTTAAGCCAATGGGTTGCTGCTGAGTAATACAGTGAATACCGCCGCCACCAACTGCAATTGGCAGCGCCGGTATTTGATGAATATCACGTTGCGGGAACTGTTCTGTCAATATGGCTTTGGCATTGGAGTCATGATGCGCCTGATCAAAGCCAGGCATGATCAGTACCTGATTGGCCAGATAAAAATTGATATAGGAAAGTGTCAGACGCACTCCATCCGGCATATATCTGGCATCCGGTTGCGGCAGGTCAATAATTTCGTACCCCGCATCACTGCTTTGTAGCCGCTTACGTGCTGACGTGACTACTGCATAATTGGGATCAGCCTCATCATCGCAACTACTGAGTAAGATTGTCCCTGGACGCGCAAAACAAGCCAACTCATCGACATGTCCATCGGTATGGTCATCTTCCAGTCCTGCACGTAACCAAATCACCTTTTCTGCACCCGTCAAACGCTGCAGCTCAGTTTCTATGTCAGCTTTCTTAAGATTTGGGTTGCGTCTGTGGTTAAGCAGACATTGTTCAGTGGTCAACAAACAACCTTGGCCATCAACATGCAATGCACCACCCTCAGCAACAATGTGTGCTTTGATGTATTCGATCCGCAATTCTTGCGCAATTCTTGACGCTAACGTCTGATCCAGATCCCATGGCCGGAACTGATCACCCCAGCCATTGAAATTCCACCCAGTTATACACAACCGGTCTGAACTGTCACGGATAAAAACCGGACCGCTATCGCGCAGCCAAGCATCGTCATAAGCAAACACCCAACACTCAATTTGACTGGAAAGTTGTTTTTTAACCCGCGATTGAGAGCTCGTATCACACAGCATGACAACCGGCTCATATTCACTAATGGTATTGGCCACAGCTGCATAAGCAGTCTCAGCAGCTTGCCAACCATCACCCCAGGTTTCGGCTCGTGGCCATGCCATCCAGCTACGACAATGCGTCTCCCACTCAGCGGGAAAGTGATAGCTTGCAGTCAATGGGGTCAATCAGTTTAACTGGCTTATCAACACTGAAGACCTGCCTGCCACCTGTTAACCTGTCGCCAGTGCCTTTTCTGGAGCGACATAGTCATAACCCAGGTTTTCAGCAACCTCCTCATAAGTCACCATCCCACGATGCACATTCAAGCCGTTCATAAGATGTGGATCATCGATTAATGCCTGACGACCTTTATCTGCCAGTTTGATAGTAAATGGCAAAGTTGCATGATTAAGTGCAAATGTTGATGTGCGTGCAACTGCCCCAGGCATGTTGGCGACACAATAATGCACAATGTTTTCTTCAATATAAGTTGGGTCAGCATGCGTTGTCGCACGTGCGGTTTCAAAGCAGCCACCCTGATCAATGGCCACATCCACTACCACCGAACCTGGTCGCATATTGCGTAGATGCTCACGCGTCACCAGTTTTGGCGCGGCCGCACCAGGAATCAACACACCACCAATAACCAAGTCGGCATTCGGTATATGCTGTGCCAGTGAATCGGTATTGGAGTGGGCTGTTTCAATTTGGCTGCCAAACAAGGCATCCAGGTGCCTTAAAACATCCAGGTTTCGGTCCAGAACCACAACACGGGCGCCAAGACCAACTGCCATGCGCGTTGCGTTATAGCCAACCACACCACCACCAATCACTGCAATTTTTGCAGGCGCCACACCGGGCACCCCGCCCAGCAACATACCACAGCCACCTGATGCTTTTTCCAGACAATGCGCACCGGCCTGAATGGATAAACGTCCAGCCACTTCTGACATTGGTGCCAGCAATGGCAATCTGCCAGAGTCATCGGTAACGGTTTCATAAGCAATACAGGTCGCACCCGATTCCACCAAGTCTTTGGTCTGTGGCACATCAGGTGCCAAATGCAGATAGGTGAACAACAAGTGATGTTCTTTCAGCATTGCACGCTCGACAGCCTGTGGCTCTTTGACTTTTACAATCATATCGGCTCTGTCGAAGACTTCTTCGGCAGTGCTCACGATCTCGGCACCGGCGTTTACAAAATCCTGATCAGTGATACTGATACCGTCACCGGCAGTGGTTTCAATATAAACCTCATGTCCACGAGTCGTCAGCTCCAGTACCGCTGCAGGTATTAAACCAACACGGTACTCATGATTTTTAATTTCTTTCGGCACACCAATGCGCATTGCTATTCTCCTCAAAATTTTGGTGCTATCGTAAAATTACATGCGGCATTTACTACATGCCGATCACAGATTGGTCTATTCTACGCGCTTACAGACCATTTTTGCCCATTAAGTGGATTGCCCTAAGTTCAAAAGCGAACCTGAATATGTCAACCGAACCCATTCATAAACCTGCAGCCTACAGCTCCGATACCAATGACAAATGGTCCAGCTATTGGGCTGGCAATCGTGTTGCTGCCTGCATGGAAGCTGCCGATGGCAACTATAACGAAGTTATCGGACAACACTGGCAACGCTTTTTCTCCCAATTACCTGCTGGCAGTCGTGTACTGGATTTGGCAACTGGCAATGGCGCTGTGTTGCATTTTGCAGTGAATACCGCCCAGGCTCAAGATAAACATCTGGATTTATATGGCGTTGATCTGGCCAGCATCGACCCCTGGTCACATCTTGACCGGAACGGGCTCAGCAATCTGACGCTGACATTTCTACCCAGAGTCGATATCGAAAACCTGCCGTTTGCCAATGACATGTTCGATGCAGTGGTCAGTCAGTATGGCGCCGAGTATGCCAACCTGGAAAAGATGGTTGCCGAAGCCATACGGGTATTAAAACCCGGTGGCATTATTAACTGGGTTTGCCACAGCGATGACAGTGTGGTTTATGCCAATACCGTTCGAGAGATCAAAGATGCCCGCTATCTACTCGAAGAAGCCGCCGTCACTGAGCACCTGCAAAAACTGATTGGTATCCAAACCAATGGTGATCAATTTATTCCCAACTCCCATCAGGTCACCCTGCAAACCCCGGAACGACAGGCCATGGTAAAAGCACTGCAAGGTTGCTTTATTCGCTTGCGAGAATCAGAAGTCAAATCAGAAATCCTGGATGTAGCGCTACAAAATTTAGCCTATATCTACCAGCACCGGGAAGCACATACACCAACACTGGTTTCCGAAAAAGTTGATGAAATTCGTACTGAGCTAAGTTTTTTTATTGAGCGGTTAGAAGCTTTGGTTTCCAGTGCGATCACCGACAACCGGATACAACAAATAAAAACCATACTCGACACAAAAAAAGCCATTGGATTTCACTCACAGCCAATCACAAAACCCGATGGGTTAATGGTTGGATTACATCTTAGCTGTCAAAAAGCTGATTGACTGTTGGTGACACCTAAAGGTGCCAATGGAACCGACAGATACTCAAAATACACTTTAATCACCCTTATACAAAAAGCGTCTTACCCCACCATCGGCCCGGAACTATACGCCAGTCCTGGTCAAAGCATCGAATGCCAGCAAGCCCGCATGCACAAATGCCAGCAACATTAAAACCACCTCAATACTCACCCCCAGCCAATACCATGCCTCTTTAAAACCGTTGTCTTTATCGAACTTGCTCAGAACACCACTATAAATCCAGTGCCACAAACCATCATCCGCATGATCGCGAGCTTTTAAGCTTTCACCGTGCTGTAACAAAAAAACAAACAACACCAGATCAATGATCAAGTATTGGATAAAGAAAAAATCAATCACCGGGAAAGCCCGGCTATACCACCAGTTACTGCTGGAAAAGTCCGTCTGTTGCAGACAAAAAAAGCCTGCCAGCAGCAGGATCAGCCGCATCGCATCATGTTTCTACCGCAGCAACCACCAATAATGGACCAGCTGACACCACCACGCCACCGGGTTGTTCACGGGTGATCGCAAAGGCAGCCGGTGATATAACCGATAACTTGGAGTCAATGGGAACCAAAACCTCACCGTCAACAGTAATGTCAAACACGCCACCATCTACGGGGTTTTTATCGCGCTCGGGATCAACAATCCACAATTGATATTGTGATTGTGATGGGTCATTGATAGGCAGATTAACCAGGCGCATAAAGCCTTGCTGTTTTTCATTATCCCAAACCACATCACCACTAACCTGCTGATAACCATCAGCGGTCGGGACTCCCCAATCCACGAGCAGAGCATTTGCCCCTTCGATCAAAGCAGATCGTTGCTCTGCCAGCGTTGACGTATCAGTAACGCGAGGATTTTCTGCACCGAAATAAATCGCTGCTGCCAAGGCAGCCGCTGCTGCGTACCAGCCATACCATTGACTACGGTTGGATTGACGTGCGGCTTTTTTCTCAGCCAGACGGCTGGCCATATCCAGCACATCATTATCACCAAGCGTTTCACCTGCTGTTGCGATAGTCTGCTCAATTTGACCCAACATATCCGCTGGCATCGGCACTTCAATTTCCGGTGCCTGTGCGCGATCAACCTCAGCCACTGTCAAGGCAACATCGTCGACCGCACCCAGCCAATCATAATCCGGATATTGTTTAAGCAGTTGCTGCTGCAACTGGATCAATTCTGACCAGCCATCGTTGTCCAGACCCACGGTGCACTGGTCTACCAGCAAGTCGTAATACCGCTGGATCATAGGGTTGCTCATATCGAGGTTATTCATAAACCACCCCGCTATCATTACTTTGCATATCCCTTAGCTGATCACGTACGCGCATCAGGCCACGACGAATATGTGTTTTGACCGTTCCCACTGGTATGCCAGTTTTATCAGCAATCTCACCATGCGAATAACCTTGCAATACAGACAACTTGATCACTTTTTGCTGATCAACAGTCAATACTGATAGGGCACGGTTAACATTAACCAGCTCGGCACTGCCTTCACCTGCTGCTGGAATTTCAAAATGGGTCTCGGCCACATCTTCGATATCTGAAAGCCCAGGCTGACGTTGATGTTTGCGTAGACGATCAATCATACGACGTCTGGCAATCATAGTGATAAAAGTACCTTCGCTGGCAATGCGTTTTTGATATCGACTGGCGCTGCGCCAGACCTCCAGGAAAACTTCCTGGACAGCATCTTCGCGATCGCCAGGGACCGGACAAAACCGATAAACCACTGACCACACCAGTTTGCCATAGCGATCAAAACAATCTTTAACCGCGGTAGCATCACCTTCTGCCATCCTTTGCAGAATAGATTTTTCCGGAGGTTCTCCAGGTGGTTTTTGTTTTTCAACCGCTGTCATGCTGTTATCTTTAGTTCTCATCAGAGCATTGCGTTGATCTGCAGGTTTACCCACTGAATTCCATACAAACCACTTGTGCCGCCGCTTGCCAGTTAGCGACATAAGTTCTTCAGGGAAACGAAACGCTGTTAATAACATTGGGTACCAATCTGGATTATAACCTACCAACAACCCCACCTGATATACACCATCAACAGGCACGACTGTGATCTAGCCAACCACCATTAATATTTTGAACTACTGGGAATTTCGCCATTCTCGAGCTGCCAGTTTCAGTTATTGGACAATGCAGATTGATTTTGACTGCGAGAATCAGTGCTTATAGACTAAAAACAGGTCTAGCAGTAACAACATCACTGACAAAAACACACCATCACCGTTCAGTCTTAATAGAATTAATCGGTTGGCGTATACCAAACGGATTTTGATTAGCTGAGCCATAAGGGGCTATTGCATGGCAATGCGCATAAAAATGAAACAGATTATCCAATACATCAATAGTCTCTACCCGCTGTCTCTCGGCGGAATAGTCCTGTTAGGCACAACACTTATAGCCAACAGTGCCGCCGCACAGGATATTCGTTTTGAACACTACACCTCCGAAAATGGTCTGCCATCCAACGCGTTATATGTTGTCTCTGAATCCGATGACGGCTATTTGTGGATTGGCAGTAAAGTCGGACTGATTCGATTCGATGGTCTAAATTTTC
Source organism: Wenzhouxiangellaceae bacterium (assembly GCA_965230265.1). Taxonomy (GTDB): domain Bacteria; phylum Pseudomonadota; class Gammaproteobacteria; order Xanthomonadales; family Wenzhouxiangellaceae; genus JAJFKX01. The sequence continues at coordinate 390,118 of OZ245999.1, read as the reverse complement.
AATCGTTGCTGCACGGACGCGATGACGATCTGGCTTTGCCTGGCCGTAGCGTACAGTATCTGATAAACGACTCTGAAAACCGGCTGTGGCTCGGTGTCGAGGGCGCTGGCCTGGTGCAAGTTGATCATGACATGAATATCGTTCAGCAAATCGACCACACCACCAGCCCGATGAGATTACCAACCGATACCACTATCTGGAGTATGGCTGAAGGCTGTAAAGGTTATATCTGGGTTGGCTTTGCCGGTGGAGGTATTGTTCGAATACATCCAGAAAAACAAACCATTGAATCCCTGCCTGTGCATATTCCAGACAGTCAGAGCGATTCACGGGTTATTCCCAGTATACATGTCGACCGCAATTGCCAGGTATGGGCTGGGCTGTGGAAAAGAGGTTTGGTTTTACTCAACCGAAACACCCATCGTTTTGAGATTATCAATAGTGATGACTGGGACATCGATAACCAAACCATTATCACCATAGCCAGTAACAAAGATTTGGTCTATGCCGCCACCAGCAGCGAAATCGGTATTTTTGACAGCATTACCGGTGACTATGTCAATAAAATTGACCTCAGCACACCATCGGATGGTGTTGAAAGGGCTGGCATACGCTCACTCAGCATTCATGAAGACACTTTATGGGCTGCAACCAATAACGGACTGTACAGCATTCAACTCAACGTCGAGCCCAAACCCACCGATGCTGCTGAACTCGACCAGATGCTGGCACAAGGTTCTTTCAGTTCGGACTACTACATCAAACGTTACAGCCGCAAAGACACCATTTCAGATTCATTGGCCAGCGATACTCAGTTGTTTGTTGCAACAGGCAAAAATGGCAACGTTTGGGTTGCCACTCACGACAATGGACTGGTCTATAAACCGCCTGGCTGGGATGCTTTCAGTTTATTACGTCGTGACAGGCTGGCAGAAAGTTACTTGCCCAGTAACAATATTAAAGCGGCGCTGGTCGATGACATGCATTTGTGGATTGGTACCTATAACGACGGATTGGCCCGTTACTCTTATCTAGACAACCAGATAGACACACCGGATGAACTGGTGCCATTACCATTCAGACGGGTCTGGGCAATTCATACGGACGATAAAAACGAAACCTGGGTTGCAGGGGCTGACCTAAGCCAGTTTGTGAAATACAAGCCAGGGCAGGCACTGGAAGAATTAAGCTTACCCCAAGAATATTTGATTATGTTGAGCGGTATTCGCCCATTGGGCTTTGCTGCCCTCAATGACAGCATGTGGATAATCACCAAGTACAATTACCTGGTGCGCTATGACCTGCAAACCTTCGAATGGCACCTTCGCCAAGCCCATGACCCCAATGAAAGCTCAACATTTACTGACTACATTGTCATTAATGATCGTCAATTTTTGGCATCGACCGAGACCAATTTATACCATTACGATGCCGACACTGATGATTTTACGGTTTTACTGGATGCCAGCCAGGACAATATCCAGCAAATGGCTCTGGATCAAAATAATCATTTATGGCTGGCACAAAAAAACGGTCTTGCCCAGTATCGCCTAAATAACCAAAACAGTGATCAGCCGCTGGAGCAATTATTGCAACTGCGATACTCCGCGTCACTGCGAAATACCGTCATTAATAACATGGTTTTTGATTCACAGGGCCAATTGTGGCTGGGCTCGTTGAACGGTCTGTTTAAGATGCTGCCAACCGTCGACACGACACAAGGCAATACCCAACCACCATTTTTGCGCTTGACACGAAGTGATGGCCTGCCATCCAGCGAAATGAGTGAAAACACACTAATGTTGCTTAATGACAATCGCTTATCGATTGGTACCAATCAGGGTGTGGTGTTGTTTGATCCACGCAAAATCCGCCCACAAGCTGGACGCCCAAAAGTTGATATCAATAGCTTAAGCACACTGGAACAAACCTATGACTCACAAATGTTGAATGAGCCATTGGTATTTAATCATGATAATAATTCCATATCATTGCGTTTTAATGCAGTGATCTTTAATAATCGTGATGCCTTAGGTTATCAATACCAACTGGATGGTTGGGATCAAGATTGGATTGATACCCGACAGGTACCACAAATTACCTACAGTCGCTTGAACCACGGAAACTATACCTTTAAAGCGCGTGCACGGATTGGTTTTAATGATTGGGGTGATATCAACGATAGCGTGTCTTTTACCATCAAACGCCCCCCCTGGGTGACCTGGTGGGCTTATGCTTTGTACACTGCCATGGCAGTTTTATTGTTGTGGAGCCTGTATCAGCGCCGGGTGCGTGCCAGTGCCCGTCGTCGTACTTTATACCAGGCACATGAGCGTCAAAAATTTGCAGAAACCCAAACCCGTATCGCTACCGACTTTGCCAGCGCCATCCATTACGAAGAAATTGCGGACACGCTATCGACGACACTTAAATCGGGTATGTCAATGGTACGTATGCTGGTGCATTTCCCAGATGAAACCGACCCGACACATGAATATATCTACAACCAGCAAAAGGCTGAGCAAATCCCAGCCAGTGTGGATTTCGAAAGCTTGTGTACCGAGTTTAATAACAACCCGAAAATGCGTCACCACCAGCAGGAGATAGCAACTAATGGCGCTGACAATGCCATCCAGCTCAGCCTGCCACTCGGCGCAAAGCGACCGGTCCAGGCGGTAGTTTGTTTGCATTTTCCACCTGACACACCACCAGCAGAAAATGACATTGCTTTGGCATCACTGGTGGCTCAAACGGCAGAGAGTGCGGTCGATAACACCTTACTGTTGGAACGGGTCAGCCTGTTGGCTGAACTTAACCAACGAGCCAATGACGCTAAAAGTGAATTTATATCCACCGTCAGTCATGAAATACGCACACCTTTGCATGGGTTGATGGGAATGCTGGACTTGTTGAATAAATGTGACTCTGATCAACAACGTATCCTCGTGCTTAACCGCCTGACTGAATCCAGCCAGCAACTATTGTCTGTGGTCGATGATGTGCTGGATATCTCCAAAATTGAAGCCAACAAAGTTGAGCTCAGCCAGGACACTTTTGACTTGTATGAAGTGATCGATCATGTCAGGCAACTGTTTTTGGATCAGGCATCCAGCAAGCAGTTATATTTGCACGGTCTGGTTGCTCCTGCTGTGAGCGGCTGGTGGTTAGGCGATAAAACCCGTCTGATTCAGATCCTGACCAACCTCATCAACAATGCTATTAAGTTCACTTCCAGCGGCGGGCTGTGTATCACTGCCTATCAAAGCGATGCCCCGGGCTCTACTGGTTTGCTGCTAACCGTTGCTGACACCGGGCTGGGTATGTCATCCGAAGTCATTGATAAATTATTTGATAAATATCAGCAGGCCGAAGACTGGACCTGGAAAAAATACGGTGGTTCAGGTTTGGGGTTGTCAATTACCCATCGACTGGTAGAACTAATGGATGGCCGGATTGAAGTAACCTCGAAAGTTGATCAAGGTTCACATTTCAAAATCTATCTGCCATTAGAAAAGCCCGATATTCTAAAGGATATCCAGGCACTACAGTGGCCTCATCAGTTGGTGATTCATCTGGCATGTGGTGATGCCAACAACATCCTCGAACCATTGTTCAGCAACGGCAACCAGGTTATCAAACATGCCTATGAATCATCCTCCGCACTCTCAGATCTCAATGGTCAATGTGAAATTTTGATTACCAATTCATTGCCAATAGCACAACAGTGCCAGCTAAATTGCGCACTTTTATCCGACGCTAAGCAATCACCTACACCAGCCAGCGATAATGTACTGGTTTTCAATCTGAGTCACGATTGGGATGCGTTATTGGTTTGGATATTGGATAAAGCAAATGATTGCAGGTGACAAAACTGGGATCAGCAGCCAATACATTTGCCAACAGTAACGATTGACCAACAATCAATAATGCACAAGCATAGACATATTGCTTAATTTGCATGGCTTTCTTCTGCTAACGATCAGCGTGCTCCTGACCATAGGCTATGCATCATGCAATATGCTTGTTTTCCAATTCTTGCTCAAATGACATTGCGTCAGTCTTCCTGGTGGCACACCAAAATGACTGCGAAAGGTACTGGTAAAGTGACTGGGTGTGGCAAAACCGTTGTCTAAAGCCACATCCGTTAATCTTTTATCAGGTTGATCTAACAAGGTATCCACCGCGCTGCGTAAACGTAACTGCACTTGGTATTGGTGAATACTGCAACCTATTTGTGCCTTGAATAACCGCGATAAATGAAAAGCTGTGGTACCAATTTCTGCTGCCAGGTCGAACAAACTCCAACGTTGGTCCCAGCTTCGGGTGATCAGCTCACAGCAATCAGCCACCCATTGGCGGTGACGTCGCTTGGTGCTGCCACGTACAGCTGTTGCGCACTGCCTGGAATCATCAGTGGACAACACCTTGTCCAACAACTGCAAGGCAACTTCTTCCACCAGCAAAGCTGATGGCTGTCTATTATTCAACAGGTAACGATAAAGGAGTCTTTGCTGCAAAAACAAACCGCTGTCAGACAGTTCAAAGGACTGATCAAAGGGCTTTGTATCCATTTTTCGATGGGTATAACCGACAGCCTGCATGGCAGTAATCAAAACATCACGGGGGAAATTCAGCCAGACAGAGCAATCACCATAGTCAGCCACTGGCTTACGCTGATAAGTCTGGCCTTTGTTATACAGTGTGACCACCTGCCGATTGGCCAGAATTTCACGTTTTCCGGTATGTTTGATACGCACTGCGTGGCTTGGAAAAACAATAGTGTCATTATCGACAGGCCCGCTATCGTTGAAATACGGGTGCTGACGCGGACAATCAAAAATACCAATCGTTAATGTGTCGCTGCAATATAGCAGCCTGCCAATAGAACCATTGAGATGTTTATACATTGGCTACATAACTCTTTTTACCGTATATTACGTACTAATATAATCGTATATTATTTTCTCCGCAAGCGCTGCACTTACCTGTTGATTTAAGGTGCTCGGCACAAACAATATGGGGTCAATCAGTCAAAGCTATTGTCTGGTCCGTTGCGAACCAGCTCGAATATTCAGCCAATCGGCATAACCAGCCTCATTGAGCGGATCCTCACCAGCCAGATATCGATGCAGATGTCCGAAATCATCAAAACCCCAGAACAATTGATCATCGACCTGCATAGAGGGCACCCCAAAGACGCCGGCTTCAATAGCCGTTGCGGTATGATCTTGCAGTTGCTGCTTGATCGGCAGTGACGCTGCCTGCTCTACCAGATGGTTACCATCCAGCCCTACTGTATTTGCCACACTGGCAACCACCTCGCGTGAGCTCACATCCAGACTATCCACCCAGGTTGCTCTAAACAGTGCATCAATCAGGCGGCAACGATTGGCCTTGCTCATCTGTTGAGCAGTAACACGTAAAGACAACAGTGGATTAAAAGGATGTAATGCTGGTGGGTTAATAGGGATATTCAGCAACCGTGCCTTACGCAACACATCGCGCGTCATCCATTGTTTTTTGGGTGATATTTCCGCCGGCCCAAGCTGACCATAGGCATTCAATAGTCCAGCAAATAAAACCGGAATGGGTTCAATTTCAAGGTCAAACTCCTGCACCAATACTGGTAGCTGAACCCATGCCAGATAGGCGTTGTGCGAAATATAATCGAAGTAAAAATATAATGTTTTATTCATGCTCTGAAAATTTAAATGTCGCACACTGTAAAACAGCAAAACCTTTCGGCGATGGTTGCTTTGTGCATTTTTAGACTATAAATTCTGTTTATCTTAAAAAAATTTTCAATTTGTCATTTGCTTAATTGGCACAGCAGTACTTTTGAATGGCAATATAAAACGCCTTTCTAAAAAAATGCTAACCATTAATATTAAAGAAAAACCCACATACGTTGCTGCGGCGATAGGTGGGAAAGGGCCATACAATAGCGCAATCACAGCGGCCACCAGATAAATACCAACCAATGCCCACAATGACCACTTCCAACTGAACATATAGGTCACAATAACAACTGCCTGGATAAAATAAAAAGCTCGATAATATATCGCAATCACACCAAGCAGATTATTGATTGACAATTGATACTGATCAATGCTCCTGGTAAGTTCATATACAGCGACTGCATAAGCCAAAAACAGCAATATGGCACCAACCCATTTCAGGCATTGCGCATAAACTGGCATTCTGGTTTTAAGTGGATAATTGATGCAATGTTTCTATCAGCGTAGTGACATTATCAGGCGATGCTTCGGGCATAATTCCATGCCCCAGATTAAAGATATAACCTGGTTGCCTGACCGCATTGGAAAACTGCTGTTTGACAATGCCGCGAACATTATCCGGATCTGATAATAAAACCGTTGGGTCAAGATTACCCTGCACCGCCACTTTACCGGCGGCCTGTTGTAAAGCCCTATCAATATCCACTCGCCAATCTACACCAATACCTGCACAACCAGAACCAACCATATCGTTGATCTGAGTATGACAGCCCTTGCTGAATAACATCACCGGCAACTGGCAGCCATGACGTGTTTTTAATTGCTGCATAATTGATGCCATTGAATGCAATGAATACTGCCGGTAATGCGCTTCACTTAACAAACCACCCCAGGTATCAAACAACATCAGCACATCAACACCCGCATTGGCCTGTGCAGCCAGATAATCGGCCACGGATGTACTTAATTTATCCAGCAACTGCTGCAATGCCTGTGGTTCACGCCATAACCATGAACGCGCTATGGAAAAGTCACGCGTACCCTGCCCTTCCAGCATGTAACATGCCAGCGTCCAGGGACTGCCACTGAAACCGATAATGGGTAATTGGTCACCGATTTTCTCACGCATGGCACGCACTACATTCATCACGTAACCCAGCTCATCTTCAACATCCGGCAAGGGTAATTTTTGAATATCTTTGACTGTTTTTAACGGATGCTGGAATACCGGCCCTTCTCCTTTAACAAACTCCAGCCCCAGACCCATTGCATCTGGTATGGTTAAAATATCGGAGAATAAAATAGAGGCATCCAAGTCGTAACGTCGCAATGGCTGCATCGCCACTTCGCTGGCCAGGTCAGCATTGCGGCATAAATCCATAAAACTGCCGGCTTCTGCACGCGTTTTTAAATATTCTGGTAGATAACGGCCAGCCTGACGCATTAACCATATAGGTGGACGGTCGTTAGACTCCAGTCGTAATGCGCGCAGCAGACGATCATTTTGTATATGCATATTTTATTCCAGAATTTTCTTTTAATGGTTTTATTTTGATAACTTTACTTGAAGCGATGCCCCGGAAAGTATCGGCGTAATTGTTCAGCGTTATGACCACTGCTAACCTGTGCGGCGCCAATTTCAGATAATAAAATCAAATCCATACCCGTACTGCTGGCTTTTTTATCTCTGTGCATAGCAGCTATAACATGTTCTATTGCCATTGATGATGGGATCGTCAAGTCAAACTCCATTGCTTGCAATAAACGCTCGACGCTTGTAGCTGTTCCCTTAGGAGTAAAACCAATATTCTCACCAAACTCACATGCCAGCAACATTCCGATGGCCACTGCTTCACCGTGCAGCCAGTATGAATAATCCGTTAATGTCTCCAGCGCATGTCCAAAGGTATGCCCAAAGTTCAACAATGCCCGCTGGCCTTGCTCCAATACATCAGCAGTCACGACACTGGCCTTGTGTTGTACGCTGGTGGTGACCATATGCTGCAGGACGTCGTCCTGGCGTTGCAAAATATCAGCAGCATGTTTGTCCAGCCACTGGAAAAACGCCGAATCCATGATTAAGCCATACTTAATCACCTCGGCAATACCTGCACGGTATTCACGATCGCCCAGGGTTTTCAGCGTATCGATATCAGCAATCACTTGTGACGGTTGATGGAAAGCACCGACAAGGTTTTTCCCTGAAGGCAAATTAACGCCGGTTTTGCCACCGACCGACGCATCCACTTGCGCCAGCAAAGTAGTCGGCACCTGGATAACGCGAATACCACGCATATAACACGCTGCAGCAAACCCGGCCATATCACCAATAACCCCTCCACCCAATGCAATGACCGTGCTTTTCCGGTTTGCAGGCAACTCCAGCAAAGCATCAATAATTTTTTGCCAGCTTTGGGTGGTTTTGTATTGTTCACCATCGGGGAGCAGGCACTGCCCATGGGGTATATCAAGCTTCTCCAGCAGTTGTTGCAATGGCTGCAGATACAATGCAGCCACGGTCGTGTTGCTGACAATCAATGCACCATCAGGATTTAATTGATCAATCCAATGATTCTCATCGGTCAATACACCACTGCCAATTATCACCGAATAACTGGCAGCGCCTAATTCAACGATCACTTGATCTATTGATGACACCCGGAAACCTCAAACTGTTGTCGCAATACCGATAAGGTATGTTGAGCCATTTGTTCTACCGGCAAATTCTTGGCTTTGATCAAGACATCTGCAATTTCGGCATATAGAGGGTTGCGCTGCTGTGCCAATTTGCGCAAATGCTGCTCACGATCAGGGCGTTGCAGTAATGGACGGGTCTTATCCCGCTCTAGTCGGCTTAGCTGCTGTCTGACAGAAGTTTCCAAATATATAACGGTGCCAAACTGCTTCAGTAGTTCGCGGTTTTCCGCGCGCAGTACGCAGCCTCCGCCAGTGGCCAATACGGTATTGTTCTGCAAACACAGCTCTTTCAGCATCAAATGCTCCCGCTGACGGAACCCCTGTTCACCTTCCAGGTCAAAAATCAGCGATATATTTACCCCCAAACGTTGTTCCAATGTCTGATCACAATCGACAAAATGCTTGCCCAACATACCTGCTAAACGCCGACCGATCGTCGTTTTGCCACTGCCCATCGGACCGATCATGACAATATTGTCGGGGAAACAGTCAGTCATGCTTTCGGGCACATTTTCAGGTCTTTGATTAAAATCATGCTGCATAAACGCAATGCTAGCATGATGCACCCATGTGTTCAGACTTTGCTGGTTCAGATGACTGATCAGGCTTTGGTTTACACCTGATCTATCGCAAAGCTGCTTGTGCTGCGAGTTTTGGCTACCATATACACCGTTAATTTTCATAGCTACCGGCTAACGCAAGCCGCTTGGGATTTCTAGATGATACGTTTTTTTGTTCTGTTTCTGGTCTTGCTGGTCGGACTATTTACACTGGAGGTGCTGCAACCGGTACAGCAGCACGTGATTTTTCCATTTACAGCGGGTATCGCTAAAGTCTGCAGCTGGCTGGTACAACTATTTGATTCTGATGTTATTTCTACCGGTAAGATACTGCGCAGTATGAGCAATGGCTTTGCTGTTGAGATTCAACCGGGCTGTAATGGCGTAGAAGCATTGATCATTTTATTCGCTGCTATGTTTGCCTTTCCTGCACCGCTAAAAAGCAAATTCATTGGCTTTGGTATTGGTTTTGTCGCCATTCAGGCATTGAATCTGGTGCGCATTATCAGCCTGTTCTACCTGGGCCAGTGGAATATGACCTGGTTTGAGTGGTTCCATTTGTACCTGTGGCAGGCACTAATTATTCTGGATGCACTGGTCGTGTGGTTGATCTGGCTGCGTATGCTGCCACCACCTGAAGGCGGTTCCAGTGATGGGTCTGATGGATCAGGCGGATCCGATAACTCGGGCAATCCAAGTGAAGATAGCGACCAGGTTGAGCAGGCGCCTGCTGTAGCAACCGGCTAATCACCTCCAAGCTGATGAGCGGTTCAACTCGGGTCCTGCTGGCTGGTTATGGCCGCCTTGGCAAACGCCTGGCGTGCCTGTTATCCAATCATGGGTACCACATTACTGCGCTGAATCGCAGCAAGCCTGCCGGTAAAAACATTCAACACGCTTTTACCGGTGACTTAACAGCACCTGCTACGTTAACAAGGTTGGATAAAGGTTTTGATGTCATTGTCTACAGTCCTACACCGGACCAACGCGACCCCGATGCCTATTACGAGGTTTTCTACAATGGGCTGAAAAACCTGCTGTACCGAAACACCCTGAAGCCGGATGGTCGGTTGATGTTTGTTTCATCTACTGCGGTCTATGGGCAAAATGACGGCAGCTGGATTGATGAAAGCAGCGTTACTGAACCCAGTCGCTTCAATGGCAAAATTCTGCTGCAAGCCGAGCAACTGGCCAGCAGTGGATTGGAGACACAACCACACACTTATCAAACCACCATCTTTCGACTGGGCGGGTTATATGGTGATCCGAACAACTATCTGATCCGTCAAATATTGAATGGCAACGTCAATACCGAGAACCTGGATAACTGGACTAACCGCATTCATTTGGATGATGCTGCTGGACTGATCGCCCATTGGCTAAGCAATAACCCCAAAGACCCGATCGTCAATGGTGTGGACGATACCCCGACTTTACGAGTGGAGCTGCTTACCTGGCTATCAGAAAAGTTAAACCAGGCTCGCACTAACGATCAACCTGATATTTTGCTGAAAACGCTGAAGCAGCACCAAATCAATACCGCCAGCTACACGGGCAAACGCATTCGCAATGACGTCGCGAGAGCATCCGGTTATGATTTTCAATACCCTGATTTTCGCAATGGTTACGAAAGTATCGTACAAGCCGTTAACAACTAATACTTGCACTTAATGACAAACCCAAGCAGTGATAATATGTGCATATGAACAATCCACCGCCCCCATTACCCGCTGAAGTTGTCGATCAATTTAATGCCGGGCTGAACGCCGCCAAACAAGCCAATATCGCCGAGCCCACAGCAATGACTGTGGCCACTCGCGAAGATCACAAAATATCTGCCCGCACCGTTTTACTGAAACACTTTGACCAAACCGGCTTTGTGTTTTACACCCATCTGAACAGCAACAAAGGCCGCCAGTTGCAACAACACCCTGTAGCCGCACTAACCTTTTTGTGGCGGGAAATTGAACAACAGGTTTTGGTGGAAGGTGTCAGCGAAATAGTCACTGACAAAGAAGCTGATACCTATTTTGCCAACCGCCCTCGTGCCAGCCAGATTGGCGCCTGGGCCTCCGACCAATCGCAACCGCTGGACAGCCGCCAAACCTTCGAGGACAGAATCAAACAATACGAAAAACGCTTTGAAGGTCAGCCCGTACCAAGGCCAGATGGCTGGTCAGGGTTTCGAGTACGGCCGTTGATGGTGGAGTTTTGGTTTGGCCAGGAGTTTCGACTGCATGACCGGTTCAGATGGAGTATCGACGACAATCACCGCTGGTTAAACCAGCGGCTGTATCCCTGACATGCCAGAACTATACTTATCAATTAGCTGGTCGATTCGGGATTAAACATCCTTGCCTCACCTTCTGGTGCTGCTAACAACTTGCCGGTTTTATAGCGTTCCCAATAGCTATTCAACTCCCGCTTAACCACCGGCAGCAAGAAATACAGGCCAATGATATTTGGGAAGGCCATGGCCAGAATCATCGCATCGGAGAAGTCCACTACCGCACCAAGCTGCATGGTCGAGCCGATAACGATAAACACCAGGAAAATCATTTTATAAACCAGGTCGGTCATACGTGACTCGCCGAATAGATAGGTCCAGGCTTTCAAGCCATAGTAAGACCAGGAAATCATGGTAGAGAAAGCAAACAGCAATACGGCCAGGGTCAATACCCATGGGAACCATGAGATAGACGACTCAAATGCACTGGAAGTCAGTTCAACACCACCGATACTGCCACTGGGGTCGTAACTGCCGGTAATAATAATCACCAGGGCGGTAATCGTACACACCACCACGGTATCCACGAACGGCTCGTATAAAGCCACCAGGCCTTCGGTGATGGGCTCACGGGTTTTAACCGCTGAATGGGCAATCGCCGCCGAACCCACGCCCGCCTCATTAGAAAAGGCTGCGCGCCGGAAACCTTGAATCAATACACCGACAAAACCGCCCGCCACACCTTCCGGGCTAAACGCACCAGAAACAATCGCGCCAAAAGCTGCCGGAACCGCAGAAAAATTAACCAGAATGATGGCCAGGCCCGCGGTTACATAGACAATCGCCATAAAAGGAACAATTTTTGAAGTTACCCGGGCAATACCCTTGATACCGCCGATAATCACCAAACCCACCAGCGCAGCGACCACAATGCCATATAGCCAGCCTTTGTCCGCCAGCCAGCTGGCATCACCACCGGTAATGTTCACCAATTGGGTGAATGACTGATTGGCCTGGAAAATATTGCCACCACCCATCGAGCCACCAATACACAAAATAGCAAACATGATGGCCAGAATTTTGCCCAAGAAGGCCAAACCGGGCCCTCGTTCTGCTAAACCTTTGGACAGGTAATACATCGGACCGCCGGAAATACTGCCATCCGCATTCACATTGCGATACTTAACACCCAAGGTACATTCGACAAACTTGGATGACATTCCCAAAAAACCTGCCAGTATCATCCAGAAGGTGGCGCCCGGACCACCAATACTCACCGCAACAGCAACACCGGCAATATTTCCCAGCCCAACTGTGCCTGATAAAGCCGTAGATAAGGCCTGGAAGTGAGTGACTTCACCCGGTGCCTCCGGGTCAAAAAACTTGCCCCGAACCAGCTGCATACCGTGTTTGATACCACGAATGTTGATAAACCGGAAAAATAAAGTGAACAGCAAAGCCGCGAAAATCAACCAGACCACAATAAACGGGATAGGATCCTTACCTTGCTTGGCGCAACGGTTGGCATACGGATCACTGGCTGCAGCTGCGAGTGTTTCCTGATTCACGCTGCCGTAACAGGCTATCGGAGTAAAAACCAGCCCGGAAACAACCTTGGCAGAGGGTTCTACAGCCTTATTAATGCGCTCATCAATCGACGCTTCCTGTGCGCTTAAACTCTGCGCGTACCCGATGCCTCCCATCAGCAGCGACAGCAATAGTAGTAGTCTGGTTATCATTAAACTCTCCAATAGAAACCGAAACCGGCGCGCCTATCTTACCCTTTATGGGTTTTGATGCCACTTGATAGAACAACCCATAGAAGGTATTTGCTGCTCAGGCCCTTGACCTGTGCTGGCAACCTGGCACATCGCGTTGAACAGCTCTCGTGGGTGCTCAACACCGCTATCTCGCATCCCGCTGGCATCTAGTCGGCCGCGATAGCACAGTTGCAAATCAGCGTTATAACCAAAAAAATCCGGCGTACAGACCGCACCATAAGCTTTGGCAACTGATTGATCTGCATCGTAAAGATAGGGAAAACGATAGCCATCTTGGACTGCCTGCTGATGCATCTTCTCAGGAGAATCCTGTGGGTAGGCAATCACATCATTGGAGTTGATAGCCACTACACCGATGCCGATATCCATCAATGCATGGGCATCGCGCACCAATTTGCCACGAATCGCCTGCACATAAGGGCAATGGTTGCAGATAAACATCACCAGCAAACCAGCTTCGCCGATACAATCGGCTCTGCTCCACAGCTTGCCATCAGGGTCAGGAAGCGAAAAATCAGGTGCCTGGACGTTTTGGCCGGCGTTGGGCTCAAATAAAGGTGTGTAAGTTAATGCCATCTTCACGGTCTAATCATTAGATAAAGGTTAAAATGCACGCAATAGGCAAAAAGCCTGTATATGCAATATTAGCGTAACAAAATGTAACGCTGCAGAGCCAATAAACCCCTGTATTTAACTGACTTGTGGAAGCTTAAGCCAGACAATCGGAATAATCAGCTAAATAACTGGATTTGTTGCAGAACTTCTGGCAGCATTTAGGTTCAGAGAGTGTAAGTTTTTAATCTAATTGGAACATGAGTAGAAAGCTGGTCAAAGTATCAACAACGAAACGTCAGCCATATTGGCTTGTGGCGTTTTTACTGTTGTGCTCTCCAGCAACATTTGCTCAAGCGAATAATGATTCGATTATTAACTGGATGCCGGAAGTGGTTATCACACCTGCAGACCAATCGGCCAATCAGGCCAGCAACATTCAAAACCCGGATTCTGCATTTAAAATTCTCGGTGTTGGCGAACTGCCACTACAGCGCCTGACTCTGACCATCACGCCCACAACACCTTCTTTACTGGACAGCAGCTCAGAACTGGAAGCGCTGGCTGCAGGGTTTTGGCAGCCAGGCGGTAATAACAGCTTCTTCCAGAATGCAGGTCTCCAGCTGGGCTGGCAGTTGGAATTAAGACAGGAAAACACTAACCCATTATCAATCGGTCAGCTACCCAGCACACCATTGGCTACCATTAGCTGCGCTTCTAGCCAGTTGACCAATGACTCAGTCACTGCCAGCGGATGTCGCGTAACCAGTATTGAGCAACAACGGATTTCTGCTGTAGCCGACTGGTCACCTGTCGATGGCCTGCATACTCGTCTGGGCATGTTCCGCGATGATCAAAATGTCAGCAGTGTACCCTGGCTACTGGATGCCACCGCACTAACCAATGCATTGCCCAATCTTGCAGGCAACAATCGGTTTTTGAATGAGTTCGATGCTACAGGTATCCAGTTAGGCGTTAGCGTTCAAGTGTCCGCCGGTGAGCTTGGAGATCTTGCCTTAAATGCAGATCTGGCTCGGATTTTGGACTATCAACTGTCCTCACCGCTGATTCAGCAGGGTTTCCCGATTAACAACCTTAGTGGCAATCCAGCTATCGGCAACTCTGACCTGGACGTTGCCAGATTGGAACTGGACTGGAGCCGCGGTGCATTTAGTGGCGGCGTGGAAAGCATTTATCAGGAGACACCATTGCTGCCTGGTGTCAGCAATGGCAATGATTTGACCACTTTCAACGTTCACTTCACTTGGCGAACCCCCTGGCAAGGTGCTTTAAGTGTCGGCGCGACCAACCTTCTGGATACAACCGCTGGTGACAATGACCCTGCTCTTGGTGGCGATCTGGATTCAATTTACGGACGTATCCCCTATGTTCGCTATAAGCAAGATCTGGAATAAAAGAGATACCCCCTGCCTGCAACGACAACAGACAATCACTTTTTAATCACCAACCCTGATAAGCATTATTCAGCCAATGATGACGGCACAGTTGTAACTTGGGCCTAAAATCAACAACAATCTGAAATGACATCTGGGGAAACTTTGCATCCGATACATGCTCATAACTAGCAGTTTTTTAGCAATTAATATGCTAGCTTATGCACCAATTTTTCACGTATACAGGTAATTCCGTGACCAAACCATTATCTCTAACGCTTTTTTTTGCTTTGTTTTTCATGGCGAGCACAGCTATCGCACAAACGCCGTTTTCTTCTTTGGAAGAACGTATGTCATACGATGACTTTCAAAACGCCGGGCTGGAAAAGCTATCCCCAGAAGAGTTAACCCATTTAAACAACTGGATACGCAGTCATTCTCTGGGCGGTGAGGAAGGTGTATTACTCACCGCATCGACAACAGCGACGCCACAAGAGTACCCTGCCGGCTTTAACCCCGACAGAATTGGCTTTCAGGATTATCGAGGCGAGCCAGTACCGATCGTAACGCGTATCAAAGGCGAGTTTTCTGGCTGGCGAGGCGATACGGTATTCGAAATGGAAAATGGTATGGTATGGCGCCAGATACAGCAGGACATACTGGGTATCCGCCCACGCACCAACCCAGAAGTAACCGTTGAACCTGGGTTATTCGGTTCCTGGTATTTAAAACTCGATGGTGTTAACAAGCGTATTCAGGTAAAACGCGTTGAATAACGGCCTATAGACTTTCCCGCCTTTGTATCTTTGATGACCTGCTGTTGGGAGCTTTCGACAGCAGGTCTGCTATTTTTTCATGTTGCGATTAATGTTGAACAACCATACCCTGGCAGCCAAATACCCGACCAAACCTGTACCAATCAGTAAACGTGATATCTGACCCGGCAACTGCTCGAAGCCGGTATTTTGAAACCACCATACCAAAAACCCCATCATGGCAATTAACATACCCAGATAAGTCAGCATCCGTGCTTGATATCGCGAGCGGCGTAATTGGCGAACCCTTAGTATTTCAGGGTCTATTTGAGTGCCGCTCTTGCTGTATCCACAATGTGGGCACTCTGTGGCCAAACTGGAAATACGCTGAGAGCAACTTGGGCAACGAACGATGGACATAGCTAATGTAGGTGTTGGTTTAACTCAGACAATAGTCTGCCATGTGCTGCTGGCTTTGGCGAGTTGATCCGAGCATGCTAGCAATAAAAAGAGTTTAGTTGCTGGCATCATCGGTTAAACCGTAAAACCAGATCTCGGCACGCAACCCTCCTTCTGGCGCGTTTTGGAAACGCACTTGCCAGCCATACAGTTCACATAAACGCTTAACAATCGCCAGCCCCAGGCCAGCACCTTTGCCACCGCTTTCCTTACCACGGTAATGACGATCAAAAATACGTGGCAAATCCTGCTCATCAATGCCCGGCCCCTGATCCTGAATCACAATCGCACCCGGTTTGACCATTACTCGAATAATGCCTGCTGGTGAATAACGTATGGCGTTACCCAACAAATTACCGACGGTTACTGCGATGACAGACTCAGGCGCAATTACATTGACTTGTGTATCCAATTCAGCCTGAATAGTGACTTCTTTGTTACCAATCAATGGCTGATAAAGATCAATCACATCGGCAACCACTGTCGCCAGATCACGTGCGTTGCTGTCTTCGGTGACACCACGTTCTGCACGAGCCAGGTGTAATAATGCCGTGGTAATATCAGCCGATTGCCGAGCAGCCCGGGCAATTCGCAATAATCTTTCATGCACTTTGTCTGATAACTCCGGCATGTTCAGCAATAGCTCAGTGGCACCGGTGATAACAGCCAGAGGTGTGCGCAACTCATGCGAAACATCGGCATTAAAAGCGTGGTCCCGCTCGGCCCGATCACGCAGCTGTGCAGCATAGGTATCCAGTGTCGCAGCCAGCTGCCCCACTTCATCGTCTGCAAAGTTCTCTGAGAGTTGTACCGATTTGTTGCTGGCCGCCAGTGCACGTACTCGCTCAGCAAGATCACGCACCGGTTTCATTACACGCCCTGCAGACCATAAACCCAGTGCCAGAGAAAGTACTGAAAATGCCAACACTGTACCTATCAGTGCAGTGATTAAATGCCGGCTGATGGAACGGTTGGCAGACACGTCATAGGTCAGAAAAACCCAATAGTCATCGTCTTTGCGTATGGCTGCACGATACATGCCTATGGCACTATCAACTTTATGCACACCAGTGGGTAAATCACGAAAGGCCTGTGGCACGATTTCAGCCTGACCAGGCCTGGTCACATAACCCTGAATACGACTATAAAACGGTTCTACCTGGGTTGGGTCAGCACGTAACTGACCAACATACTGGTTTAACTCATCACGCAGTGTTTTGGAAATCAGCTGGTCTGTAATGTATTCCTGCAAGGCCAATGCACTGGCAGCAAACAGCACACTGAGTATGGTGCCAAACAGCACGAATGAGAACACGATTCGACTGCGTAAACGGCGCCGGTATTGCATATATCAGAGTGTGCTCGCAGGTTATTTGATGAACTGAACCGGCAAGAACAAATTAACCGGATTCATCAACCGCGTTAACATCCACCATCCGGTATCCAATACCATGTCTGGTTTGAATCAAGGCTGTAGGATAAGGCTTATCAATCGCAGCACGCAAACTGTGGATATGCACCCTCAGGCTATCACTGTCTGGTAATTCATCACCCCACACATGTGCTTCGATTTCGGCTCGGGTCACTACCCGAGGTGACGCCCGCATCAGGCATTCGAGGATTTTCAACCCAATGGGGTTCAAGTCGATATGGTCATCATCACGGGCAACAATTAATGTATCCAGGTCATAATACAAATCGCCGATATTCAACTGACGTGTTTGCAGACTGGGGTTGGCTCGACGGGTGATCACCTCCAGCCGGGCTTCAACTTCCTGTAATTCAAACGGTTTGACCAAATAATCATCAGCACCACGACGGAACCCTTCTAGTTTATCTTCCAACTGGTCGCGCGCTGTTAGCATCAGAATAGGAACATGTTTATGAGACTCTTCACGTAGCCGGGTACAAACTTCCAAACCATCAAGTCCCGGCAGTGATAAGTCCAATACCACAGCGTCGTATTCATTTTTGAGTGCCAAATTCAATCCACTGGTGCCATCACCAGCAAAATCCACCGTATGTCCCTTATCATCCAGAAAATCACCAAGATTGGCAGCGATATCAGGATTGTCTTCAATGATTAATACCCGCATTTGTGATCTCACACCAAATTTATGTCTCAGAATACCCTGCTAGAGGGCGCGCCTTTCATTTGAAAAAAAGCCCAAGCGCGTAAATTATCGCGCTTGGGCCGAGTAAATGCTCTGTTAACCGTAATCATCGCAGTACTTCAGGTGGGCTAATACCCGAAATACGACTAAATAATAAGCCCAGCTGCGTTAAGCGCCAGTTAACAACCACCCAAACGAGTATTTATCACCGTGGCATCCAACAGCCACCGCACAAGGACGATACATTTTGTACCTGCCAATTCACAACTAGCGGTCGTCTTTCTCAACCAGGCCGACCTTACTTAAACCACCTGCCAGGCTACGCACATCTCCACCCTGGGCTAACTTGACCGCCAAACGCACTTCATTGGCAGAGTCTGCATGCCGCAATGCTTGATCCAGCTCAATCTTATCATCCATATAAAGTTTTACGAGAGATTGATCGAAAGTCTGCATACCATGATGGTTAGAATCACGCATGATGGTTTTCAGCTCCGCGATCTGACCATTGCGAATCTTTTCTTGTACCAAGGGCGTATTCAATAAAATTTCCAGGGTGACATGACGGCGGTCTCGGTCTTTGGCTGGTAATAACTGCTGAGCGATCATTGCGCGCAGATTAAAGGACAAATCCAACAATACTTGTTCACGCTGTGCTTCTGGGAAAAAGTGCAAAATACGATCCAGTGCCTGGTTAGCGTTATTGGCATGCAGAGTACTGAACACCAGATGGCCGGTTTCGGCAAAGGTCAACGCGTGCTCCATCGCCTCACGTGTTCGGATTTCACCGACCATTATCACATCCGGTGCCTGCCTCAGAGTATTGCGTAACGCGACTTCAAATGACTCGGTGTCTACGCCAACCTCACGCTGGGTAACGATACTCTTTGAATGTCGATGCACGTATTCAATTGGGTCTTCGATGGTGATGATATGTCCTGGCATGGTCTGATTACGATGACCTACCATCGCTGCCAGCGTGGTCGATTTACCGGTACCGGTAGCCCCTACCAGGATCACTATGCCGCGCTTGGCTTCCGCCAGACCGAGCAGTGATTCGGGCAGATCTAGATCTTGAACAGTGGGAATTCTTGTTTCAATCCTACGACAAACCATGCCCGAATGTGATTGCTGAATAAATGCGCTGACGCGAAAACGCGCGACATCATCCAGTGCTATCGCAAACTGGCATTCATTGGTACGCAGAAACTCTTCCCTTTGCGCTTCATTCATTACGCTCAGTACTAGCTCACGCGCCTCCTCATCAGTGAGCGGAGTCGGCTCCAATGGCTTGTATGCACCATGAATTTTGACCGTTGGCGCGGCATCAGCCGTAATAAACAAATCCGAGCCTTCCTTGTCATGCAATGTTTGCAACCAGCGACGGACTTCTAGCATCGGATCTCTCCTGTCAGCATATCGTTACAATTATAAACCTCATACACGCTCAAGCCGAAGCGCCTATTCAAACGTGCGTTTGTTCTGAGCTTTTTTAGCGGCTTCATGCTTGGTAATCACGCCGCGATTGACCAGCGCCTCCAATGCAGAATCCATGGTCTGCATGCCAATGTTATTACTGGTTTGAATGACAGAGTACATTTGCGCCACTTTGTCCTCACGAATCAGATTACGGATTGCAGCATTGGCTATCATAATTTCGTGTGCCGCCACCCGCCCACCGGATTTGCGTTGCAGCAGGGTTTGCGTCACCACTGCTTTTAATGACTCAGATAACATTGAACGCACCATGGGTTTTTCCCCAGCAGGGAACACATCAATAATGCGGTCAACGGTTTTGGGTGCCGAGCTGGTGTGTACCGTGGCAAACACCACATGTCCGGTCTCTGCTGCTGTCAGCGCCAGCCGAATGGTTTCCTGGTCACGTAACTCACCCACCAGAATCACATCGGGATCTTCACGCAAGGCTGCTCGTAGCGCGGCATTAAAACTACGCGCATCGCGTCCAACTTCGCGTTGATTAATTAGGCACTTTTGGCTTTGATGCACAAACTCAATCGGATCTTCAATGGTAAGAATATGCCCGGTGGTGTTCTGGTTAAGATGATGGACCATTGCCGCCAAAGTCGTGGATTTACCAGAACCAGTAGGCCCTGTAACCAGAAA
Organism: Wenzhouxiangellaceae bacterium; assembly: GCA_965230265.1. Classification (GTDB taxonomy): domain Bacteria; phylum Pseudomonadota; class Gammaproteobacteria; order Xanthomonadales; family Wenzhouxiangellaceae; genus JAJFKX01. The sequence goes on along the minus strand of OZ245999.1, from coordinate 369,717 downwards.
TAGCCCGCGCGGCACCATAATCATATCTCGGAAAATCGGTGGTGCCTGCAAGTCATCCAGGCTAAGAATTTCTTCTGGAATCACACGGAAAACACAGCCTGTGCCCCGATCATGATGAAATGCATTGACTCGAAAACGCGCCAAGCCTTTAATGTTATAGGAAAAGTCGACGTTCAGATCAGCCTCAAAATCGCGCCGCTGGTGATCGGTCATCGTGCTGAAAATCAGCTCAGCTGTATCTTTACGGTCCAGCACATCAACATCCAGACGGCGGATATCGCCATCCACACGAATCATTGGTGGCAGACCGGCGGAAATATGCAAATCCGAAGCCTTGTGCCGGACAGTAAATGCGAGTAACTCGGCAATATCCATACGCGCTTCCTAAGTTTAGTATGTTTGGTAGTAGCTGGTTATAACTAACTGATCAACAGTTTAGAATACATCTATATAAGTCGAAACTGTAACAAACCTGCCCCCCTCAAGTCACTTCAAAAATTATACTAGAGGTTACGCAGATAACGACCACACTGTAAAGGAAGCACCATCAAAGCTATGTCGACACTGCATCAACGCTATCAACAATTGATTCAGTCACTGGCGGAACACAACCCGTCAACACAATTACTGGCTGTCAGCAAAGGCCAGTCTGTCGATAAAATCCGTGAGCTGTACCATTTGGGGCAACGAGCATTTGGCGAAAATTATTTACAAGAAGCCGAACAGAAAATTCAGGCCTGTTATGACTTGCCTGATATCCAATGGCATTACATCGGTCCGCTGCAACGAAATAAAACCCGCAGTATTGCCGAGCAATTTGACTGGGTACACAGTCTGGACCGAGCATTATTGGCTGAGCGTTTGAGTAAACAACGACCGGCACATCTGCCTGCGCTGAATGTTTTGCTGCAATTCAATGTGGATGCTGAACAACAAAAATCTGGTGCGGTTATTGACGATATTCCTCAACTGGCAAAGACCATTGGCACATACACCAACCTGAACTTACGTGGCATTATGGGTATCCCAAAGCAGCACCCATCCGAAAATCAGCAACGCCACAGTTTTCGGACATTGCGACAAGTTTTCCTGGACTGCCAGTCTTTAGCTGAAGAAGTAGATACCTTGTCTATGGGCATGTCGAATGACTGGCAGATCGCTGTGGACGAGGGTGCTACTATGGTGAGAATCGGCACTGCTTTATTTGGACCACGGGAGCAATAAATACACACCATGAATGATCTACGCATAGGTATTATCGGCGCAGGCAATATGGCTCAGGCATTAATCAGCGGCCTGGTTAAGCAGGGTTTTACAGACGGGTTAACCGCCACCGACCCATCCGCAGAGGCGCGCAATACCGTCAGCGCACACTATGGCATTAAAACATCGGCGGATAATCACTCAGCAGTGAGCGACGCCGACGCCATTATTTTGGCTATTAAGCCACAAATAATGGATACCGCATTGGCCAGCATCAACGAAACGATTGACGAGCGACAGCTGGTCATTTCTATTGCTGCGGGCATCACTTGCAGACAAATCAGCGATGGTCTGAACCCTCAGCAACCCATCATACGGGCAATGCCTAACACCCCTGCACTGATCGGCTCAGGTATCACCGGCATGGTCGCCAACCAACATGTCAGTGATTCACAGCGACAACTGGCCAAGCGTATCATGCAATCCACCGGCGAAGCTTTGTGGCTTCCACAGGAAGCACAGATTGATGCAGTGACTGCTGTATCTGGCAGTGGGCCAGCTTACTTTTTCCTGATGATCGAAGCCATGGCCAAAGCTGGTGAAGCCATTGGGCTGGAACCGGAAACCGCCGCACGCCTGGCACTGGTGACCGGTGCCGGCGCCTGCGAAATGGCACTGCATTCTGAACATCCGCCCAGCGAATTACGCCGCCGGGTTACATCACCGGGCGGCACCACTGCTGCTGCGCTGGATGCTTTTGAAAAAGGCGGTTTTCAGCAGTTGGTGAAAACCGCCATCGCCGCTGCCAATCAACGCGGCGTTGAACTGGCAGGACAAAGTTAAGACATGCAACCTGTTCAGGCATTTTTGTACCTCACCGATACTGTTATTCAGCTGTTCTCGCTGACACTGCTGTTACGCATAATATTGCAATTGATTAAGGCCGATTACTTCAACACGCTGGTACAGATTATCGTCCGTATTACCGATCCGGTGCTTAAACCAGCGCGTAAAGTCATTCCATCCATTGGCCGGCTGGATATGGCAGGTGTGGTGTGCTTCGTGGCACTGCAAATGCTGGCATTAACGCTGAGGTTCCTGGCCAATGATGCAGCGTTAAACTGGGGACTGCTGCTGTATTTGGCAGTACTGCGCAGCATTCAGACGGTGTTAATGATGTATTTGGTATTAATTATCGTCAATGTACTGATCAGTTGGTTGGGTCAGAACGTGCGGCACCCTATTATTCCGCTGATATATCAGCTAACAGAGCCGGTGTTGCGTCCCATACGACGGGTATTACCCAACCTGGCAGGCTTGGACTTATCACCGTTAGTGGCGATAATCGGCATACAGTTTTTGATGATTCTGATAGGATGGCGTTAATGCTATGAGTGATGCAGTAACACTCGTCAATCACAACCAGATGTGTACTGCCCAAATTAACTGTAAGCGGCAGCTACAATGACAAGAGGATCGACACCATGCGCAAACTTAGTTTAATCATTTCATTGTTGGCACTATTGCTGTCAACCAGCGCGATGGCGCAACGTTCACAGGACTTTGGCGAATACGTCGTGCATTTCAATGCACTAAACACCAATCTGATTCCACCCTCAGCAGCCCAGCAATATGGCATTCAACGCTCCAGCACGCGCGCGTTACTGAATATTTCCATTCTTAGCAAAGTGATGAACACACCCGGCACCCCAGTGCATGCCAAAGTTGCCGCCACCGCTCGTAACCTCAGCGGCCAATTGCGTGATATCGATATCAAGGAAGTCGATGATCAAGGCGCAATTTATTACTTAGGCCAGATTCGTGTACGCAATGAAGAGACCTTCGACTTCACTTTAAACATCACACCCGATGGCGAAGAAGAACCTGTTGTCGTGAAATTCCGCCAGCAGTTTTTTACCGAATAAACGTAAAACTTATGTCCGCTGAGTCACTGACTCAGCGGCATGTTTTGCCTGCATATACTCAGCATGTGTCAGGCCTAACTGGTCAGCCACTTGTCTTAAATGACTCTCCTCATAGCGATCCACCCTTCCATCTGCAAACACCACTAGCCATAAACTGATTAATAATTGCTGGCGCTCGTCCGCGCTCCATGCCTCACGCAAACGCCGGGCAAAACGATAAACGCCATCACTGATGTGCAATCGTTGCCGGGCTTTGAGTAACAGCGTATCAACCCTATTGCTCTCCAGTTGAAATGTTTTACCCAATGCTCCGCGTAAGCAATCCAGCTCTGTATCGTCAATTTCACCATCGGCATCTGCAGTTTCCAACAACAAGATCGTTGCTGCCAGCTCCAGAGAGGGTTGTTCAGATTCTGGCTTGCCAGATTGTATTTGGTCGCGGATAAATTTGAGCATAGTCTCGTGAAATTGATTGGCTTACGGACAAACTATAACGGTATAAAACCTTCACTGTCTTGACCTTTGCTATTGCGATTTGTTGCAAATCGAATATGCTGCCAGTTGTTTCTTTGAATCAGATTACCGTTATGTGCGGAATATTGGCCATTTTCAATTTAACCCAACCCGCCGAGAGTCTGCGCCCATTGGCGCTGCGGCAGTCACGCAAACAGCGCCATCGTGGTCCGGACTGGAGCGGCATCGCCATTCGTGACGATGTCATAATGGCGCACGAACGCCTGGCGATTGTCGATCTGGAACATGGTGCTCAACCCATCATCAGCGCCGATCAGCAGCTACTGCTGGCTGTTAATGGTGAAATCTACAATCACCAGGCCCTGCGGGAAAAAATTGGCGATCAGTACGACTGGCAAACGCAATCCGATTGCGAAGTGATCTTACCGCTATACCGCCAACACGGCGTTAAACTGGTTGAGCTTTTGCGTGGCATGTATGCGTTTGCCCTGCACGATGCCAGCACCGGTAACTTTATGATTGCCCGCGATCCGATTGGCATTATGCCTTTGTATTACGGCCGCGATGAACATGGTCAATTACTGATTGCATCGGAAATGAAAGCACTGATTGATGTCTGCACCACAGTTTCCGAGTTCCCCCCAGGCCACTACTGGAGCAATGAAAGTAAGGCACCCGTGCAATGGTTTAAGCCTGAATGGAAAAACTATTCGCATGTTGCCAACACCAGCAAAGATGGCAGCGTATTGCGTAATGCATTAGAACAATCAGTGATCAGCCATTTAATGACAGATGTACCCTACGGTGTGCTGCTATCCGGTGGTCTGGACTCTTCAATCGTAGCCGCTCTGGCACAAAAGCATGCCGCCAAACGCATTGAAGATAACGAAGCCAGCCCAGCCTGGTGGCCGCAGTTGCACTCATTTGCTATTGGCCTAAAAGGTTCGCCAGATCTGGCTGCTGCAGCCGATGCTGCCGAACACATCGGCACCATTCATCACGGCTTTGAATACACCCTGCAGGAAGGTCTGGATGCGCTGGAAGAGGTCATCTACCATTTGGAAACCTATGATGTCACCACCATTCGGGCTGCCACTCCAATGTTTTTACTGGCGCGCAAAATACGCGCGATGGGTATCAAAATGGTGCTATCGGGCGAAGGTGCTGATGAAATTTTCGGTGGCTATCTGTATTTTCATAAAGCGCCAGATGCCAAGAGTTTTCACGAAGAAACCATACGCAAATTAGAACGGCTACACAGCTATGATTGCCTGCGTGCCAATAAAGCCATGGCTGCCTGGGGAATTGAAGCACGTGTGCCGTTTCTCGATCGTGATTTTATGGATGTGGCAATGCAGATTAATCCAGAAATCAAGATGGCCGGTCCCGACCGCATGGAAAAGTACATATTGCGTGAGTGTTTCGCCGATCTATTGCCTGAAAGCATTGCATGGCGTCAAAAAGAACAGTTTTCTGATGGCGTAGGCTATGGCTGGATAGATGGTTTGCGTGATTTTACCGCTGAGCAGGTTACCGACCAGCAAATGCTGACGGCTCATGATCGATTTCCGTATCATCCTCCGGCCAGCAAGGAAGCCTACTACTACCGCAGTATCTTCCAACGCTGTTTTCCTCTACGCGCTGCTGCTGAAACTGTACCGGCAGGACCAACAGTCGCCTGCAGCACTCCGGAAGCCACCGCTTGGGATGCCAGCTTGCAACAGATTAATGACCCCTCAGGCAGAGCTGCACTGGGCATTCATCAATCGGCTTATTCAGAAAATTCAGACTAAGCCTGTCATTTGGCGCAGGGAAACCCTTCCTTACGCCCAAGCTCATTCACAGCTGGGTGAGGGACAGCAGGTTGGCAACTCTCGCCAAGTGATATTGCTGCAATGCTTGCGGCCACACCGCCCATCAGCGACAATTACTGGCTGAAAATCAACTCACCGGACAACACCAACATGACCGAAAGACGGATGCTAGCCAATGCCATTCGCGCACTCAGCATGGACGCTGTGCAACAAGCCAACAGCGGCCACCCCGGCATGCCCATGGGCATGGCCGATATCGCCGAAGTGCTATGGAACGACTATCACCGCCATAACCCCAACAACCCAGATTGGTGGAATCGTGACCGCTTTGTATTATCTAACGGACATGGTTCGATGCTGCATTATTCCCTGCTGCATTTGAGCGGTTATAACCTGAGTATTGATGACCTGAAAAACTTCCGGCAATTGCACAGCAAAACTGCCGGTCACCCAGAGTTCGGCGAAGCCCCAGGCATTGAAACCACCACCGGCCCACTCGGCCAGGGCATAGCCAATGCGGTCGGTATGGCTTTGGCCGAGAAACTGCTCGCACAGCGCTACAACCGTGATGATATCCAGCTGATTGATCACTACACCTGGGTATTCCTGGGGGATGGTTGTTTGATGGAAGGCATCTCACATGAGGTCTGCTCACTGGCCGGAACACTTGGGTTGGGCAAGCTGATCTGTTTTTATGATGACAACAATATTTCCATTGATGGCGAAGTTGATGGCTGGTTTACTGATGATACGCCAGCTCGTTTTCGCGCTTATGGCTGGCAGGTGATTGAAGCTGTTGATGGCCATGATCCATCAGCAATCAAAGCGGCTATCGATCAAGCTCGCAGCCTAACCGAACAGCCCACACTGATTTGCTGTAAAACCATCATCGGCTACGGCTCACCCAACAAACAAGGCACCGCTTCAACACACGGCGCGCCATTGGGTGCTGATGAAATTCAGGCAAGCCGCAAGGAACTGGGTTGGGAACACCCTGCGTTTGTAATACCTGATGATATTTATGCTGCCTGGGATGCCAGCGAAAGTGGTGATAAAGCAGAACGTGACTGGCAGAAGACTTGGGAAAATTATCAAAGCACTCATAGCGAATCAGCAAAAGAGTTAGACAGGCGTATGCGTGGTGAACTGCCTGCCAACTGGTCAGACACTGTCACACAGGCCATGCAGAAACTTCAATCTGAATCGCCCAAAGTCGCCACCCGAAAAGCATCGGAAATGGCATTGGAGGCACTTGCACCACTGCTACCAGAGCTGATCGGCGGCTCAGCCGACTTGGCCGGATCAAACAACACCATCTGGTCTGGCAGTGTGGATGTCAACAAAACCCCTGCCGAGGGCAATTATATTTATTTTGGTGTGCGTGAGTTCGGCATGACCGCTCTGGCCAATGGCTTGGCGTTGCATGGTGGTTTTTTGCCTTATGTAGCGACGTTCCTGGTATTCTCAGACTACGCTCGCAATGCCGTTCGCATGTCTGCTCTGTTACCTGCTCAAGTCGTGCATGTGTATACCCATGACTCCATTGGCCTGGGTGAAGATGGGCCGACACACCAGCCTGTAGAGCACCTGGCCAGCCTGCGCCTGATACCTAACCTAATGGTATGGCGCCCCTGTGACACGGTCGAAACATTGGCGGCCTGGGCTGACGCTATCGAGAACAAACTGCAGCCCAGCGCATTGATTCTGACCCGGCAAGGATTAGCACCACACAGCCGCGATACACAACAACTGGAAAATATCCGTCGTGGTGGTTACATCCTGCATGAACCCGAAAACGGTGTATCCGCAGTCATAATTGCCACCGGCTCTGAAGTTGAGCTGGCCATAAGCGCTGCCAACTTATTGGCAGAAGAAAGCATTGGTGTGCGTGTCGTCTCAATGCCAAACCCTGAGCGCTTTGCGGCTCAATCACAAAATTATCGCGAACAAGTATTGCCCGCTAAACTGACAGCCAGAGTTGCGATTGAAGCAGGCGTCACCAACTATTGGTGGAAGCTGGTAGGCAGCGACGGTCAGGTCATCGGTGTAGACCGCTTCGGTGCTTCCGCGCCAGGCGATGTCCTGTTTAAACACTATGGACTGACTGACAGCAAACTGGTTGAAGCAGTCAAAGAGGTCATCAGCAACGATGGCTAAGACACACACTTTCGAATCGAAAATACGATCGACATAAACGAACACATAAGATTAAGCGAATAACGGAGAAGGAATTATGACCATTAAAGTTGCCATCAACGGCTATGGCCGCATCGGGCGCAACGTATTACGGGCTGTATTTGAAAGTGGCCGCACCGATGAACTGCAAATCGTTGCATTAAATGATTTAGGCGATGCCGAAACCAATGCGCATTTAACGCGATTCGATACCGCCCATGGCCCGTTCCCGGGTGAAGTAAAAGTTGAAGGTGGCAACCTGATCGTCAATGGCCAGACCATCCGTGTGCTGGCTGAACGCGACCCTGCCAATCTGCCGTGGGGTGAAATGGGTGTGGATGTGGTATTGGAATGCACTGGTTTTTTTGCCAGCAAGGAAAAAGCCAGCGGTCACTTGCAGGCAGGTGCAAAGAAAGTCGTGATTTCTGCCCCAGGCGGCGCTGATGTGGACGCCACCATTGTTTATGGTGTTAATCATCATGTGCTCAAAGCCAGTGACACCGTTATCTCCAATGCTTCTTGTACGACCAATTGCCTTGCCCCATTGGTTAAGCCGCTGAACGATGCCATAGGCCTGGAAAGTGGCCTGATGACAACGATCCACGCCTACACCAATGACCAGGTATTAACCGATGTATTCCATAAAGATCTGCGTCGTGCCCGCTCCGCTACCAGCAGTCAAATCCCTACCAAAACCGGTGCTGCCTCTGCGGTTGGCCTGGTACTACCAGAATTGAATGGCAAGCTGGATGGTTTTGCTATGCGTGTTCCAACCATCAATGTTTCTGTTGTCGATCTGACCTTTACAGCAGGCCGGGATACTACCGTTGACGAAGTCAACAGCATTTTAAAAACCGCCAGCGAAAACGAACTCAAAGGCGTTTTGGCCTATAACGATCTACCACTGGTATCCATCGATTTTAATCACAACCCGGCATCCAGTGTTTTTGACTCTGGCTTGACCAAAGTTTTGAATGGCCGTCTGGTTAAAGTGCTATCGTGGTATGACAACGAGTGGGGTTTTTCCAACCGAATGCTGGATACCACCATTGCATTGATGAATGCCAGCTAGTCAGCATTAATAAAGCCATTATCAAAATGCGTACACTGTACGACATCGATATCCAGGGCAAGCGTGTTTTAATCCGTGAGGATTTGAACGTACCCATCAGCGATGGCCAGGTCACCTCTGATGCACGAATTCAAGCGGCCTTGCCAACTTTACGCTATGCATTGGAAAAGAATGCCGCCGTGCTGGTGATGTCGCATTTAGGCAGGCCGGCCGAAGGCCATCCGGAACCACAGTATTCTCTTGCGCCTGTTGCTCACCGATTGGCAGAACTGTTGGACACACCCGTAAGGCTGGCAAATAACTGGCTGGACGGTGTTAACATCAGCCCTGGTGAAATCGTATTGTGCGAAAACGTCCGTTTCTGTCGTGGCGAAAAAGTCAACGACCCTGAACTGGCCGCGCAAATGGCAGCCTTATGTGATGTGTTTGTTATGGATGCTTTTGGTACTGCTCATCGTGCACAGGCCAGCACTGAGGGCGTTATCCATGCAGCCCCAATCGCAGTTGCTGGCCCACTACTGCAAGCTGAGCTTTCAGCGCTTGGCAAATTACTGGAAGCACCACAGCATCCAATGCTGGCCATTATTGGTGGCTCAAAAGTATCCACCAAACTGGGTGTGCTGCACAGTATTCTGCCTCAAGTGGACCATTTAATTGTTGGCGGTGGCATTGCCAACACATTATTGGCTGCAGCAGGCCACCCAGTGGGTCAATCGCTATATGAACCCGATTTAATCGATGCTGCCAGCGAACTGCTGGCCAGTGGCAAAATACCACTACCTATCGATGTGGTCATTGGCGACAGCTTTAGCGAAAATGCACAGGCCGCTGTTAAACTGGTTGACGAAGTCGGGGAACAGGACATGATCCTGGATATCGGTCCGCAAACCGCTGCCAGTTATGCAGCCATCGTTAAAGACTCTGGGACCATTATGTGGAATGGTCCAGTCGGTGTTTTTGAGTTTCCCAAGTTTGCCGAGGGCACTCAAAAACTCGCACATGCCATTGCCGAATCAACCGCTTTCTCAGTGGCTGGTGGTGGCGATACGCTGGCAGCTATCAACCAGTTCAACATAGCCGACGGTATCAGCTACCAATCCACCGGTGGTGGTGCTTTTCTGGAATATGTGGAAGGTAAAACTTTACCGGCTGTTGCCGCGCTACAGGCTCGGAATCAATCAAATTAAACTGTTCGCAGTACAATACTATGGCCCAGCAAAATAACTCTACCCCTGTTAAGCGGCGCACCAAAATTGTTGCCACTTTGGGCCCAGCCACTGACGAGCCCAAAGTACTGCGCGATATGTTTTCCTCTGGTCTTGATGTTGTGCGCATCAATTTTTCTCATGGTGGTCATGAACAGGTACGTAAACGGGTCGCATTGGTGCGTGATGCAGCCGCTGCGGCACAACGGGAAATTGCGATTCTGGCTGACTTGCGCGGCCCCAAAATCCGTATCGAGCACTTTGCTGATGGGCCAATTGAACTGCAGCCAGACCAAAGTTTTACACTCGACTGTGATCCTGATGCCCCACCAGGAAACCAGCACGGCATCGGTATCACCTATGCCGGCTTGACTAAAGATGTCTCAGCAGGTGATCGCTTGTTGCTGGACGATGGCATGCTGGTATTGGAAGTTATAGGTGTTGACCATCAACTGATTCAATGCAAAGTCATAACCGGCGGAACATTGTCCGATCGTAAAGGCCTGAACAAACAAGGCGGTGGTTTATCAGTACCCGGTCTGGCTAAGCATGACCTGGCTGATATTAAACTAGCTGCAGAACTGGAACTGGATTTTTTAGCAGTCTCATTCCCACGCCACGCCGAAGATATGCACGCGGCACGTCGCGAACTAGACAAATATGGCAGCAATGCACAATTAATTGCCAAAATAGAGCGCACTGAAGCCATTACCAATTTAGAAGAAATCACCGATGCCAGCGATGCTCTACTGGTTGCACGTGGCGATCTGGGTGTGGAAATTGGAGATGCACAATTACCTGCCATCCAAAAGCGTATTATCAAAACTGCCCTGGCCCACAACCGTGCGGTAATTACCGCCACGCAAATGATGCAGTCCATGATAAGCAGTCCATTACCAACGCGCGCCGAAGTATTGGATGTTGCCAATGCAGTACTGGATGGCACCGACGCTGTCATGCTGTCGGCGGAAACCGCTGTCGGTAATCACCCGTTGAAAGTCATTGAAGCCATGCATCGCGTTTGTCTGGGCGCAGAACGTCACCAGGACAATGCTCCGCCACCAAAAAAACCATTAAATGTACGCTTTGAGCGCATTGATCAGGCCATTGCCATGGCTGCCATGTACACTGCAACCAATGTACCCTTAAGTGCTATCGTTGCACTGACCGAATCAGGCTCAACCGCCAAGTGGTTATCACGAGTGCGTTCAGATGTACCCATCTACGCGGTCTCGCCTTTGGCCAGCACTCGACGTAGAATTGCACTCTATCGCAACGTATTTGCAATAGCCAATACCAAACTGGGTAATGATATCAACCAGCTAACACAGCAGGCATTGGATACCCTGATAAGAAAACAGTTAATCGGTAATGGCGATCGGGTATTGGTCACCATGGGCGATCGACCTGGTATTCGTGGCGGTACCAATTGCATGAAATTGATACAAATCGGTACTGATGGTGCAACAGGCACACAAACGGAACTGATCTATCAATAACACTCAAGAGACATTAGTGAGGAGTTAGCAGTATGTACAGTTTAAGGCTTATGACAACATTGGTTAGCCTGCTACTTGTTAACGCAAATCATGCCAACGAGCAAACCATTTTGCCCTCTCCATCTAGCGGTAGTGGTGCATCTGAAATACTGGGTAAAACCGTTTTTCCCCCATTCAGCGGCATGCTGTTTGCAGGTACTGCAGGTAACTCCGCCGACCCTGGTGACACCTTCAACGGTATCTCACTGATTAGTCCAAACGATGGCAGCATCATTTTTAACGCGCCCGATGTACAGGCCTGGGGCGCAGCCGCTGATATCGGTAATCGGCGTATTTTATTCAGCGTTTCGAGCAACAGCATAGGTTCATTGGGAGGCGATGAATTATTTGCACTCTCCTACGATGGCGGGATGGCCGAATCGCTGGGTGTCATTCTTGACCCATTGGGCGAACCATTGCGTATGGATGGTTTAGCGGTTATTGCCGGTCAACTGTATGCTGCGCTGGATGGCGCACCAGGTGGAGGGGACCCGGATGGCTTATATCGCGTCAATCTAGACGATAAAAATTCAGAACTGGTGGTCAGTTTTACTGGTATTGGTGGTATTGATGCTGACCCTATCAGCGGCCGTTTGTTCGGCAACAATGATGATACCGAAATGCTGATGGAGATCGACATCAATACTGGCCTGACAACCGATGTGGTGCCGTACCCAAAAGGTATTTCAGACATTGATGCCATGGCTGCAGGTGAAAACACTCTGTACTTAATCAGCGATGAAGACCAGCCCATTCAGGTTTTTGACATAAGCACCAGTACTTTTTCTGGCACCCTGCCCGGCCCTTTTATTACCGCTGATACTTTTGCCGGTGCTGCACTGGCATTCGAGCCACCGATGACTCGCGAATTTATACCGCCAGCCATTCCTGCGCTGAACGAGTGGGGACTGATATTGCTAGCCGGTTTGTTAATAGGTATTGGCTTGTTTGTCACCAAGCGATTTTTATCTGAATAAAAGTACACGGAGCCAAACCAACTTGATACCTCCTGTTGGGTTTCGTAAGCCGTACACAGTGCAGACCGAGATATAAACCGACCTTCTCAGAACCTATCTGCACCCCCCAAATTAACCACTCACGTGATAAGCTTTTAAAAATAACGATAAGACATGATAAGCCCTTATAGACATAAGGGCTTGTCGATGATTCATGCAACTTTGATTATCGCTAACAAAATCACTCTCCGCCTCCTGCTGTTTCATCATCTTCATCTTCACAGATGAACCCAAAACAATCAGGAACGATACATTCGCCTGTAGGGGAAAGCTCACAAGCATTAGGTCCATTACCATTACCCCCACCAGGCGCAGCACACTCTGCACCATCTGTGCTAACAGCAGTAGATCCATCAGAGAATGTAATCATCGCATTAACCGCACCTTCTGCGCCACCCCCGAAACATTGGTAAGTCAAAATAAAAGCATTACCTTGGTTAGCAACATTAGTAATAGCAGCACCTGATATTGTCCACATCACATCAACGACATTACTGCCACTTACGGAACACCCACCTACTGATCCAGGACCTGGACCGTTAAGAGTCGCGCAACTGTTAGCAGAACTGGCATAACTCATTGAAGCAAAAAGCAGCATTAAAATAGCAGCAGCGTATTTATAAAACATATATAAGTTCCTTCATCAATTAAAACTACAATTCGGTATTTAAATGCCATCTCAGTCAACAAACAGCATTTCCCGATTCCGCTTTAGAATTACTTTCATCATCAAATTATTGTTATTAATAAATAAAGAATGAAACTCTAAAACCGCAAGACCCTTGTATATGCAGATAAAAAATAATCAGCCATATGAACATTTAAACCTCATGCTTCCAAATGATTGAGAACATGAACCACAATCTTGATCTTGCTGCTAGCTATGCTTTGGTTAAATGCGCGTTTTGTAAATGATAACTTGATTATTTTTATATGATTTATTTATGTTTATGATTTATATCAATAACTTAACCGAAGAAACGCTCAAACTAGATCGGCTAACGGATTCCATATTTTTGCGTTCTTAACAAAAAAATTAGCTCAAGAACCCCTTGAGCATGATCAAAGGTAAAATTGACTCCGCTGTATATTAATCGTAATCATAGGCAGTCTTCTAGAGCCCGCAAATCGACCCCCTCCACTCTTATAAGCCATTGATAATAAAGACTATCATATAAAAATTATAAAAAAATTATACCCATTGGCTTTACCAGAGCAACATATAACATACATAGTTCGGCGCATGCTTCTTTGTATATCAATAAGTGATTATGAGAAGTAAGGAACCATAGAAACAATCCATCAGCAAAAGTCAGGTCTATGCAAAGAACTACATATGTCTTCTAAAACTCTAGACAGTGTTGATGCATTTTTAATGAAACATTTCACTAGAATTGAGAGTTAACCATGAAACTGAGCATTCTCTTATTACCAAAAACCACTACCACATATGCTGCTCAACCTGAGAAAGCATTGATTCTTCTCAAGCAATTGAGAACCAGCATATCGGGTCTGCTTATTTTTCTGGCAGTGGCTTTGTTCGCCCATAGTGCAGCATTTGCTCAAGATATTTGCTATAGATTTAATCAGTGCCATGACACTCTTGAAGAAGCAGAAGCTGAAATGAGAGCAGTATACTCTGATGTTGGCGGCGATCTATTGGAATTAATTGGAGCGAGAGTTGAAAACACACGACTGAGAAGAGTCTATGGAATAAGGCCTGTAGCAGCCGAAGGAATAATGGCGTTGGGCTGGTCACCAGGCTCAGGTTTAGCAGGGGAAGAATGCACCGGGAACAGCATACCTGGACTCGAGAATCACTGCAGCACCATTGAGCAAGTTATTCAGAGATTGAGAAATTACCAATGGGTAAACACTGTTACCCCTTGCTCTGTGGATGTAACCGCCAGCCCTTTAGAAGGCTATAACTCTACAACAATTCCACCCAACGAAACCAGACAGTACCTATTAAACAGTCTTGGTATCTCAAGTGATCGATTGGCTTTGACAGTGCATTATGTTGGCAGCAATTCAAACATCATCAGAAACTACGATGCTTGTGACGTTCAGCTTGTTACTACAGCTGAGATGAATTGCTCAGAAGTAAACTGCATTCCTTTACCAAATTTTGGTGAGTTTCTTAGTGGTGTTTGCCCAGAAGGTTACAGAGCCACTGGTGTCGGTGGCGCGGTTTCATTCGAAGGGGATGCATTGCCCTGGCCATATGTTTGCATAAACTCTTTGTTTCCTTCAATTTATGAAGAAGACACCTCAATCAATGGTCAATGTGATGATACTGCAGGAAACCCTTGTAATATTGTAACCGGCGCTAAATCACTTGATTTAACAATCGCCAATTTTTCAGGCATATCAGTTAAGTTAAATTATTTGAACCAGCAATTGGGGCAGAATAACTCATTAATCGCAAAAGGGTGGCGGCATAATTTCGACTCTCATATTCAGGAAACTGTATCCAGCACTGAATGGAAAAAAACACTGATTCACTCCAATGGAAAAGTGACTGCATTTAACCAGGCCGCTGGCTCCAGTGACTACTATCCTTTGAATAAGGGCGGAGGCATTTTAAAACAGGTAACTGCTCAGCTATACCACTATTTGTCTGGCAATAAACGTTATACCTATAGCGCTTTTAGACCAGATAGTAGCTTTCACCACTTAAGCAGCATCACAGATTTAAACTCTGGAGAAACATTGACCATCAATCGTGATTTGAATAACCGGGTAATATCGGTTAACTCAAACAGCGGCCGCACAATTAACTTTAATTATACGGCAAACAAATTGAACTCCATCAGTATAGATGACAATGTTATTGCATCTTTTGCTTATACTGAGTTTTCAGCCTCTAGACGTCGTTTAGACAGTGTCGTATTGGCCGATGAAACATCTACTTCGTCCCGAACATTCTTGTATACAGATACGCGCTTCCCAACATATATCACCGCTGTAATTGATGAAAATGGTGACCAATACGCAACCTATGCCTATGACGGTAAAGGCAGGGCAACGCTTAGTCAGCATGCCGGTAATGCTGGACGGGTAAATCTCGTTTACGGAAATGGGCAAACCACGGTAACAACGCCAACAGGATCGACGAAAACCTACCAATTCGAACGCCCGACTAATTTGGCCATTAGCAGAGTTAATTCAATTAATGAAGATGGCTTAATAAACACTTTAACTTATTCAGCCAACAATATGTGGATCCCGGAAGACAAAACCGACCCAAATGATAATTTGACACTAATCGATTATGACAATTTAAACCGCACCATCAGCCGTACAGAAGGCAGTGGAACCCCAGAGGCGGTCACAACAACCACCTCTTGGAACAATGCCTATAACCGCCCCAGCCAAATGACTTACCCAGGTCAAACGGTTAGCTATACCTACAACACGCGCGGGCAAGTGTTAACGCGGACGGTAACAGACTCAGCCAGCGGTGCTATTCGCAGGACCACCTACACCTACCATGAAAGTGCCTCTCAGCCGGCATTATTGGGACGTATAGCAACCATCAATGGTCCTCGTGTAGATGTATCAGATATTACCACTTATGATTATTACACCAATGATCATGCCAACTTTGAATACCGCACTGGTGATTTAAAAACCATCACCAATGCCATCGGTCAGGTCATAGAGTTTTTAGAATACGATTATGCCGGTCGGCCATTGCGTATCGAAGATGTCAACAATGTCGTGACGACCCTGACCTACCATCCTCGCGGTTGGCTGACATCCAGTACAGTTTCCAATGAAATCACGGTTTACCACTATGATAATGTCGGTAATCTAACTAGGATCACCCAGCCCGATGGCAGTTTTATTGAATACTCCTATGATGCTGCTCATCGTTTAACGGGAGTTGAAGATACATTAGGCAACCGTATTGAATATACATTAGACAATGCGGGTAATCGTACAATTGAACAAAACTTTGATGACAGCAATACCCTGAGATACAAGCTAACTCGTGTCTATGATCAACTGGGCCGTTTGGAAGATTTACTTGACAGTGGCGGTGTTAATGGTAGTGATTACAGCTATGACAACAACGGCAATAACACCAGCCTGCTTGACCCTGTGAATCGTGGCACCGGCTTTGAATACGATGCTTTGGATCGATTGAAAAAAATCATCGATGCCGACACCAACGAAACACTCTACAACTATGATGGTCGCAATAACCTGATAACGGTTACCGACCCATTGGGCCATATCACCAACTATACCTATGATGGTTTGGATAACCTGAAAGAGTTAGACAGCCCGGATACTGGCATTACCTTATATGGATATGATGAAGCTGGTAATCGTATTGAGCAAACCGATGCCCGTGGCGTGGTTGCCAATTATAGCTACGATGCACTCAATCGTCTCACCAGTATTACCTATCCTGCTAGCAGTGTTCTTTATAACGTCACATTTACTTATGACAACTGTGCATTTGGTAAAGGGCGGTTATGCAGCACGTCTGACCTCAGAGGCAGCACCAGCTGGAGCTATGACGATGCTGGTCGGGTTAGCGCTAAAACTCAAACCACAGATGGGATCAGCTTAACGATTAACTATCAGTATGATACTGCAGGTTTGTTAGAAAAAATCACTTACCCAAGTGGCAAAACGATTACCTATGGGTACAACCCTGCCAGCCAGATTACCAGTATGGACATCAGTGATGCTGGTGCAATACCTCCAGGTGACTTCAAGTTCGGAGGGGGTTCTACTACTGACACACCACTGATTACCAGCGCCAGCTACTTACCATTCGGCCCAATCAGCAGCATTACTTATGCCCAGGCAGGCATTCAAACCCGATCATATAACCTAGATTATGACCCAACAGGCTTTAGCGGTAATTTGAACCGCAGTTATGTGACCAATGCTGCAGGTGAAATCACCAATATCAATGCAACACCAGGTGGGGCATGGTCATACGGTTATGACAACCTGGGTCGATTAGAGCTGGTTGAAAGCCCCCCAGGCCAGGCAGCAGGTACACGTGATTATGATGCCAATGGCAATTTGACCAATCAGGATGGCCAAATCTATAACGTCAACCCCACTAACAACCAATTGATTGGCTCGTCACAAGTTAACTATCAATACGATGCTATGGGCAATAGAATCTCTGGCGGTGGTACATTCAGCTATGGACCCAATCAGCGTTTAATCGGTGTTTTTTCTGGCTTTACTACCGCCCAATACAGACACAATGGTCGCGGGGAACGTGTATACAAAAAGACCACTGCCATTGGACCAGGTGTATCGATAGAAACCACCACGTTGTTTATTTACGATGAAAATGGCCGCCTGTTGGGTGAATATGATGAGCAAGGCAATGTGCGCAAGGAATATTATTGGTTAGATAGCTTACCTGTAGGAGTCAATGATCAAGGCAATTTGCATAGCATTATTACCGATCACTTAGGGACACCACACCAAGTCGTAAATGCTGCTGGAACCACGGTATGGCAATGGGAAAGTTTACAGCAGCCATTTGGTAATAGCGCACCAGATCAGAATCCAGATGGTGATAACCAACAGTTTGTGTTGAATTTACGTTTCCCAGGCCAGTATTTTGATTGGGAAACTGGGCTTCACTATAACTACTTTAGAGATTATGACCCAAGTACTGGTCGGTATTTACAGAGTGACCCGATTGGTTTGGAAGGTGGGCTTAATACTTATAGTTATGTCAGTAATAAACCTTTAACAGGTATTGATAGTTTAGGCTTGAGTGATGACTTCAACCCTGGTTTTGCTGGCGACCCTATAGTGAATTTCCTTTGCTTTCGCCTCGGCATTTTGTGCTCATCTGCACCAGAACCTAGCCCAGGAGGGGATGATGCAAATCTTGGCCTTGATGATCTGAGCTTTACTGCCAGAAATTGCACATGTGGAATAAGCTCGTCCTTTTTTATGTTTGATATTGAAACATTAGACCCTAATAGTTTTTTTGCAGGCAATATGAATTTTGGAACAGGCGATTTTGATGAGTTAATGCTACCTGAAGCAGGCCTTGGTTTTGAATGTTGTTGTGAAGTTGATGAATGTGGAATCAATTTCAGCAATGAAATTTCAATAGGCGCAGGTATTGCTGGTTCGAGCATTAACACAACAAATAATAAAAGGTGTTTTTCACTTGGCTCGTCCCGCGGCTCACCGTTTAATATTGTTAAATAAAGACGGTAAAGAAATAGACTTAGACACCCATCATTCGTGATGGGTGTTTTAAGCGCTGAACTAGCCCCACCCAGCCAGTAGTTTAAGCCCCTATAGCATGAGTCATTATTGCTAGGAGATCACCAAAAAACACAACTCAACACAACGTAAAGGGTGTTAAACCAGTACCACCAAAGTAGTTTAACAGTAACTAACTGATAGCAATAACAAAACACTTCCCGATCAGTGACGTACGTTATATCACCCTCACTAGAAATCATTCAATTAAGATGATCCTATACTATTTTTTCTTACGCCAGCTACTTAGCAAATGGTGATTGACAACAAAAAAGCATCTTATTGCTTGCTGATTTTCAGAAACATTAGCTCCGACATGTTAAGAATCAATAGATTTAAGGAAGAAATTTTTTCCAACCAGTCAGTTTATAACTGATTGATAATTAAGATTATCATATAAAAATCATATAAAAATATCGACCCGTACCTTTACTAAACCAATCATATTTATGTAATGTTAATCGCCAATCAGGGACAGCACTTAGCATATCGCCAGGCAGGGCTTAACCTAAACCAATCGAAAGTAACCACCAACAGGAAAAAGAGAATGCCCCAAAACTTTAAAACACTACGACTAACGCTGACCCAATCACTTGCCTGCGGGTTACTATGCTTGAGTTTATCTACTCTCGGCTTCGCGCATGACACTGGTGAAGATCATGATCATGATGTCGACACTGACCTTCTATGTGGAATCTTCCCGTTACTCTGCCCTGATGAAGATGGAGAACGGTGTCCGACCTTTCCAAACTGTGGTGATGATAACGCCAGCGGAACCCCTGACGATATAGGAGATGATGGAGGCGATTAAGAATACCGCCTATCTACGATTTAGATTATTCATAAATATGTTAATGATTTTGATGTCGGAGGATAGCAATCGCTGACTCCGACTGTGTTCTAGTCGCATAGGCAATACGCTCATTATCATTGGATACTGAAAAATGATAACGTGCCAGTGAATTGCGCTGGATCAAGCGGGTTGACTGGCCGGTTTGGGAATCCCAAACCATAACAGGTCGATTTTCTGTATCGTTGATAGAGTAATAAAGCAGATTTTTTCGTGTATTCAAAGACAAGCATAAACCGACCAAATCATCTTTAATGATAAGAGTTTCCTGATTAGAGCTTAGGTCAAATCTCCAAATACCAGGCTCATCGTATTTAAGTAAATACAAAAACCGACCTGTGGTATCACTAACCGAGCAGTAACCACCATTTGTTGTAATCTGATGACGTTGCCCACTGCTAATATCCAAACGCGATAGCTGCCAATCACCCGATTTTTCAGCAGCATAAATTACCGACTGACTATCTGCAGACCACGAAGGGTTATATGCTAATTCATCTTCATCAGTCAGCCGGGTAGTCGTGCGATTAGTAAAATCAGTTAAATATAACCCAGCCATACTTTCAAATATCAAATACTTATCATCAGGCGACCAATGCAAGCCTATGCTACGCACTTCTTCCAGGTATGTCAGTTGCTGCAGGCTTTCATTTTCCTCACGCAACCAGATTTGTGGTATTCCTGAGCGATCGGATATAAAAACCATTTTGTCGCTATGGTTCGCATAGGTTGGGAGTGTATCCTGACTCGATGATTCAATTAAAACGTCAGATCGTATAACCTGGTCACTATTATCCAGGGTTACTTCATAAATATTAGTAACTGTGTCACTCCCCTGAACAAATGCGATATCCATAGCGTTTGGCACGCTAGTCGGTGAATAGAGCGAATTAGCACTATGATAGATGGGTTTGCGAACTAGGCTTGTTAAGTTTAGCGATTCAAGTTTACCGGTTAATTTACCCAACAATAAATCTGTATCGTTTGCTCCCCAGTCTGCAGAAAGCAATACCTCCAAAACACTATCAACATGTTCAAATTGTGCGGTCTCAAAATGATAGATTAAAATATCAGTGTCCGACCAGCGTTGATTGCGCAACACCAACAAGTGCTCTCCAGTATGTGATGTTCGAATCAGGTAATCCCCACGACCTCCTGTCGGCGGTTCTGATAGCACTTGAATTTTGCCACTACCAAATTCATAGCGATGGATTTGATATGGCGACGTATTTGATCCGCTGTCGGTATAGTATAAAAACTGTTCATCAGGGCCCCAGGCCATACTGACCCTTAAGCTGGTCAGGTGACAGCTGATTATTTTTTCACTGATCGGCAATGCAGTAACAACACCACCTACGTGGATACGGTGAATGCCGCATTCGTTTTCGTTGTATCGATGAAAAACCAGCCATTCACCGGAAGGCGACCATCTGGGCTCGCGGTTATGGTGCTCTGTATCCGTCAAATGAATATTGCGGTTGGTATATAAATCAGTCACCGTTATTTGCCAATAATCGCTTCCTGGCGCTCGATGTTTATAAACCAAGTAGCGCCCATCAGGCGAAAAGTCCGGTTCAGACTCATTGCCAAGCAATATGGTCGCACGTTTGATTTCGCGGATGGCTGGAGATGCTCGAAACTGTGAATCACGTTCAGCACCTTGGTTATCCATGGCACTGTTATTTCGGATAATGCCAGCAACCCAAAAAATCACCACTAGACTTGTAAACGCTCCCCATAGATATAATCTTTTACGAGAGTTCGGGTGATCGCTTGCTGTATCAGTTTTAGAGGTTTTGGTTGTTGATGAGTTTTGGGGTGTTAAAAATGTAACTGGCGCAATAAGCCGATAGCCTCGTTTAGGTATCGTTTCAATATAACGTGGCTGACTGACATCATCACCCAGTAACTTACGCAAACCCGCAACGATACGATTGATTGCCTGGTCAGTAACCAGATTACGCTGCCAGACTTCCCGGCTCAGTTCTTCACGGCCAATAGTCTGCCCGGCATTTTTTGCCAAATAGACCAATACAGCCATCGCCAAAGGCTCTAGCTTAACGACCTGTTCGTTTTTAGTGATCCGTAGGCTCGCTGGTACTACAATCCATGATCTGACTTGAAAGTCATCTTCTCGTTGCATCTACTGTTTTTGCCCTAACGCTGTGGCTTAAATCAATACACCCAAATCAAGCACAAAAGATTATATAAACTACATTAACCAAAACCAATAATCTTAAAAGGCTTTAATTTGCACCGACCCGAATGATTATCCGAGACCAACTGTATTCGAGTCATGCAACACTGCATGGTTCAGTTTGCTGATTTGAACCGAACATGTTGGAAGTTAAACCCTTTAAAAGGGCTATCGGTCAATAGGTTGGGCACATGAGGGAAAGTTTGGTTTGATCCAGCTATGTTTTTAGGGACCAACAGCTTACTAAGAAGCGAAAAGTAAGGTGAAAATGATCAAATCCCTGTTTCCCCATAACGAATACTTTTTGGCCTGGCAAACCAACAAAATACTTAAGTCTTGATTCAACCCATTTTAGAGTGCCATTACACCCCTCAACCCGTTACAATAGTTGGCTATCAAAAAACTGCTGCAGGAGACCGCAAGGTATGGACATTTCAGAGCTGGTAACAACCGCCCAGGCGATGGTCGCACCGGGTAAAGGCATTTTGGCTATTGATGAAAGCACAGGCACAATCGGTAAACGCTTTGCCAGTGTTAATGTCGAATCCACGGAACCCAACCGTTGTGATTACCGCAGTACATTACTGACCACACCCAATCTTGGTGAGCATATCTCCGGCGCTATTTTGTACGATGAAACCTTGCGCCAATCCACACCTGATGGCCAATCGCTGATCGAAATCATGCAACAACAGGGCATTATTCCTGGCATCAAGGTCGATACCGGCGCCAAGGCTTTGGCCGGTCACAGTGGTGAAAAAGTCACCGAAGGTCTGGATGGCTTGCGTGAACGCTTACACGAGTACTATGAGCTCGGTGCACGCTTTGCCAAATGGCGAGCAGTCATTACGATTGGTGAGGGTATCCCCAGTTCAGCCTGTATCGAAGCCAATGCACATGCCCTGGCCCGTTACGCAGCGCTGTGCCAGGAAGCCGGACTGGTACCGATTGTCGAACCGGAAGTGCTGATGGATGGTGCCCACGACCTGGATGATTGCTTTGAAGTGACTGAAGCCACTTTGCGCAGTTTGTTCGCTCAATTGTATGAGCAGGATGTCATACTGGAAGGCACAGTGCTCAAAGCTTCTATGGTCATCTCCGGCAGCGAATGCGAAGAACGTGCCGATGTTGATGAGGTTGCACAGGCCACATTGCATTGCCTGCTTAATGCAGTACCTGCATCAGTTGCTGGTATCGTATTTTTGTCAGGCGGTCAAAGTGACCTGGAAGCCACCGCGCACCTGGATGCCATGAATCGCATGGGTGAGTTTGCCTGGCCACTGAGTTTTTCCTATGGCCGGGCGCTGCAATCTGAAGCACTCAAAGCCTGGGCCAGCAACCGCGGTGACAAACAACCTGCTCAACAGGCCTTGGCCCATCGTGCCAAAATGAATGGTTTAGCGGCCAAGGGTGAATACGACCCTGGTCAGGAACAATAAGCACATTCAGTAGATACCGTCTGTTGATACTGACAACCTCATTTTTCAATAGCTGCGACTGCAATAGCAGTCGCCAGACACTGGATATATTCCATGGATGAAAAACTCCGACGCGATGCACTCGAATATCACCGTCACCCGGTGCCGGGAAAAATCCGAGTCTCACCCACCAAAGCACTAACCACTCAGAAAGATCTGGCCATGGCGTATTCGCCTGGTGTTGCTGCAGCCTCAGAGCTCATCCATGAGAACCCCGCAGAAGCCGCCAACCTGACAGCCCGGGGAAACCTGGTCGCAGTCATCAGCAATGGCACAGCCGTACTGGGTTTGGGGCCCATTGGTGCACTGGCTTCCAAGCCAGTGATGGAAGGTAAAGGTGTCTTGTTTCGCAAGTTCGCCGGTATCGATGTGTTTGATATTGAAATCGATGAACGCGATCCGGATAAACTGGTTGAAATTATTGCCAGCCTGGAACCAACCTTTGGCGGTATCAATCTGGAAGACATCAAAGCACCGGAATGTTTTGTTGTTGAAGAAAAGCTCAAACAACGGATGGGGATTCCGGTATTCCATGATGATCAACATGGTACCGCTGTCATCACCGCTGCAGCGGTGATCAACGCCCTGCATATTGTCGGTAAGAAAATACAAGATGTGCATCTGACCGCCTCTGGCGCCGGCGCAGCGGGTATGGCCTGTCTGGATTTGCTGGTTAGCCTGGGTATGCAGCGCGAACATATCATTGTGTGTGACCGTGAAGGTGTTGTACACACTGGTCGCAACGAAGACATGGATGATCGCAAAGCCCAATATGCACGTGATATACCAGCACGAACACTGGGCGAAGCCGTTAAGGATGCTGATATCTTCCTGGGTGTATCGGCACCTGGAGTATTAAAACCGGAAATGGTTAAAACCATGGCCGAGCAACCCATCATTCTGGCATTGGCCAATCCGATACCGGAAATCATGCCGGATGAAGCTCGTAAAGCTCGCCCGGATGCCATCATTGCCACGGGTCGATCAGACTTCCCCAATCAGGTTAACAACGTACTGTGTTTCCCATATTTATTCCGTGGCGCACTGGACGTCGGCGCCCGCTTGATCAATGAAGAAATGAAACTGGCCTGTGCGCATGCGCTGGCAGAGCTGACCCGGCTGGAAGCCAGTGAGGTCAGTGCTGCAGCTTACGGCGGCACCACTCCGCAATTCGGCCCTGACTATTTAATTCCACAGCCTTTTGACCCGCGCCTACTGGCGCACCTGGCACCGGCTGTGGCTCAAGCAGCAATGGACAGCAATGTCGCTGAACGCCCCATTGATGACATGGATGCTTACCGAGAGCAACTTAATCAATTTGTGTTCCGCACCGGCCTGTTGATGAAACCCGTGTTTGATGCCGCCCGTGCCAACCCACGTCGAGTCATCTTTGCCGAAGGTGAAAACGAGACTGTACTACGCGCTGTACAGACGATTATTGACGATAGTTTGGCCATTCCCATTCTGATTGGCCGTCCCGAAGTCGTCAAAATGCGCACCGAGCGAATTGGATTACGTCTGGAAGCGGGACGCGATTTTGAGTTAATCAACCCACACTCCGACCCACGCTACAAGGACTACTGGCAAACCTACCATCAGTTGATGGAGCGTCATGGCGTAACCCCGGAAGCAGCCAAGTCGATTGTACGCACACGCGAAAGCGTGATTGCAGCACTGGCTGTCAAACGCGGTGATGCAGATGCCATGATCACTGGTCTGGTAGGACGATATCAAAGTAAATTGCATTATGTCATGAACGTTCTGGGTGTTCGTGATGGTGTGGATACAGTCGGTGCTTTAAGTGTATTAACAGGTGACGGTGGAACTTTCTTTGTTTGTGATACCCATGTAAACCCCGACCCAACGGCTGAGCAGATTGCTGAGTTGACCGAAATGGCCGCCGAAAAAGTCCGCCTGTTTGGCCTGCAGCCTAAAGTGGCACTGCTGTCTCATTCAGCCTTCGGCAGCCATCACGACAATGACTCTCAAAAAATGCAACGCGCCTTACAAATATTGCGCAGCCGCTGCCCGGATTTGGAAGCCGAAGGTGAGATGACGGCAGATGCTGCACTATCTGAAGATTTCCGTGAACGGCTGTTCCCTAATTCAGTGCTCAAAGGCAGTGCCAATCTTTTGGTCATGCCCGACCAGGCAGCTGCGCATATTGCTTTTAATTTTGCCCGTCTGCTGACCAAAGGTGTCAGTGTTGGCCCTATTTTGATGGGCGCAGGTATGCCGGCACACATTCTGACACCATCAGCCACCGTACGCAGAGTTGTTAATATGACAGCCATCGCCAGTGTGGACGCACAGCGTTTTGAATACGACCGACAGGCACACTTATTTGATGGCTTGCGCGATATTGACGATGCAGAAGACTGGACATAAATTTAATAAGTAACGGCCCAATAAACAGCAGGCCAATGAGGAATAGGCATGGCAACTGATCCCCAACAACCTAAAGACATCGATCCACAGGAAACTCAAGAGTGGCAGGATGCATTGGAGTCGGTGCTTGACACCGATGGTGAGCAGCGTGCGCACTTTCTGCTGGAAGATTTAATTGAGCAGACCCGCAGCATGGGCCTGGATTTACCCTTTGACCTGACCACCAGTTATATCAATACCATCCCGGTCTCCAAACAGCCCGACATGCCTGGTGATAGCGAGATGGAAAAACGCATCGCCGCCATTATTCGTTGGAATGCGATGGCCATGGTGGTGCGTGCCAGCCGTCGGGGTGGTGAGTTGGGTGGGCATATCGCCAGCTTTGCCTCAGCAGCCACCCTATATGACGTGGGTTTTAATCACTTCTTTAAAGGTCCTGACCATGATGCCGGTGCAGATCTACTGTACATCCAGGGACACAGTTCTCCCGGTATTTATTCTCGCGCTTTTTTGGAAGGTCGTTTGAGCGAAGACCAACTGGACAAGTTTCGTCAGGAAGTCAATGGCGATGGCTTGTCCTCTTATCCACATCCATGGTTGATGCCTGATTTTTGGCAACTGCCCACCGTATCCATGGGGCTGGGCCCAATTTTTGCTATTTATCAGGCACGCTTCCTTAAATATCTGCACAACCGTGGCCTTGCTGATACCAGTCAGCGCAAGGTGTGGTGCTTTATGGGTGATGGGGAATCTGATGAGCCCGAATCATTGGGAGCCATCGCACTGGCTGGGCGGGAAAAACTGGATAACCTGATTTTTGTGGTCAACTGTAACCTCCAGCGCCTGGATGGCCCGGTACGCGGCAACAGTAAAATTATTCAAGAGCTGGAGGGGGTATTTCGTGGGGCAGGCTGGAACGTCCTGAAAGTCTTATGGGGCAGTCGATGGGACCCATTATTAGAACGTGACCATCATGGCCTGCTAAAAGACCGTATGGCTGAAGCCGTCGACGGTGACTATCAAAAATACAAAGCCAAAGATGGTCAATATGTGCGCGAGCACTTCTTCGGTGCGAATCCGGAACTGAAGAAAATGGTCGAGGACATGAGCGATGAAGATATTTGGCGCCTGAATCGCGGTGGCCACGATCCTCAGAAAGTCTACACCGCTTATCAACGAGCCACCACACACACTGGCCAACCCACAGTCATCCTGGCCAAAACCATTAAAGGTTACGGTATGGGCCAGTCTGGTGAGGGTCAAAATATCAGTCACCAGCAGAAAAAACTGGATGATGATGGTGTGCGTCATTTCCGCGATCGCTTCAGCGTGCCGATCACTGATGAACAGGTTGCCGATGTACCTTACTACTACCCAGGCGAAGACAGCGATGAAATCCGCTACCTGCAGCAGCGTCGTTCTGAACTGGGCGGCTATTTACCACAACGTGTGGTCACATCCGAAGCCTTACCAACACCGGAATTAAGTGTTTTTGAACCGTTATTGAAAGGCTCAGATGAGCGTGAAATTTCCACCACCATGGCGTTTGTTCGCTGCCTATCACTGCTGCTGCGCGACAAGCAGTTGAAAGAACGCATTGTTCCCATTGTCTGCGATGAAGCCCGGACCTTTGGTATGGAGGGCATGTTCAGACAACTGGGCATTTATTCTGCCCTGGGCCAGCTTTATGATCCGGTCGATTCGGATCAGCTGATGTTTTATAAGGAAGAAAAAGACGGTCAAATCCTGCAGGAAGGCATTACTGAAGCAGGCGCGATTTCATCATGGATCGCAGCAGCAACATCTTATGCCAATAGCGGCCTGGCCATGATTCCGTTCTACGTTTTTTATTCGATGTTTGGTTTCCAAAGGGTTGGCGATCAGGCCTGGGCTGCCGGAGATATGCGTGCTCGTGGTTTTTTGATCGGCGGTACGGCTGGTCGTACAACATTGAATGGTGAAGGTCTGCAACACGAAGATGGCCACAGTCATTTGTTGGCTGGCGCGATACCCAACTGTCTCTCTTACGACCCAGCATTTGGGTATGAAGTGGCAGTCATTATTCGTGACGGTATACGGCGGATGTTCACTGAGCAGCAGGATGTGTTTTATTACCTGACGGTGATGAACGAAAACTACCGCCAGCCTGCCCTGCCAGAAGAAAATGCTGAGGCCATAGAAGACGGCATTATCCGTGGTATGTATCTATTCAGCGAAGGCCGTGCTTCAGAGTTGAAGGTACAACTGCTCGGCTCAGGCACTATTTTGCGCGAAGCCATTGCGGCCGCCGATATCTTGACGGGACTGTTCAAAATAAGCGCCAATGTGTGGAGCGTCACCAGTTTTAACGAGTTGCGCCGTGATGGGCAGGACGCTGAACGGTATAACCGCTTAAATGTCGATGCTGACCCTAGGCAGGCTTATGTCACCCGCTGCCTAAGCACCCATAGTGGCCCCATTATCGCTGCTACCGACTATGTTCGTGCAAACGCTGAACAGATTCGACCCTACTTGCCTCACAATGATTATCTGGTCTTGGGTACTGATGGTTTCGGCCGTAGTGATACGCGAGAGAACCTGCGTCAATTCTTTGAAGTTGATCGCCGACATATCGCCTACGCAGCACTTTACCGCTTATTCCTGAAAGGCAAGATATCGCGCTCGACTTTGCTGGATGCCCGTAATCAACTTAATATCGACCCGGAAAAGCCCAATCCGGTAACGGTTTAGCACACCCGGGTGAAAATCAGAAATTATCTGACAAGAACAAGTACTGAGAGATAGAACTAATGGCCAACGACATTGAAATTAAAGTCCCGGATATCGGTGATTTCGACAAGGTTCCAGTGATTGAAATTCTGGTCGCCGTCGGCGATGAAATTAAGCAAGACGATTCCCTGGTCACTCTGGAAAGTGATAAAGCCACCATGGAGGTGCCTTCATCACATGCTGGCAAAATTACTTCACTAAAAGTCTCTGAAGGTGATCAAGTCGGCGAAGGTGACGTGATTGCGACCCTTGAAAGTTTGGATGCCCCGGATGATGAGGGCGGTTCATCTGCAGATGGCGCACAGAATGATATCAACAGCGGTGCAAGGGATTTGTCAGAAGCCCCTGATACAAAAGATGAAATAGCTCAAGCAGAGCCAGACAGCAGTGACCAAAATCAGACAAACACTGTTCAATCAAACGATGAAATGTCGAATGATTCGGCCAGCGACATTCATGCCAGCCCCAGTGTGCGCAAACTGGCACGCAAACTGGCGGTCGATTTATCTGCAGTCAAAGCCACCGGCCGTAAAGGCCGCATCACTGAAGATGATCTACATCAACACCTCAAGCAACGCATGTCCGGCGGTTCAGCCAGCGGCGGTATTGAAGGACTTTCCATTGCTCCTGCCAAGCAGGTCGACTTCAGCAAGTTTGGCGATATCGAAGAGCAGGCTTTAACACGTATACAGAAAATTTCCGGCGCCCACCTGCACCGTAACTGGCTGACAATTCCCCATGTTACGCAGCACGATCATGCAGACATCACTGATTTGGAAGCTTTCCGTAAACAGCAAGATGCTGAAATCCGTGAACAAGGCACTCGCCTGACTTTAATCGTATTTTTAATCAAAGCCTGTGTCGCGGCATTGAAAAAATTCCCGCAATTTAACTCATCACTTTCCAGCGATGGCGAATCGTTGATTATGAAGAAGTATTTCCATATCGGCATTGCCGTCGATACCAGTGATGGGTTGGTGGTACCGGTGATTCGCAACTGCGATCAAAAAGGGTTACTGGAGTTGGCACATGAATTGACCGATTTAAGCAGCCGTGCTCGTGAAGGCAAACTCAAACCCGCTGAAATGCAAGGTGGTTGTTTTTCAATTTCCAGCTTGGGTGGTATTGGCGGCACGGCATTTACGCCAATCGTCAATGGACCAGAAGTCGCCATACTCGGCGTTTCTAGGTCATCTATGGCACCGGTATGGAACGGCGAGCAGTTTAATCCCCGGCTGATGCTACCCTTATCATTATCCTATGATCACCGTGTTATTGACGGTGCTGCTGCTGCACGCTTTGCGCGTTTCCTGGTGACCCGTTTAGAAGATTTCCGCCGCGTGGTGCTGTAAACGGAAATATAGATGCATTACGAAAACCATCAGCAAGACCCAAACAACCGTTTGGGCCGAGCCATGATCTGGTTCAGCATGCTCGCTGCCATGGCTCTGCTGACCTGGTTTTTTTCCGAGGTCGTTGATCGCCGCAACAACCCCAATCGCAATGTCAGTGGTATGGTATTTGAAGATGGTGCTGTAGAAGTCAGTCTACAACAGAACCCGGATGGCCATTACGTGGCCAGCGGTTCCATCAACGGTCGTGATGTGGTGTTTTTAGTGGACACTGGTGCAACCAGCGTTGCCCTGCCCGGCGATCTTGCCAAAAGCATGAATTTAAAAAACCTTGGCCCTATCAGTATGAATACTGCCAATGGCATCTCACGGGGTTATCTAACCCGCCTTGATGAGCTGCGACTAGGACCCATTGTCGTACGTGATGTACGCGCCGTGGTGGCACCCAATATGGATATCGAAGTGCTGTTGGGTATGGAAGTACTGCGCGACCTGGATTGGCGGCAACGTGGCGATCAACTAATTCTGTATCAACCCAACAGCGGTTAACAACGATCAAATAAGTGAGTTTTTCATGAGCAAAGCATCCATTAAGGTTCCCGATATAGGTGATTTTGATCACATTCCAGTGATTGAGGTTTTGGTCAGCCAAGGTGATACCGTAGAAAAAGATCAATCATTGATTACTCTGGAAAGCGACAAAGCCACCATGGAGGTCCCTTCAACTGATGCCGGCATCATCACAGACATCAAAGTCAAAGTTGGTGATACAGTCTCAGAAGGTGATGTTATCGCAGAGATTGAAGTTAACTCAGACATAGCGCCTGAGAATGCGCTTTCGGATGATCAGGATACCGACGAACAGCAAAGCAATGCTGGACAAGACAGCCCGCCAGAACATTCTGACGACAACGATCAATCACAAGCAGCCGCCAGCAACAGTGGAGCTGGTGTTGCTGCGGATAAACCCTATGATTGTGATGTATTGGTGCTGGGCGCAGGACCTGGCGGTTACGCTGCAGCCTTTCGTGCTGCTGACCTGGGGCTGGATGTCGTACTGGTTGAACGCTACCCCGACCTTGGCGGCGTTTGCCTGAATGTAGGTTGTATCCCATCCAAGGCACTACTGCATACAGCACGTGTGTTGGATGAAACCCGGCACATGGCCGAGCACGGCGTGCGCTTTGGGGAGCCCGATATCAACCTGGACCAACTGCGTGACTGGAAAAACTCGGTGGTCAAACGATTGACCGGCGGTTTGGCTGGACTTGCGCGCAAGCGCAAGGTCCGAGTGATTACCGGTACCGGGAAATTCAGCGGACCACATCAAATGAACATCGAAGGCCTTGATGGTCAGCAAACCATATCATTCGCACACGCCATCATTGCTGCTGGCTCACAACCCGTACATCTACCAGGCCTGCCTTGGGACGATGAGCGTTTGATGGATTCCACTGGTGCTCTGGAGTTAAGCGATATACCTGGCAAATTGCTGGTCATTGGTGGCGGTATTATTGGTTTGGAAATGGCCTGCGTATACGCCAGCCTTGGCAGCGAAGTCACCATTGTAGAATTAATGGATCAGCTGATGCCGGGGACAGATAAAGACCTGGTCAAACCGCTGCAAAAATTATTGAATGAACGTTGCGAATCGATTTGTCTGAAAACCAGAGTCGAAAGTATCGTGGCAAGCAGCGAAGCACTTAAAGTCAGTTTTAGTGGCGAGCAAATCCCAAACACCACTGACTATGATCGTGTATTGGTGTCTGTAGGCCGTGTACCCAATGGCAACAAAATAGACGCAGACAAAGCCGGCGTTAAAGTAGACGAACGTGGATTCATAAAAACAGACAATCAGCAGCGTACCAATGTATCGCATATTTTTGCGATTGGGGATGTCATCGGACAACCCATGCTGGCACACAAAGCCACACATGAAGGCAAAGTTGCTGCAGAAGTCATCGCCGGAGAACCGAGCTATTTCGATGCTAAAGTGATTCCTTCCGTGGCTTATACCGACCCCGAAGTGGCCTGGGTTGGCATCACCGAAACCCAGGCAAAAGATGATGGCTTGAGTGTAGAAGTTGCCAAATTCCCCTGGGCTGCCAGTGGTCGTGCATTGGGCATGGCCCGCGATGAAGGCTTTACCAAGTTAATTTTCGACACTAACAGTAAACGCGTTGTTGGCGCCGGAGTGGTTGGCCCACATGCCGGAGATCTCATTGCCGAATGCTGTCTGGCGATAGAAATGGGCTGTGATGCCGAAGATATCGGCTTAACGATCCATCCTCACCCGACATTATCAGAGACCATCGGTATGGCGGCTGAGGCTTTCTCTGGCACATTGACTGATCTTTATATGCCAAAGAAAAAGTAATTTTTGACTGTCTCTGAGAAATCACATCAATCCCTTGTAGCTTGTTGACCGATCAAGTCACAGTGGCAGCCCCGGTTGCCTATCCAAATGAGCGACCAAGAACACATTTCGCAGATTTTATAGCGCTCGACTGGCCAGTAACTCGGATACGTTATCTGGCACCAAATCTCTTGAAACTTGCTCAACCGCATCAACCAGGCTATCGTCCTGGTGATTATCATTGGCAGCAGATGGTTGACTGTTTTGATGCTTGGAATCAACTTTCATTATCCTGGCCAGTGAATCACTACTGCGCTGTGTATCTATGCAAAAAAACTGATCGCAACCTGCAACCACTGACTCGGTGTTATTAATGATTTCATGTTTTTCAACTGTGGCAACCCGAAGTTGTGTATTTTCAATAAACTCACAAAACAACCTGATTTGTGTCGCCCACATATGCGCAATATCTTGAGTAAAATCTGTACCTGGCAGATAACCGTACTGATCATCAATATCCTGTTGTAAAGCACGCAAAAAAACCGGTACTGTTTTAACCGCTTCCATTTTATTTTTCAGCATGGAACGCGCAAACGCCCTTACACCTCCCCACACCAATAGCACACGGCCATCATTGTTTAAGTGATGTATTTGATTAAGCAACGCGTTCATATAATTTGACGTTTTTAAAATAATTGTTTGATTATCACTAAAAGGCTTGTTTAATTGAGCAGCAACTTGTCTGAATAGGCTGATATATTGAAATGCATTACCAGCGCTATGGCGAAAAGCATCGGCAAGCTGATTAAGAACAATGGGTTCTTTCATTGATAGAACCTTATTGTCGATCTGAAGCAAACGAGCCAATAAGGTAGAACAACAAAAGCTGGTATGAAATATCCAGTTTTTTGGTGGCTTGATTTTGCTCGCATCACTTATTAATGCAGTGATGGGAACTGAATACAATGTTTCATTCTCTGATCGTGATAATCGATGATCTAAAAATGCTGCATTGTAAACTGCTGTGTGACCAAGCTTTCTAAAAATAACCTGACCCTGCGCACCATTAATTTGCCACGGCACATAACCCGGCATATTTAACAGCTTTTGGATTTCACTGTGCGTTGATATTTTAGTTAGCATTAATTTTTTACTGACATAAAAAAAGCCGCGGCAGTGCCGCGGCTTTATTTTAGCTTATTAAGCTACTAAGTCGATTAACTTAGAAACGATGCGTAACGCGAGCGAACCAAGAGCGACCTAACAAACGATAGGTGTCTGGATCGGTGTTCGCATTGAAACCATCGATGATGAATGGAGGGTTATTGTCAAAGATATTGGTAATACCACCAGAAATCTGGGTACCAAATGCAAAGTCATAACGCAACACCAAGTCAACGTAGATTTCAGACTCGACTCTGTTATTCAGGAAGTCCAGCTCTTCTACTGAGTCAATGTACTCAACGTTAGTAGAAGCACCGAAGTTACCGAAGCTCCAGTCAACCGTCCAGTTGGCTTTCCACTCTGGGTATGCACCTTCAGCAAAACCAGCGTTGTCAGCAAAGAAACCAGCAGCTTCAACACCACCAAATTGCTCAACAACGGTAGATACACGTGAATCCAACCAAGTCAGCAAGAAGCGGGTATCAAACAAACCGATGCCTGTGTTGATGTTGTAGTTCAACGCAAAGTCAATACCGCTAGCGGTTTCGCTACCGATGTTCTGTGCCAGTGAAATAACAGAGGCTACTTCACCCGTGTTACCAAATGTCTGGCGAGTGATGTTTGCACACTGTGCTGGATCACTTGGCAGCTCTTCACCGTTTGGACCAATACCGATACACAGGTTCTGAACCGTCGGTGCAGCAATGGCTGCAATCGCATTCTCCAGATCTACATCCCAGTAGTCAGCGGTGAAGCTGAAGCCTGGAATAAACTCAGGTGACCATGCGATACCAACCGTAAAAGTATCACCAGACTCTGGACCCAGGCCTGGGTTACCGCCTACGCGTGAACGAGGCTGAGCATTGGTTTGGTCAAAGGTGAACGGATCGCCATTGGCATCCGTACCAGTAACCACTGCACCAGTAGAAATACAAGCCTGCTGCTGAGCTGCTGACAATGCAGCAAATGCGTTTTCTGTACTACCGGTAACCGAAGCACTTGAACGGCAAGGATCCAGATAGCTTGGGAAGCTGTCAGCCTGTGGTGAGAACAATTCACCAATGGCTGGCTCACGGAATACTTCCGCATAGCTACCACGAATCAAGAAGCCATCAAATGGCTGCCAGCGCAAACGACCCTGGAAGTTACCCGTGCTGCCGATTGAACTGAAATCGTCGTAACGGAAACCACCGCCCAACTCCAGCAATTCCGCACCCGGAACACCAGACAACAGCGGAATGTTAACTTCCACAAACAGTGAATCCACATCGAACTCACCTTGAGTACGACCACCGGTGTTACCGGTTACAGAATCGGTCTGTTTACCAGAATCTGGAATGCTATCCAGTTCCTGTTTACGGAATTCATAACCAAACGCTGCAGACAATGGGCCACCTGGCAGTTCAATAATGTCACCGCTAAAGGTGGCATTCAGTACCTGCAACTGGGTTTCAATGCTGTCATTCAGTGGGAATTCGATGAAGTCCAACTGTTCCTGAGTAATGGTACCGAAACCACCAAACAGGTTCAGAGGAACACAGCCTGCGATCGGTGCTTCAGGTGTACCACATACTGCAGTGCCTGTGTCATCAAAGAATGATGGACCAATCGCTTGCAGGAAGTTAGCACCTACAAACTGACCGAAATCGGTGTCAGCTTCACGCTCACGACCCCAGTTCCAGGATACGTCCCAGGTCCAGGTTGGCGCAAAGTCACCAAAGTCACCACGCAAACCGGTGTTGATCTGGATAACATTTTCTTCCTGTTCAAAACGGCGACGGCTTTCAGCCACACGACGGCGAGCATCAGTGACTGGCAAACCGAATGGGTTGAACGCATTGGTTGAAGGAATACCAAACTGACCTGGCAGACCATCATCATCCAATGGGAAACCTGGATCAAAGAAGTTCTGAATAATGAACAGCGGGTTAGGCGCCAGTTCCTGTTCAGACTGACGGTTGTTGTAACGCGCTTCTACATAGGCATCAACACCGTCAAACAGTTCGTAATCACCCTGGAAGAACACGCTTCTGCGTTCGAATGGCTGGGTGATGAAGTTAACTGGAGCAAAGTTGTACAGATCGGTCGCTGCGTTGAACGGACGAATCGCACCACTGCTCAGATCACGGGTAAACGCACCAGCGTTTGGATCATCAACCGGGTTGAAGAAACCACCCAGGCTTGCACTACTACCACCGGTGTCATTACAAGAACCTGTGGTCAAACAAGCAGGGAAACCACCATCAGCAATAAATGATGCGGTGTCAGGTACGTTAACAACATTCAGGAACTGAGGGTCATTGATGTTGCCCTGATAAACAGCATCTTGCTCGTTGTATTCAACACCAGCAACAAAGTTACCGCGCTCGCTGTTACCGCCAAAGGTAAACGAAATACGCTTGTTGTCGCCGTCAGAACCACCAAACGCAGGGTTCAATGAAGCAGAAGGATTTTCAGAAAGCTCGAAAGAAGCACCATACTGGGCTTGAATTTCTGCACCTTCAAAGTCACGACGGGTAATGATGTTAACAACACCAGCTACCGCATCCGCACCATAAATAGCTGCAGCACCTTCTTTCAGTACTTCGATACGCTCTACAACAGCGATTGGAATGTTAGAAAAGTCACCACCGGTGATATCACGTTTGCCGTTGATCAGTACCAGTGTACGGTTGGTACCCAGACCACGAATATCAACAAGGCTGGCACCATTACCACCATTGTTGGTACGGGTAGACAGTGGTGAACCAGTAATAGAAGGCAGCTGACGGATAACGTCAGACAGATCCGACAGACCGATACGTTCAATGTCTGAACGATCAATGGTCGTTACCGGGCTGGCGCCTTCGATGTCAACCTGGCTCAAACGTGAACCGGTAACATCAACACGATCCAGCTCTGCAGGGTCATCTTGAGCAATTGCCTGCCCAGACAATGCCAGACCTGCAATTGCACCAGTACTCAGCGCAAAGCGCACCGACTGGTATAAAGGATTACGGTTAAATTGCATTTGGTGTCTCCAAATAAATCTAATAGAAAAACAATAACTTAGCCACGTGGCTCAAGCATTGACTTTTATAATATGCAATACAGCGCATACAAGACGTCGCTTGAACTTTGTTGATACTACACGTTTAAGCGCCAAATGAAAAGAGTTTGTTAAATGACCTTTTTCTACTTGCTTTTAGCACAAATTTAATATTAGTCCTTACATCACTCTTAGATTGCTTTAGCCTAGCCAACACAACAAAGCTTAAGATACTGTTTTTAAATAGATTATTCGGATACTACTTTTTAAATAATACAACTCCTATGCCATTACCCGGTCTTAATCCCATGCCCCGGGCATGATTTGGGCATGGTTTGGGTGTCAAAATACCGGCTTATGGGTACCCATAAGCCGGTTTATTACTACCTACTTTGACCAATCTTGCCGCTGTATGCATACAGAAGCCGATAATTGTACTTGCAGGTATCGCACACATTACTTTCTAAATCAGACTTAGAAGCGATGCGTAACGCGAGCGAACCAAGAGCGACCTAACAAACGATAGGTGTCTGGATCGGTGTTCGCATTGAAACCATCGATGATGAATGGAGGGTTATTGTCAAAGATATTGGTAATACCACCAGAAATCTGGGTACCAAATGCAAAGTCATAACGCAACACCAAGTCAACGTAGATTTCAGACTCGACTCTGTTATTCAGGAAGTCCAGCTCTTCTACTGAGTCAATGTACTCAACGTTAGTAGAAGCACCGAAGTTACCGAAGCTCCAGTCAACCGTCCAGTTGGCTTTCCACTCTGGGTATGCACCTTCAGCAAAACCAGCGTTGTCAGCAAAGAAACCAGCAGCTTCAACACCACCAAATTGCTCAACAACGGTAGATACACGTGAATCCAACCAAGTCAGCAAGAAGCGGGTATCAAACAAACCGATGCCTGTGTTGATGTTGTAGTTCAACGCAAAGTCAATACCGCTAGCGGTTTCGCTACCGATGTTCTGTGCCAGTGAAATAACAGAGGCTACTTCACCCGTGTTACCAAATGTCTGGCGAGTGATGTTTGCACACTGTGCTGGATCACTTGGCAGCTCTTCACCGTTTGGACCAATACCGATACACAGGTTCTGAACCGTCGGTGCAGCAATGGCTGCAATCGCATTCTCCAGATCTACATCCCAGTAGTCAGCGGTGAAGCTGAAGCCTGGAATAAACTCAGGTGACCATGCGATACCAACCGTAAAGGTATCACCAGACTCTGGACCCAAACCTGGGTTACCGCCTATGCGTGAACGAGGCTGAGCATTGGTTTGGTCAAAGGTAAAGTCATCGCCATTGGCATCAACACCGGTAACCACTGCACCAGTAGAAATACAAGCCGCCTGCTGAGCTGCTGACAATGCAGCAAATGCGTTTTCTGTACTACCGGTAACCGAAGCACTTGAACGGCAAGGATCCAGATAGCTTGGGAAGCTGTCAGCCTGTGGCGCGAACAATTCACCAATGGCTGGCTCACGGAATACTTCCGCATAGCTACCACGAATCAAGAAGCCATCAAATGGCTGCCAGCGCAAACGACCCTGGAAGTTACCCGTGCTGCCGATTGAACTGAAATCGTCGTAACGGAAACCACCGCCCAACTCCAGCAATTCCGCACCCGGAACACCAGACAACAGCGGAATGTTAACTTCCACAAACAGCGAATCTACGTCGAATTCACCCGTCGTTCTGCCGCCTGTGGTACCGGTTACAGAATCGGTCTGTTTACCAGAATCTGGAATATTGTCCAGTTCCTGTTTACGGAATTCATAACCAAACGCTGCAGACAATGGGCCACCTGGCAGTTCAATAATGTCACCGCTAAAGGTGGCATTCAGTACCTGCAACTGGGTTTCAATGCTGTCATTCAGTGGGAATTCGATGAAGTCCAACTGTTCCTGAGTAATGGTACCGAAACCACCAAACAGGTTCAGAGGAACACAGCCTGCGATCGGTGCTTCAGGTGTACCACATACTGCAGTGCCTGTGTCATCAAAGAATGATGGACCAATCGCCTGCAGGAAGTTAGCACCTACAAACTGACCGAAATCGGTACCGGCTTCACGCTCACGACCCCAGTTCCAGGATACGTCCCAGGTCCAGGTTGGCGCAAAGTCACCAAAGTCACCACGCAGACCGGTGTTGATCTGGATAACGTTTTCTTCCTGTTCAAAACGACGACGGCTTTCAGCCACACGACGACGAGTGTCAGTGACTGGCAAACCGAATGGGTTGAACGCATTG
Source organism: Wenzhouxiangellaceae bacterium (assembly GCA_965230265.1). Lineage (GTDB taxonomy): Bacteria > Pseudomonadota > Gammaproteobacteria > Xanthomonadales > Wenzhouxiangellaceae > JAJFKX01. The sequence goes on along the minus strand of OZ245999.1, from coordinate 331,189 downwards.
GTTGAAGGAATACCAAACTGACCTGGCAGACCATCATCATCCAATGGGAAACCTGGATCAAAGAAGTTCTGAATAATGAACAGCGGGTTAGGCGCCAGTTCCTGTTCAGACTGACGGTTGTTGTAACGCGCTTCTACATAGGCATCAACACCGTCAAACAGTTCGTAATCACCCTGGAAGAACACGCTTCTGCGTTCGAATGGCTGGGTGATGAAGTTAACTGGAGCAAAGTTGTACAGATCGGTCGCTGCGTTGAACGGACGAATCGCACCACTGCTCAGATCACGGGTAAACGCACCAGCGTTTGGATCATCAACCGGGTTGAAGAAACCACCCAGGCCTGCAGTACTACCACCGGTGTCATTACAAGAACCTGTGGTCAAACAAGCAGGGAAGCCACCATCAGCAATAAATGTTGCGGTGTCAGGTACGTTAATGACATTCAGGAACTGAGGGTCATCAATGTTGCCCTGATAAACAGCATCTTGCTCGTTGTATTCAACACCAGCAACAAAGTTACCGCGCTCGCTGTTACCGCCAAAGGTAAACGAAATACGCTTGTTGTCGCCGTCAGAACCACCAAACGCAGGGTTCAATGAAGCAGCAGGGTTTTCAGAAAGCTCGAAAGAAGCACCATACTGGGCTTGAATTTCTGCACCTTCAAAGTCACGACGGGTAATGATGTTAACAACACCAGCTACCGCATCCGCACCATAAATAGCTGCAGCACCTTCTTTCAGTACTTCGATACGCTCTACAACAGCGATTGGAATGTTAGAAAAGTCACCACCGGTGATATCGCGTTTACCGTTGATCAGTACCAGTGTACGCTGGCTACCTAAACCACGAATATCAACAAGGCTGGCACCGTTACCACCGTTGTTGGTACGGGTAGACAGTGGTGAACCAGTAATAGAAGGCAGCTGACGGATAACGTCAGACAGATCCGACAGACCGATACGTTCAATGTCTGAACGATCAATGGTCGTTACCGGGCTGGCGCCTTCGATGTCAACCTGGCTCAAACGTGAACCGGTAACATCAACACGATCCAGCTCTGCAGGGTCATCTTGAGCAATTGCCTGCCCAGACAATGCCAGACCTGCAATTGCACCAGTACTCAGCGCAAAGCGCACCGACTGGTATAAAGGATTACGGTTAAATTGCATTTGGTGTCTCCAAATAAAAACAATGATTTATAAGGTATATACGTATGATCTAGTACGTGGCTATAAGTACGTTAATCTAAGTACTAAGTTAAGAGTACGTTATAAATCGTATATTGTCCACCCTTTTGCTGCTATTTTTATGCATGCACTGAAATCATCTGATGCCAGATGACTTCCAAATAGAAACATGGCCGGTAACTCATATTCTCAACCCATCAACAAGCTGACAAAATAACCAGACCAAACCTGCTTGACGAGACAAGCAGCCGACAGGTAACACCTACCTTCGTTAAATAGCTAAAAGATACTGACAAGATCGGCTTCTGCCTCCAGGACCAGTACCGGGTCGCAAGGGAAATCGCGCATGGACATTGAAGGTTATGCACTCTCTGGAATAGCGCTATCGTTATACTGTGTGGGCCTTAATTGAAATTAGCATGATGTCATCACACTTAGAGCAAGCCATTGCCCAACAAAAGCAATTCATTGCAGTTCTGAAAAAGAACCCTTACGACCTGCATGCACAACATGCTTTGGGCATGATAGTGACCCAGCTAGGTGATGCCACACAAGGCCTGCAACTACTCAGCCGGGCTGAAAACCAGGCACCTGACAGTTCAGCAGAAAGACATTATGCTATGGCTCAGTGTCATCGGTTATTGCAACATGTTGAGCTATCCATACAGCATGTACAACGGGCTATCAGGCTTGATAGCAGCAAATCCCAATACCAGGTCTTATTGGGTGATTTGAATACCGATAAGGGTGAACTTGATGGTGCTCGCGCTGCGTATGAACATGCGATCACGCTAAACAGTAATGATAGTGGCGCTTTTTTTGGTTTGGCCATGATGTGTTCAAATGGAGATTACGTTTTCAGCCAAACCCAGCAACAGCACCTGGTTGAATTGGCCGTAAGCAGCAGCCTGACAGCCTCCGAACAAAGCCAGATCAATTTTGCACTGGCAACCATATCGCACCGTGAGAAAAATTACGCAACCGCTTTTCAGTACTTCAGGGCTGCTAATACTTTGTCCAAACAGACACATGCTGGTGAGCTGATTTATAACGAACAAGAACAACAAATCATCCTGGACAAAACCAAATCCTTATTCACCAAACAACTGCTGCAACGCTTTCAATCCTACGGGAACCCCTCGAAATTACCGATTTTTATTCTTGGTATGCCTCGTACTGGCAGTACCTTATTAGAGAAAATCCTCGCCAGCCATCCACAAGTCCAGGCACATGGTGAGTTGATGCATATCAAAAACATCGCTCGTAAAAACTTTTCCAAGGTCACAACCAGTAACTACCCCGATTTAATGGCCGAACTGCCACCAAACATTATCCCTGCTGCGGCTAATCACTATCTATCAAAAGTGGCCACACCGTCACATAGCCGAATTGTCGATAAAATGCCGACCAACTATGAGATGCTGGGAATCATACAAATACTATTTCCCCAGGCTTTTGTTATTCATACCCAGCGTGACCCTATGGATACCTTATGGTCTTGTTATAAGCAGCCTATCTCTGCTAAATACACCAATAGTTTTGAAGACCTGGTGGCCAAGTACCGCCAGTACCGAGAATATATGGATTTTTGGAAGCAGCGGCTTGCAATCAAAATTCTTCACATTCACTATGAAGAGCTAATCCATGACTTCCCCAAAAAAGCGCGTCAGATCATTGATTTTGTTGAGCTTGAATGGGACCCAGCTTGTTTATCATTCGAAAATACTGATACCGGAACCACCACGGCCAGTCGACTACAAGTCCGCAAACCTATCTATTCAAGCTCCATCGGCGCATGGAAAAAATATGCCGAACAACTGGCACCTTTACGTGAACAGCTGGACGGTTTTTATCCGAGTTCAGACTAACCGAAAAACAGCACGCTCTAGTTTAGCTTTGCAGCAATTTGTTGTTGCTGATCAAGTAATGTTTCCGGTAGTTGGGTTCCATAAGATTTTAGATGCGTTTTGATCTGGTCCATTTCTGCTGCCCAGTTTTGCACATCTATCGCCAACAGGCGCTGCATAATGGCTGGATCAATACCCAGGCCGGACAAGTTCAGGTCTGCATCCGAAGGAATATAACCCACCGGCGTTTCTTGTGCTTGTGCATCACCGGAACAACGCTGGATAATCCATTCCAATACACGCATGTTTTCACCAAAGCCGGGCCACATAAATTGACCTTGCTCATCCTTACGGAACCAGTTGACATGAAAAATACGTGGGAGCTTGTCCAACTTATCACCGAAACTGAGCCAGTGGGTCCAATAATCAGCAAAGTTGTAACCGCAAAACGGTTGCATCGCCATGGGGTCACGACGAACCACACCGGTTGCCCCGGTAGCCGCAGCCGTGGTTTCAGATGCCATGGAAGCTCCGACCAATACACCATGTTGCCAATCAAACGTTTCAAACACCAACGGTACCAGTGATTGCCGACGACCGCCGAAAATAATCGCTGAGATTGGCACACCAGAGGCAGATTCAGCCTCTGGTGAGTAACAGGGGCAGTTTTTAATTGCTGCAGTAAAACGGGAGTTGGGATGTGCTGCCGGTCCATTCGCCGGGTCATAGTCCCTACCCTGCCAATCCTTGACTGGGGTTTCATCCGATTTACCTTCCCACCAGGGTTCATTGTTTTTAGTGACACCAACATTGGTAAAGATGACATCTTTATTCAACATCGCCAGTGCGTTCGGGTTGGTGCTCTCGCTGGTACCTGGAGCCACGCCAAAAAAGCCCGCTTCTGGATTAATTGCCCACAGACGACCGTCTTCGCCAGGGTGCAGCCAACAAATATCATCACCTACTGTCCATACTTTCCAGCCAGGATAACTGGCAGGGGGAATCAGCATGGCCAGATTGGTTTTACCGCAGGCCGATGGAAAGGCAGCAGCCACATATGTTTTTTCACCTTGCGGGTTTTCGATACCAAGAATCAACATATGCTCGGCCAACCAGCCCTCCTGGCGAGCTTGATAGCTGGCAATGCGTAATGCATGGCATTTTTTACCCAACAAAGCGTTACCGCCATAACCAGAACCATAACTTTGAATTTGCAACTCTTCCGGGAAATGCATAATGAACCGGCGATTGGGATCTAACTCGCCGGTAGAGTGCAGCCCTTTAACAAACACGCCATCACGTTCGATCCGCTGTAATGCGGCACTGCCCATGCGCGTCATTAGCCGCATATTGGCAGCCACATATGGGCTATCAGTGATTTCCACACCACAACGTGAAAGCGGTGAAGCAATAGGGCCCATACAATACGGCACCACGTACATGGTGCGCCCCTGCATACATCCTTCGAACAAGGCATCCATTTTGGCGTGTGCTTCACCAGGTGCCATCCAATTGTTATTGGGACCGGCAGTCTCCTGATCTTCTGTACAAATGAAGGTCAGATGCTCTACTCGCGCAACATCCTGTGTATCGGAACGGTGCAGATAACAACCCGGATGCGTCTGCTGATTCAACTCCAGTAGATCGCCAGTGCTCAGCATTAGCTGAATCAAACCGTCATACTCTGCCTGCGAACCATCGCACCAGACAATGTTATCTGGGCGGGTTTGTTGTGCCACATTGGCAACCCAGGTGCTTAATTCCTGATTGGTAGTACTCATATTAAATATATCTAGGTTCAATAATGATTGATCACAGCAGCCACCGCGAAACTCAGGCTGCGATTTGATTATTGATGTATCCGCTGTTTAATGGATAAGGCGCTACAGATTAGCGGCAGCGGACAGCGGTTGCAACATTACTGACACAGTGGAATCAAGGTCGCAATCAAATGTTCCAGATAATGCTCATATTCTGGCGTATCCGGCTGTGGTGCCAGACCGCGCGCCTGCAATTGTAGAAAACCAACATAAGTGTAATACGCCAGCCGTGACTGGAATTCTGCGCGCTCACTGTCTAGCTCTGCATAGGCCCTGCTAAGCTGTCTGATGCGGTGCTCATCAACACGCTTCAGTACATCATTTAACCACTCATCTTTACCGCTTCGTTGTGGTGCGGCCAACAATGCACTATAAACCTGATGCGTCAGGTGTGGGCGACTGCTGGCATGAAAGAATTGGATTAATTTATCGCGTGCAGGCAGATCATTGGTCAGCAGTACTGCCAGATTGTGTGCATCCACACTTTCCCAAGTGGCAAGCGCTGATTTGAGCAGTTCCCTGCGATCACTGAAATGCCAGTAAAAGCTACCCTTAGTGACCCCCAGGCGACGCGCCAAAGGCTCGATTGCCAAACCTTCAACACCACGCTCGGCAAGCATCTGCAATGCAGCTTGCTCCCAATCTTTCCTGGCAAGTTGTTGACGTTGACGCTGTGCGCTGCTGTGATTCACGCGTTTGACCTTTGTGACCAACCGACACTCTAGCCGAATTGGTGCTGATGATGCCAGTTTTGTATAAATTCTTTCTGTTAAGCCGTTTTTGAGCCTTAACCCATTACCTTTTGGTTTATGCCTAATCAGGCAGCTTCCCATTCGAGCTTGCCTGCAAAATTAACCGCCATGCAGAGCAGATAAGCGTCAACATGAATATCTGCTGTGCATAGAAACTTGACGCCAAAATCAAACTACCATACTCTACCGTATGGAAGCCGCTGAAACGGCCATACTGACATTCATTCAGGAGTTATCAACCTATGTTGTGGTTAGTTCTGTCTCTTTTGGGTGCTACGGTTCTATGCGCCTACCTTGGTACGCGATTGTTGACCTGGAGTATTACCTGCGCTGCCATTTTAATGGCTTTTACGGTGTTGGGTTCTATCCATTGGGGGTTAATAGGTTTGGGTTGGCTATTGCTTTTAGCCATTACCATACCGTTGAACATGCCTGTTTTACGTCAGCAATATCTGACTCGTCATATGCTGGATGCCTACCTGAAAATGACCCCTAAGCTCAGTGCCACAGAACAGATCGCACTGGATGCGGGCACTGTCGGCTGGGAAGGTGAATTATTCACTGGTAGGCCCAAATGGAAGCAATTGCTTAAACGCCGTACACCAGAGCTGACACTGGAAGAACGCGCTTTTTTGGATGATCAATGCGAAAAGCTGTGCAGTATGCTGGATGAATGGCAAATCTGCCATGTAGACGCCGATATGTCACCGGAAACCTGGGAATACATGAAGAAAGAGCGTTTCTTTGGCATGATTATTCCAACCGAATATGGTGGCTTGGGTTTTTCTGCTTTGGCGCATCGCGCAGTATTGCAAAAAGTCGGTGGCTTAAGCGCAGTGGCTGGTTCTACGGTGGCTGTACCTAACTCACTTGGCCCTGCAGAATTATTGCTGCATTACGGTACCGAAGAGCAGAAAAATTACTATTTGCCTAAATTGGCCGTTGGTGAGGAAATCCCCTGCTTTGGTTTAACTGGACCCACTGCCGGTTCAGACGCTACATCAATCCCAGATAAAGGCATTGTTTGCATGGGGGAATGGAACGGCAAGCAAGTGTTGGGAATGCGCCTGACATTTGATAAGCGATATATCACTCTGGCTCCTGTTGCAACCGTTGTCGGTTTGGCATTTCGTCTTTATGACCCTGAAGGCCTGCTCGGCGATGTAGAAGATATCGGCATCAGCCTGGCCTTGATTCCGCGCGATACTGAGGGCGTTGAAATTGGACGCAGGCACCTGCCCCTGAACAGTCCGTTTATGAATGGACCGATTCGTGGTGAAAATGTTTTTGTTCCGATCGATACTTTAATTGGTGGTCCTGAAATGGCTGGCCAGGGTTGGCGTATGTTGGTGGAGTGCCTATCGGTCGGGCGTGCTATTTCGTTACCTTCCAACAACACTGGTGGTGCCAAACTGGCCACCCTTGCTACCGGAGCCTATGCTCGAATCCGGCAGCAATTTAATATGCCGATCGGCCGTTTCGAAGGTGTTGAAGAGGCCATGGCAAGGATGGCAGGTAGAACCTATGCTGCCAGCGCACTTAGTAAAATGACTGCCATCGCAGTAGATCAAGGCGAAAAACCTTCTGTGCCTTCCGCAATAGCCAAATACCATGCCACAGAAAAAGCCCGCCAGGTGGTCAGCGATGCCATGGATGTGCATGCCGGCAAAGGTGTCATTCTGGGGCCACGAAACTACCTGGGCAGAGCCTGGCAGGTAGCGCCCATGTCAATCACCGTTGAAGGTGCCAATATTCTGACTCGCAGCATGATGATATTTGGCCAGGGGGCGATTCGCTGCCATCCCTATGTTTTAAAAGAGCTGCAAGCCGCACAACTGACCGACCCGTCAGAACGATTAAAAACTTTTGACGATTTACTGTTCAAGCATATCGGACACACCATCGGCAATGCTTGTCGTGCATTTTTTATGGGCTTTGGCACCGGTCGGTTTTCTGCAGTCCCTAGTGACAGAAAAACCGGTCGCTATTATCGCAAGCTCAGTCGATATGCAGCCGCTTTCGGGCTGATTGCTGATGTGTCAATGCTCACCTTTGGCGGCAAGCTCAAACAAAAAGAAAGAATTTCCGCACGCCTGGGTGACGTATTGAGCCAGCTATATATTGGTTCTGCCATGCTCAAACGTTTTGAAGACCAGGGGCGACCTGCCGCAGATCAACCAATTCTTGCCTGGGCGTTTTATGATTGCGTTTATCAAATCCAGGAAGCGCTGCGCGGTGTATTAGATAACTTTCCAAACAAAGTACTGGCAACTGCGTTAAAAGTGATTATCTTCCCGCTAGGTGCTCGTGAACGCCGCCCCAATGATCGGCTTGGTCATCGCGTGGCGAGTCTGCTCATAGCCCCTTCAGAAACCCGCGACCGTTTGACTGATGGCGTTTATAAAACTGCCAGCCCTGGTTATGTTATTGGTGCTATGGAGGCTTTATTGCCCGAAGTAATCGCCGCCGAACCGCTCGCCCGCAAACTGGACAAAGCTGTGCGTCAAGGTGCCATCACCGGCGACACCTATGAACAACGTATTAAACAGGCTATACAAGCCAAACTGCTGAGCAAAAAAGAAGCCAAACTGCTGCTGGACGTTAATCAACGTACCATGGAAATTATCGCCGTGGATGATTTTAACGACGATGAACTGCGTGCCTCGACCAGTGAATTATTGGATAAAGTCTCCCGCCGCAAAGCCGCTTAACAACTCATAACGATTTATCCGCCCACTGGGCGGATAACCAGCCCAAGCTTATGCCATAATCGAATGCAAACACTCGCTATGTTATGGCTATGAAATTTGATGATATACAACACCTGCTACTGATCCGACACGCAGATACGCTACAGGTTGTCGGGCGACAATCAGATATCGAACGTGAACTCACCCAACGAGGCCAGCAGCAGGGTCAACATATGCGAGAACACCTTGCTAATACCAACCTGCCCGACTCTACTCAGGTGTTATGTTCACCAGCAGTACGTACCCGGCAAACCCTGCAGGCCTGCCTGCCTGCAGCGTCTAATGTGAAGTTCATCGAAGAGATTTACGCCGCCTACACTGGTGACTTATTAAACCTGATCAATGAGCATTTCGTCCAAGGGTCAAACTCAATTGTGGTGGTAGGGCATAACCCAAGTCTAGATAGCATTGTCCGTTGGCTGGGGCAAAATGACGTTGACGCAATCCGCGGCATGGCCACTGGATGCATCGCCAGCTTTAGCGGCACTGGCCCGCTATCACCAGAAAGCTGGCAACTGGATCAATGGTTTAAGCCATAGCTCGACAGCAAGCCTCGAATATGCCGTCATTTGTTGATGATAGAAATACCATCAACCTTTGAAAACTGCTTTTGAGCAAACTATCGGCCTACAGGGTCGATGGTCATTCATCGACTCCAACCCATCACTTTTTACGTTAAGGCCACAACTGACCTACAGCTTATATCTCGCTGTTGGTGATCCAGCAATCTGCCAACTGCTCAAACATCAGTTGATCACTCTCATCAAAACGCCCCTGATGCGGACTATCAATATCAAGCACCCCTAGTACTTTTCCATTTTTAATCAGCGGCACCACAATTTCCGATTCCGACGCGCTGTCACAAGCGATATGCCCATCAAAACTGTGTACATCATCAACCCGCAAAGTTTTGCGCTGCTCGGCAGCAGTGCCACATACACCTTGCCCCATGGGAATACGGGTACAGGCCAGCTTGCCCTGAAATGGTCCAAGGATCAGTGTATCTTCATGAAGAAAATAAAAGCCTGCCCAGTTAAGACGTGGTACCGCATCAAATATCAAGGCACTCAAATTGGCCGCATTGGCAATGGCATTGGGCTCACTTTCCAACACAGCCCGGACTTGCTGTAATAATAGACTACGTTCGTTATTCTGCACTTGTTTCTCCAATATCAGTGCGAATGTGTAAATACCAATATCCGGTTATTAGCGGGCATATCAATATCTTCGCTAATGTTTAGTCCTACTGCCTGTGCTGCCTTTTGCATATCCCGATCGTCGCGGATGCCTTGATGTCTGCCGTCAGGGTTATCTGATGAGCGCATTTGGGTATCAAAATCCGCATTGCCTTGCGATGTTGGCTGGCCATTGCGATGAAATGGGCCATAAAGCAAGAACTGCCCACCAAAAAGCAAATGCCTGGATACCCCCCGCAGCATTAGCTGGACATTCTCAAACGACATGATATGCGCAACATTGGCAGCAAATATTGCATCATACTTGCCAGCTGGCCATCCAGATTCGCCGACCTCTAATGCTACTGCTGTTTTAATATTGGTTAACGCAGATGCCATAAGCCGGGCATGCAAGCCCGACAAGTTTTGTTCGCGTTCTGAAGGCTGCCATTGGATACCTGGCATAGCCTGTGCAAAATGTACTGCATGCTGACCTGTACCCGACCCAATCTCCAACACCTTTCCGGTTGAGGGTAAATGCGCTAGCAAAACTTCCAGAATCGGTTGTTTATTACGCTCTGCAGCTGGTGCAAAAGGTAAAAGATCCTCTGATGGCACGCGTTAACTACCCAGCCAGCGCATTAATTTACGCTTCCATGGGCTATAAGGTGCACGGAACAACTTAGATCCAGATAATCGTGACTGTTTATAAACCGGTTGCGCTTTTGAAAATTGTTGGAATCCGTAGCGGCCATGATATTGCCCCATGCCGCTACTGCCCACGCCACCAAATGGTAACTCCAACTGTGTCATATGAAATAGGGTGTCGTTGATACATACACCACCGGCATTCACATTTGCCAGTACCTGTTCGTATTGCCCCTTATCGGCACCAAAGATATATAAGGCCAGTGGATGTGGCCTTTGATTGACGAAATGTATCGCAGCTTTCAGGTCATCAACCTCCAGAACTGGCAACAATGGGCCAAAAATCTCTTCCTGCATCAAAGTCAGCTCGGTATCCGGGTTGAGCACCAATGTTGGCGTAATTCGCCGCCGCTTGGCATTGTGAGGAACATCAAATAAGGGAGCAATTTTGGCACCATGTCGCGCGGCTTCTGCCAGCATTTCCAATAAACGCTCATAATGTGCCTGATGGATAATACTGGTGTATTCCTCATTACTGTTAAATTCCGGGTACTGGTTGGCCGCTGCTTTTTTTACTGCTTCTGAAAAGGCTTCCGCTTTGCCTTTAGGCACCAATACATAGTCTGGTGCAATACAGGTTTGACCTGCATTCAACAGTTTGCCCGATACAATGGATTCCGCGGTATCGGCAAAGTGTTGATCAGTAACAACGATGGCGGGTGATTTACCGCCCAACTCCAGTGTTACCGGTGTGAGGTTTTCGGCTGCAGCGGCCATGACTTTTTTGCCAATACTGGTAGAACCAGTAAATAACAAATGATCAAATGCCAAACCAGTAAAAGCCGCGGACACTTCCGGTCCGCCAGTCACGATCGCTACTTTTTCGGAGGGAAATATTTCAGCGATCATCTGTTGCAAAACCGCATTGGTGGCCGGGTTATATTCGGACGGTTTAATCATTACGTGGTTGCCTGCCGCCAATGCAGAAACCAAGGGAGTCAATGTCAGTGTTAACGGATAATTCCATGGGCTGACAATACCGATGACACCCAATGGCTGATATTCCAACCATGCCTGCGATGGCCAGTATTTCCAATCCACAGGCTGATGTTGACGCTTGCACCAGGCTTTCAGATTGGCACAGGTGTGTTTGATTTCAGACTGAACCTGGATGATATCCCCAAGCAAAGATACTGGCACAGGACGGTGACCAAAATCGCTGGAAATCGCTTCCATCAGCCGATCCGCGTATTGATTAACCGCTTTGCGCAAGCGCTGTAGGTCTGCGCGCCGCTCAGTAATATCGGGACGATGCTTTTCCCAGGCGACACGACAAGCGTTTAATTGCGCTTGCATATTATCGCTAACTAGGGCCTGTTGAGTATTGGCAGTGACGACTTTGGCGGATGCACTCATGGGTTGTTTATCGAATGGAAACTCAACAGGTATTCTGCCTGTTACTTCAGCACTTGCCAAATTCTATTCAGTTATTAGACAGGTTTAAATTGGATTGATTAAGACAGTAGCCCTAACCCAATTGACAGTAATGGAAACCAAAATCACATCCAGTCAGGCAAAAAAAAGCGCATCCTAAGATGCGCTTTTTGAACCCGTTAACTGTTCAATTTATGGGCTAACACCAACACCGCCGCCACCGGGCGCATTGATACCAACATTATCACCCACAAACTGGCCGTCTACAGTGCTGGTAAAGGTACATGAACCTTCAACATCATCGGCACCTACGTCAATATCAAATGCCGCTGTTCCGGCTGCATCAGTAATTTCCATTGCCGGCATTACAGTGATATCTGCTGTGCATTCTGCTGCAACCACAGCACCGGCTGCAGCTGAACCATCCGCGCCGGTAACACCAGCAATCACCGCACCACAGTCTCCAGCCATTGGACAGGCCAGTGAACTGGGTGATACGACCAATGCGGCCAACATAGGATCAGTGAGCAGCAAGTCAGCAGAGCTGCCAGCCGCGAAGAAAGTCACTGTGGTTTCTTCATCGAAAGTATCGATACCAGAGCTGGTTACAGTGGTATTCACACAACCATCAAAGCCTGTCGTCAGCGGCACACCACTGGCACTGAAGTTGAAGCTGCCATTGGGTACAAATGTAATGGTTGTGTTGCTGATAGCAAAACCATTGGCATCGGTAACACAGATCAATAATGCAGCCGTGCTATTGCCCTCAACACTGCTAGGGCTTAGCGAAATTAATGCCGGACCCTGGCCAGGGAATACCAATGTAGCCGCATCTGCAACGGTCTGGGTTTCACCATTGTCCTGTGTAATGCCTTGTGCCCATAACACCACTGGTTGGCCCAGAACATCACCAGGATAAGTCATCATTACGGTGGCAGTGCCGTTTTCATCAGTAACACCCATACCACCAATTGTTCCAACTTCTGAACGACCCACTACATAAGGGATCACCGAATTATCATTAACCACCGGACCAGCGGGATCATTGTTATTAAACGCGTCGCTGACTCTTAATGACAGGTTGCTGAGAATATCAGCTACCACTCGAGAAGACTCAAGCTCAGAATTACCCGGAACTTCCTCACCAAAGGTCACCAATGTATCGCCCACTTCTACGGCTTCATCAATGGCAGCCGGGTTATCCAAGAAACCGTCACCCGGGCTGGCAGCAACGCTAAAGAAGGTACCACCTTCCTGTGGGTTACCATCAAAGCCTGAGAAAACGAAGGTAGTGGGGATCACTTGCTCGATGGGGGTATCGACCTTGCCGAAGGCTATCGGTGTACCTGGCAGTACAGGAGCACCAAAGCTATCACTGGCAATCACGCCAACGGGTATCATCAACGTTCCTGGAGCAGCACCCGATACGGCAGCATCCGATACTTCAGCCGCACCAGCAAACAAATCCGATACCAAATCAACGCTGGCCAGCTGACCATTGCCAACAATCACAGTCGCGGTATTGCTGAGCGGGCTTTGAATACCGTTGTCGACATTATTATCTGCACTGTCTGCGGTGACCGTTATCAGATGTGGTCCTGCAGTGCTACCGGTAGTAAACGCAAAACTGCCGATACCATTGACTGTTGGTATTGAAATACTGTTACCACTGACCGGGTTACCCGTTGCGTTGGTACCGCTGACAAACGACCCATTCGGGTTTGGTGGACTAACTTCAACGCGTACATTATTAAACGCGGTCGGATCATCTGCCGGCAGTCCGCCACCATCAAATAACTGTGACTCAACCGTCAGCGCCGTAGGACCGCCAATGCCTTGGACAAAAACGGGTGTTGTCGGAACAGGTACCAATACCTGCGCTGGAACACCATTGGCTGCGCCACCGCTAACTGTAACAGTGACACTATTGCTGAAGTTCTGACCAGTCACCGCATCACTGGCAGTGACAGTTAATGTCGCTGTGCCAGGCAAGGTATTGGAGTTGATAAATACCGAATTTTGTCCACCTGTAGAAGGTACCGGTGCCGTCACCAGCCGCAGGAGAAATTCATTGATATCATCGGTTGAAGGGTCATCGGGTGGAGAAAATGTTGCGACACTTGCTGGCGCAATACTAACACCAAACTCATCCCCGGCAGGGTTCACCAGCTGACCATCAGCACCAATAAATTGAATACTGACTTCACTCAGGAAAGGCGAACCAATAAAGGGATCAACCCCAAAAGCATTCACCGGTAAAGTAGGATCATTAATGGTCAAGGTAATGCGGTCTTGTGGGTCTGCCGCAGGGTTGACCGTAATGGTAATCATTGCAGTTAAGGTAGTGCCGGTTGCAGGGTCAGCCGCTGAAGCGGTTAACACTGTGGTGCCAGTCGAAGTGCCAGATGTAAAGAAGAAAGTGGCATTGCCACCAACAGTATCGGCATTGATATTCAGAAACTGTCCCAGAAACTCGTTAACAGCGGGTGTTGCTGGGTCATCTCCCACAGACAATGTGCCAACCGCAGCATTATTGGTGGTCATATTCACAACTGTGCCATCAGCAACTGCTGCGCCACCGGTATTTCTGACCAGCACTGTGAGCTGGATGGTAATGGGCAAATCCAGGTTGGGCAGCAAACCGCTGGGGTTTGCCTGTACGCTGGTGCTTGCCGCAGCAATGCGGATGCTAGGTGGGTTTGGCGGTTGAGTTCCACCACCGGTACCAGCTGGCCCTCCGCCACAAGCCGTGAGCAGACCAACCAGCGAAACAACCGCCAGATAACGCAAGATATTAATAGCCTTCATGAATTTAAATCCTTTAATCGATTTTTGGCCTGTAGCATGTAATCAGTTAGTACTGGTTTATCCGAAATATTTCGGCACTAATACCGTTCGGCAATTCTTTCATCAAGAATTGTCGGGGTAATAAATATCAGCAACTCGTTTTTGTTATTGGTGTTACCGCGGCGCCGGAATAAAGCACCCAGCACCGGCACATCACCTAACACTGGCACCTTCTCATTGGTGAACAGTTTGTCTTCCTGGAAAATGCCGCCCAACACAATGGTCTGGCCATTTTCAACCAGAACTCGAGTGCTTAGCTCGGTGGTATCAATCGATGGTACCGAACCACCCTGCGCGGTTGGGAAAATTTCACCAACGGTATCCTGCTTCACTGACAAGGTCAGTTGCACACGATTATCCGGTGTAATTAACGGTGTGGCACGCAACTCCAAAACCGCTTCGCGGAACTGAATAGCCGTTGCACCAGAAGATGTGGATTGCTCAAATGGAATCTCCACACCCTGCTGAATGAAACCCTCAGCCTGATTGGCTGTTACCACACGAGGCGTGGAGATTGTTTCACCACGGCCTTCGCTTTCCAGTGCCGATAGTTCCAAATCCAGTAAGTAATCAGCTGCCAATACACTGAAACCCAAGCTGCCCGCCGGGCTGGTAACCGGCAAATTAACATTCAATCGATTATCCAGTGACGGTGCAATAATGCCATTGCCATTGATCGGGTCATCAATAAAGTTCGGCAAACTGGAACCACCGAGACCATTCGCCAAACGATTGCGCAGCGCCAGATTGTTCTGCTGATCGGTGGCGTTAATGGTTCCAGAAGTAGTGAATACATCACCATTGCCTGCTTCACCGGTTGCTGTCACACCAAACCGCACACCCAGCTCATGTGAAAAGTCATCATTGGCAATAACGATTCGTGATTCAATAAGCACTTGGCGAACCGGACGATCCAGCTGGCCGATCAATGCCCGGATATCTTCCAAACGATCGCTGGTATCGGTAAGCAATAAAGTATTGGTCCGTTCGTCTACGCTGACAGACCCGCGCCCTGATAGCAAGCCCTGCTCATCGGCAGACTCAGAGGCGGCTTCGATAAGTTCTGCCAAATCAGACGCCTGCGCATAACTGACACTAATGATTGCGGTACGCAATGGTTCCAGCTGAACCTTATCCTGTTGCGCCTGCAGCAGTTGCTGTTCACGTGCCGCAATTTCACCAGCCGGTGCTACCCAGATCACATTGCCGTTTTGGCGTTTATCAAGGTTTTTAGTGTCCAGTACCAAATCCAGCGCCTGATCCCAGGGCACGTTGGTCAGGCGCAGGGTAACATTACCAGACACCGAATCAGACACCACAACATTCAAATCGGAAACATCGGCGATCAACTGCAGCACCGAACGCACCGGAATATCCTGGAAGTTGAATGTCACCTGATCACCGGAGTAATCACGGTTCTCAAACAATTCATCAATAATGTCACCCGCCTGTTCAGCAGGTGCAACGACTGGAATAACCTCAACAATATACGAGTCTTCTTCTGCAAAGGCACTATGGGTAAAGTCACCGCGTATAGTCAAAGTAGTCCGTGCAGAACCACTGGATTCTTCAGTACTGATCCGCATGACGGGCGTAGCGAAATCCATCACATCCAGCGTTTTTTTCAAGTTGTTAGGTACATTGACCCCAAATAAGTCCACCAGTAACCGATTGCCACGCTCATTGACAGCAGAGCTAACACCACCATCTGATAAATCCAGAATCAAACGGCCACCGCCATTTGCAGTACGTCGAAAGTCAATATCCAGCAGTTCCGTGTCGGAACTTTCTGCAGAGGAACGGCTGGTTGTTGCATCGTTGCTAGCAACCGTTGTGCTGGGGCGTGTCTCGCTCACAAAAGCGGCTGGTTGGCTATCAGTTTGGGCAACCGGTTGTACAACAGGCTCATCAACATCTGTGCTGGCAACAGACGCGGCGCGGGTTGATAAATGCAACACCACCTGATTACCAGCAGCATCCACCTCATAAGCAGAAGCTTCGGTTAGATCGACAATAATGCGGGTCCGCTGACCATCAGAAATGGTGGTGTAAGAGCGTACCGGGTTGCTGCCCAGTACAATCGGGCTGGCAGGTAACTCTGTATGAGTATCATTCAACTCTATGACCGCTCGTGGAGGCTCATCTGTCATAAAGACCACGGGAGCATCCACCGACTCTGCCAAGGTAAAGATAAAATCGCCGCCATCGGTGACGTTTTCATAACGCACCTCCAACAGCTCATTAGCCATTGCCTGCGCACTGACCAATCCCATCATGACAGGCAAAACAACGGATACGCAACGATGCGCAAACGATCGTTGCTGCTGGTTCCGTTTGGTTCCGGATGTCAATTGAAACAAAGTAAACATGCTACACCTCAGTTTTGCCCGTGCTATATGGTCAATGTCCATGACCATTGCTATGGTAGTTCTTCAATGCTTAGGCTGGCCTCGCGCTCCAGCCAGCCACCATTGCCATCAGGCAGCAGCTCAATCAAGATCACACGATCAGGCAGCACCGCGCTGACACGACCATGATTCTGACCCAAATAATTATTCTCTGATACGCGGTGCACCACCCCATCGGTGTCCTGTATCAAACCCCAGTTATCACTTTCTGAGCGCGCCAGGGTACCTACCATTTCCAAGGTATCCAATGGGAATCGCTCCAGGTATTCCTTACGTCGATCAGGATCAGGGCGTGGCCCATCACCAGGGCCACCGGTTGCAGCCTCGTTAGCAGTCTGAATCAAAAATGGATCGCGTAAATCAGTCGGGTCATAGATAAAACTATCACTGACCAAAATGGGCGGTATGGGTTCTATAGGGTCAGCAGGACGCTGTAACACAGAACCTACATATTGATTCAAGTCATTTTGCTTGTTTTCACAAGCGCTGAGCAGTAGCACCATCAGCAATATTGCCAATAAGCGACCAGTGCCAGCCAACCTGTATTGCTGGTTACTCATTGCGCCGCCTCGACGCTTTCTTGCGCCAATAGCTCATCTTCTTCCAGATAGCGATAGGTTTTTATGGTGCCTTCCAGTTTTAGGTTACGTCCCGCAGGACCACCAGCAACAGGCTCTAACTCAATGTCGTTCATGGTCAGAATGACCACCCGAGGCAATGAAGCGACACCACTGATAAATTGACCGAACTGATGATAGCTGCCCAACATGCGAATACTGATGGGGCGTTCGGCATAAAAACCACGCAAAATTTCCCCACGGGGTTCAAATAGCTGATTTTCGATACCGGTTGCCAGTGCCGTTTGGGAAATATCAATTAGCAATTCAGGCATCTCGGTTTTACCCGGCAACTGACGCAGCATGGTTTGCAGTAAATCTTGCATTTCAGCCAATTGAACTTTGTAGTCTTCTAGGTTTGCTGCTTTTTGTTGTTTGTTTTCGAATTCTGTGCGTAAACGGCTCTCACTTTGCTCAGCGGCCTGCAAAGCACTGCGCTGATCTTTAATTTGTAGCATGTAACCAAGCACGACAATCACTACAACCACCAGACTAAGCACAAAAATACGCCCAGCCAAAGGTGCATTGCCTAAATCCGAAAAATCCAGATCCCGTATTTGGTTCAGGTTCATATCGCGTCCTCACCTTCATCGGAGAGCCCTTCTTGTTCTTGCTCCTGAGCAATCTGCTGCGGAGAAGCCAGACGCGCACTCACCCGAAACTCATAAGGCAGATCAGGCGTTGCATTCTCATCAACCTCGATGATGATCAGTTCCGGATCGTGTAACCAGTCTGAACGTTCCAGACTGCGTAAATAAGTGGATACACGTGCATTGGATTGAGTCATGCCTTCAATCGTTAATGTCTGACCTTGCTGGCCGACCTTGGTCAAGCGCAAACCTTCCGGGACAGTTTGCGATAATTCATCAAACAGATGCACCATCAAGGTACGACTAACCTGCAGCTCTTCAATGACTGCCTTGCGAGACAACAATCGAGAACGTTCTTGTTCCAGATCTTCGATTTCTTCGATTTGCACATCGAGTTTACGAATTTCGTTTTGCAGCATCTGGTTACGGCTTTCCTGCCCACTGACCTGTAAGCCCATCCACCAGCTGCCCAACAGAACCAATAAAAAAGCCCCAATGGCAGTCAAACCCAGGATGGCAACAAACTTACGCTGGCGCTCACGGCGACGCTGCTGGCGCCAGGGTAATAAATTAAGGGTATACATTTATGCGTACCCCCTCAGCGCCAGACCCATGGCCATCATCAAAGCTGGCCCCTGGCTTTTGGCCAGGCGATTGGATACCCGGTTACTCAAGCGCATATCACCAGGGATATCAGCCACCTGGCAGGTTAAACCCTGATCTTTTTGCAGTGCCGGTGCCAAACGAGGCAGACGGGCGCCCCCGCCGGTTAACACAATGCTGTCGACAGGCTGATATTGACTGGCTGAGGCAAAAAACTGCAAAGCCCTGCCTACTTGCTGAATCAGTTGCTGCCTGAAAGGCTCCAGCAAATTGTGTTCGGTTTCCTGATTTTCAGAACTGTCACCCAACACTTCATTCATGTCGGCATCATCGCCCAACTGACGACGAACCTCCTCTTCAAACTGGCGCATGCCAAAACTAAGATCACGGGTATAAAGCACACGTTTGTTATGCATCACCACCATGGTCATGCTACCGGCACCAATATCAATAACGGCAACGGTCTGGCTGCGCATCACATTGGTTTCAACCAGGGCACTAAACGCATTGCCCAGGGCGAACGTTTCAACATCAACGATCCCACTGGATAGACCAGCCTCGTCGATAACCGATTCCAATATGTTGACATTCTCCGAGCGCGAAGCCGCCAGTAAAACTTCCACTTGGTTACGATCGCTGACAGATTCTCCAATTACTTGAAAGTCGATGCTCACCTCATCCAGTGCATAAGGAACGTGCTGAGCAGCTTCGATTTCGATTTGGCTTTCCATTTCCTGCTCAGACATTTCACGTGGAAAAAACAAGTGTCGGGTTATCACTGATGCACCCGGTACGGCGAGCACGCAATCTTTTGTTTTGGCCCCACTGTGATACCAGGCACGACGAATCGCTTCTGCCACTTGTCCGGCGTCTTTGATGGAATCATTATAGACAGCACCCTCAGGCAGCGACTCGACTGCCAAGTGGCTGATCCGATAATTGCTGCCTGACGGTTCTATACCAACCAGTTTTACTGAGCTGGAACCGATGTCAATGCCAAGCTGCTGGCGTTTTTTACTAGAGAAGAGGTTCAATTGCCTCCCTGCCCTGGTCAGAGTGAATGTAAGTTATAGGCTAAACTTTAACTGGCTTTTAAGTATTATGGCCAACCTACTGGAAATAAACAACTGTTTGAGGTCATATTGGCATAGCGCATAGATTTTATACACTACAAATGTGAAATTTTTGTAAAAGCGCGTGACGATTGTTAGCAGCCTATTAACTGGTCAGGATTGCTGCCTATCAGTAACCTTATCTTCGCATATTTGGTATGACAACGCCCATGTCTGTACAAATGACAAACTGTAACAACTCCAAATTACCGCAACACAGCCTTTTAATCAGGGCATGACACTCTAACGGTCAACTTGAAAGGTTAATATTACCTAATGGTATTGCCTGAGTCAGCTTGTTATCCTAAGGCCTGTGAATGCTGCTGAAGATTTGCTGTCCATAGTTGGCGATGCTACGGCCGTAGCCTGAAGTCTGGTGAACATGAAAAAATCGACCTTTAAGTTGTTACTGCGCTGGTCACTACGTCTGGCGTTACTGGGCCTGGTGCTGCTGGTGGCGCTGATTGCCGGCGTGTGGCTGCGTTTTGGGCCAGAACTGCCCGACACAGAAATATTGCAGGATGTGCAATTGCAAAGCCCTCTGACAGTCTATTCAGCTGAAGGCAAGGTCATCTCGGTATTTGGTGAAAAGCGCCGTATACCCACTTCCATTCATGACTTACCAGCGCAGCTCAAACAAGCCTTTATTTCCAGTGAAGACGACCGCTTTTACGAGCACCCCGGAATCGATTGGCAGGGTATTACCCGGGCTGGGCTGGAGCTAATCCGAACGGGAGAAAAAGGCCAGGGTGGAAGCACCATTACCCAGCAATTGGCACGCAGTTTTTTTCTATCTTCTGAAAAAACCTACGTACGCAAAACCAAAGAAATTATGCTGGCGCTTAAAATTGAGCGTGAAATCAGCAAAGATGAAATTCTGGAGCTGTACCTGAACAAAATTTTCCTGGGCCATCGTGCATATGGTGTGACCGCCGCTGCTCAGGTGTATTACGGAAAACAACCAGAAGACTTAAGCGTGGCGCAAATGGCCATGATAGCCGGCATCGCCCAGCGCCCTTCCAGGGTAAACCCCATCACCAACCCGGAGGTTGCCAAAAACCGCCGTAACTATGTACTCAACCGCATGCTGACGCTGGGCTATATTTCAAATGAAGAACACCAGCAAGCGATCAATGAACCAGTCAGCGCTTTTAATCACGGTACAGCTATCGAGGTCAGCGCACCCTATTTGGCTGAAATGGCCCGCCGTTGGGCCCTAGAAACTTATGGTGATGATATTTACGAATCCGGTCTAAAACTGATCACCACCATCAAAGCCGACGAGCAACGTGCTGCCCAGGAGAGCATCCGTACCGGTCTACTGGCTTACGATCAACGCCATGGCTGGCGTGGACCTGAAGCCCATACAGACTTGCCTGAAGACGCAACATCTGAACAATGGAGTGAAATACTGACCAACCACCAGCCAGTCGCAGGTCTAATCCCGGCTTTGGTCGTTGATGTTGATAGCGAGCTGGCATTGCTTTATCTGCGTGATGGTCAGACTGTTCCATTAACTCTTGAAGCGATGGCCTGGGCGCAACCGTTGCTTAGTCGTGATAGCAGAGGCCCCAAACCCGAGCAAGTTGATACCGTGCTACAGCGCGGTGATGTGGTACGTATCCAGCGTATTGATACGGGTGAATGGCAGCTGGTACAAATACCTGAGCCACAGTCTGCATTGATCTCTTTAGACAGTCACGATGGTGCTATCCTGGCACTGGTTGGCGGCTTGGACTTTAGCTCTAGCAAATTTAATCGAGTCACCCAGGCACGTCGTCAACCTGGTTCAAGCTTTAAACCTTTTGTTTATGCCGCAGCGATTGATTCCGGGTATCACCCAGCAACCATTGTCAATGACGCACCTGTGGTATTTCGTGGAGGCGGCGATATTGAAGCATGGAAGCCGCAAAACTTTAGCCGCACTTTCTATGGTCCAACCCGGCTTCGTGAAGCGATGGTGCATTCGCGCAACCTGATTTCAGTAAGACTGCTCGAAGACATTGGTATTCGACCAGCACGTCAGTTTATCAGCCAGTTTGGATTCGATCAGGAAGCCTTACCGGAAAACCTTTCCATGGCACTGGGCAGCGCCAACTTAACACCTCTGCAGATGGTTCAGGCTTATGCAACCCTGGCCAATGGCGGCTACCAGACCGAGGCATACTGGTTGACAGAGGTTCGAGACCAAATGAACCACGTGGTGTATTCACCCGCCCCGGTGCAATTGTGTGATGAATGCCCGGTCATTCCAGACCCCATGCAAGTTTTAGACTCACAGCAGACAATCGAGTCAAACAGTCATCAACCATTGCCTCTGCAAGCCTCGGCAGATAGCGACGAATCAACTGAGTCAGACTATATCGATGATGAAGCACCTCGCCTGGCCGCTGCCTTAATCGAACAACAACCCTTTGTAGGACCACCAGTACCTGCCTATAGACCACGGGTGGTTTCTGCACCCACAGTATTTCTGGTGCGCTCCATGATGACTGATGTAATCCGTCGCGGCACCGGCACCAAAGCTTTGCAATTGGAACGCCAGGATTTAGCAGGCAAAACCGGAACCACCAACGATCAGCGCGACGCCTGGTTTTCAGGTTATAACAGTGATATCGCCACCACGGTATGGGTAGGCTTTGATGATTTTCAGCCGCTGGGACGCTCAGAGTTAGGCGGCCAGGCGGCATTACCAATCTGGATTGATTACATGCGAATCGCATTGCTGGGTTCAGAAAATATCGCTCCGCGTATGCCGATAGGTGTTGCTCAGGTTTGGGTTAACCCTGATACCGGGGAACTGACACAACCGGGGACACCGGGGGCTATTCGTGAATTGGTCGCCTCCAAGCAGTTAAACGATCTACAACGACGCGCCGAAATCCATGAAGAGGAAGATGAAACGGTCAATCCGTATGATATTTTTTAATCGCTATCGGTCCAATTCAATATCAAAACAAATTCTAAAACCACACAGTCACTAGACAAATTGATTTTTATATCTATTATTAATCAATAATACACACGTCCAAGGAGCAGCATTACCTCAACAACCAACTGATCAACAACCGCAACTTTTGAAACCGTTTGCCAATAAAAATCACCTATAACCATGAGCATCGGTTTTCAGTGAAAGACAAGTTAGGAGTTACGGCATGCATACCAAAAAATCTGCTCACCTTCGCCAGGCTATCGCTCAGGAAGCCGCCCGTATCATCGCCACCGAGTCACAACGAAACTATGGCGCTGCCAAACGCAAGGCTGCTGAACGTCTAGGGGCCAAATGCTCGAAACAACAACTGCCCAGTAACGTAGAAATTGAACAGGCATTACGGACTTACCAACTACTTTATGGCGGCAATAATCATATGCAAATCCAGCAAAGCATGCGCGAATCAGCACTGCAGGCCATGCGCTTTTTGAGTGAGTTTAAGCCAAGGCTAGTGGGGCCAGTATTGGATGGTACAGCTGACCAGCACAGCCGAGTCACCCTGCACCTGTTTAGTGATGACCCAGATGCAGTACCGCGATTTTTATACGACCAAAATATTGCCTTCGAGCATGATTCCCGGCGCATACGTTGGCATGGTAATAATTTTCGTAATCTGGAGGTGCTATGCGTGCAGCACGCTGGACAGCCTATAGAACTTTGTCTGTTCAGCACACTGGATCAACGGCAGTCACCGCCCTGTCCGGTGGACGGGCGGCCACAACGCCGAGCAACCCCGGCGGAAGTGGAATATTTATTAAGTTCGGAGCATCAACCGCGCTTATCGATTGCCTGATAATCGCGTTCGGCCTCCCCTGTGTATACCTGACGAGGACGCCCGATACGACCCGGGTTGGCGCTTTGCTCCAACCACTGCGAAACCCAGCCCACGGTCCGCCCGATAGCAAACATCACCGTAAACATGCTGGTTGGAATACCCAGCGCTTTATAAATAATGCCTGAGTAGAAATCCACATTCGGGTACAATTTGCGCTGCACAAAGTAATCATCTTCCAGGGCAATTTTTTCCAGTTTCATTGCCAAATCCAGCAGTGGATCTTCAACGCCCAAATCGGCCAAAACATCATGGCAGGCCTTACGGATAATTTCTGCGCGTGGATCGTAATTTTTATAAACCCGGTGCCCAAAACCCATCAACCGGAAAGGATCACTCTTGTCTTTGGCTTTATCAATGTACTTGCCTACCTGACTGACATCACCAATTTCATTCAGCATTCTGAGTACTGCTTCATTGGCACCGCCATGCGCCGGCCCCCACAACGCAGAAATACCGGCAGATACACAGGCATAAGGATTGGCACCTGTGCTGCCCACCAAACGTACCGTCGAAGTGCTGGCATTCTGCTCGTGGTCAGCGTGCAGGATAAATAACAAATCCAGTGCCCGGGCTGCCACTGGGTTCACTTTGTAAGGCTCAGCCGGAACCGAAAACATCAAATCCAGAAAACGCTCGCAGTAGTTCAGGCTATTGCGCGGGTAACTCACTGGCCAGC
Organism: Wenzhouxiangellaceae bacterium; assembly: GCA_965230265.1. GTDB lineage: Bacteria > Pseudomonadota > Gammaproteobacteria > Xanthomonadales > Wenzhouxiangellaceae > JAJFKX01. The sequence goes on along the minus strand of OZ245999.1, from coordinate 306,896 downwards.
CAACATGATGTCGATAAGCTGCTGCCGCAATGGTTGGCATTTTTGCAATGAGCCGCTTGGCAGCAAGATCACGCTGTTCCGGATCCTCTATATCCATTTGATCGTGATAGAAGCCTGCTAGCGATGAAGTAACGCCTGCCAAAATTGCCATTGGGTGTGCGTCATAACGAAAACCTTTGATAAAGGTGTTGAGCTGGTCGTGCACCATGGTGTGATAGGTAATATCACGCTCGAAATCACGGAAATCCGCTGCCTGAGGCAAATCGCCATAGAGCAATAAATAAGCGACTTCCAAAAAACTGCTACGCTCGGCCAACTGTTCGATCGGATAACCTCGATAACGCAAAATACCCTGGCCGCCATCAATAAAAGTGATATCACTGGAACAGCTGGCTGTTACTGAATAACCCGGATCGTAAGTAAAGTAACCCATCTCTTTGTAGAGTTTGGCAATATCGATGGTCGGGTCACCTTCTGTGCCCGTCACCAATGGCACATCCAGCACCTTGCCTGCCTGTTCGTCACTTATGCGTATGGTCCGTTCACTCACTATTGGCTCTCCAAATGATTCAATTGTGTGGGGCCTAGCGCTATTGCGCCTGGCCGTTGGTCGTTATGACAAAACCGTCATGCAAGCAGTCATTGGACTACTGCGCGCTATCGCGGTTTTACATTGCGGTTAAATTATACCTCTGAATCGTATACCTTCATGGTTGACAGATGCAATTCAGGGTCTACAAAAGTCAAACCATCATCTAGCAAAAAGCCCGCTGTTTGGCGGGCTTTCTGTTTAGTTATTCTTAAAACACTATCCGCAGGGTTATCAGCCGCCGTAGCGCTTCTTAAACTTATCAACACGGCCACCGGAATCCATGATTTTGTGTTTACCGGTGTAAAACGGATGAGATTGGCTGGAGATTTCCACCTTAACCAATGGGTACTCTTCACCGTCTTCCCATTTAATGGTTTCTTTAGCGTTGATGGTTGAACGGGTCAGGAAAGCGAAATCGCTGGAAATATCCTGAAAGACAACCTCACGGTATTCTGGATGTATATCTGGTTTCATGGCTGTTTAATCTTTAGTTGCTTTGTTCGGGCAAAGACCGACTAGTATAACTGGAAATTTATTAGTGTGCCAGAGTTTTGGGTTCAATAATGCCCAAATGCTTATCCAGATTGGACGCCGATACCGCCACAGTGCATTGCTGTGTGCTTTCGGGGTGCATAAAGCAGGTATCAATCTGCTTTCCGAATATGCTCCAAAACCCCTTCCAGTTCATCCAGGCTATTATAGCGGATGCGTAACTCGCCTTTGCCCTTGCTCTGCTGCTGGATGCTCACTGCCGCCCCGATCAGCTCACTGAGCTCTTGCTCTAATCGGGCGATGTTAGGGTCTTTATTGGTTTTTTTGCTGGTGCTGGCTTTATTACCATCCGATAACATCGTCCGAACCAATTGCTCAGTGGAGCGTACACTCAAGCCTAATTGCACCACTTTCCGTGCCGCTGCCAACTGTTTATCTCCAGGCAAAGCCAGTAGCGCACGGGCATGTCCCATATCAATATCACGGGTTTCCAAAAGCTGTTGAACTGACGCAGGCAAATCCTGCAGGCGCAATAAATTACTCACTGAAGCACGTGAGCGCCCCACCGCTTCTGCTGCTTGTTGATGGGTCATCGAAAACTCATCGATTAAGCGCTTTAACGCAACTGACTCCTCCAGCGGATTTAGGTCTTCACGCTGAATGTTTTCAATCAGCGCCATCGCCACCGTCATTTCATCAGACACCTGGCGGATCACAGCAGGGATATCACGCAACCCTGCCATCTGTGCAGCACGCCAACGTCGCTCACCAGCAATCAGTTCGTAACCTTCATCCAATGGACGCACTATTACCGGCTGCACCACCCCTTGCGAGCGAATCGAATCCGACAATTCCTTTAATTTGTCCGCATCCATTGTTGAGCGTGGCTGGTATCGGCCGGGCTGGATGCGATCCACTGGCAGATCACGCAAACTAGCAGCGTCATCACTGGCGCTGGCCTGTTGATTTTTAGCCAGCATTGCCCCCAGACCTCGCCCCAGTGCCTGGCGTTTGGGTCGACGCACCGAGCCGCCGCTATCAGAGGTTTTGTTTGGTTCGGTTTTGCTCTTAGTTTTCTTGCTCATGAGATTATCAGAAGTTCCTTAACCATTTCGTCTTTCACGCCGCCGCAAAAATTCACCTGCCAACCCTAAATAAGCCAGTGCACCGCGCGATTGCGGGTCATACTCCAACACGCTTTGTCCAAAACTGGGGGCTTCTGCCAGACGCACATTACGCGGTATCAGCGTACGGTAGAGCTTGTTTCCAAAATGCTCACCCAACTGCCGGGACACCTCATTGGAAAGGTTATTGCGAACATCAAACATGGTGCGAACGATACCTTCAATCCGTAAACCTGGATTCACCGATGACTGAATTTGATCGATGGTATCCAATAAGGCGGTCAAACCCTCCATCGCATAGTATTCACACTGCATGGGAATCAACACACAATCAGCCGCTGTTAAAGCATTCAAATTCAACAGGTTCAGCGCCGGAGGGCAATCCAGGATGACATATTCATAACGATGGCCTAACTGACGCAGTATTTTCCGCAGTCGAACTTCACTGCCCTGCTGGCGGGTCAACTCTATTTCAGCGGCAGTCAAATCACCATTGGCGGGCAATAAATCCAAACGGTTTTTGCTGTCTTTGATGGCTAACCGAACCACCGCATCTTCAAGTTTGCATTCGCCCAGCAAGACCTCGCATGCGGTCACTTCCTGTTCGCGGCTGTCAACACCAAAACCCACTGTGGCGTTGCCCTGCGGGTCTAGATCGCACAATAATACGTTGTGCCGCATGGCTACCAGCCCGGCGGTCAGATTAATGGCTGTCGTGGTTTTGCCCACGCCACCCTTTTGATTAGCGATAGCGATAATTTCAGTCATACTGCAGATTTTTACTCGCTGGCCTCATAAACTCTAATTTTGTTCTCTGACAATCTCTAACAAGTGTCGCGCCCCCACCGTTCCGGGTACAGTCAGTGGGTGCGAGTGGCGCAGCGTATACCCTGCAGGCCAATTGCGCAATTGATTGGGGTCATCTTTGCCTGACATTGCCAGCAAAGTTACGCCATCAGTTAACAACGATGAACACCATTCCAATTGTCTTGAAATAGGCGCAAATGCACGTGTAACCACCTGGGTGAGTGATTGGCTAACATCTGAATCAGGCTGCCATTGTTCGGCACGGGCGGTAGCCAGTTGCACATTTTTGAGTTTCAAAACACGCAAAATATGCGCTAAAAAACGCATGCGTTTACCATTGCTGTCCAACAATATAAACATCTGCTCAGGTTTGGCGATTGCCAAAGGGATGCCCGGTAGACCCGCCCCAGTACCGATATCAACGGTCAACCCCGCCTGAACCCAGGGCAATATACTCAGGCTATCCAGCAAATGTCTTACTACAACTGCATCCGGTTTAGTGATTGCTGTCAGGTTATAGGCCTTATTCCAACGCAACATCTCATTGGCATAGGTCAACAACTGCGGCTGTGCAGAGTCCGGTAAAGTAATATCCATAGCCTGCAGACCGGTGCTCAAGCGCTGTGCAGCTTTGCGCCAGACCGGGTTGGTATTTACGTTATGATGTTGATCCGTTAAGGACACTGATCGGTACACTCCTGCTATGAATATGAAACATCCACCGGAAATTAAGCCTAAAGCTCGCCGTAAACGCAAGTGGCTAGTGATTCTCGGTGTTATTGTTGTTTTACTGTCGCTGCTGCCTGCCGTCATTGGCATGCTGATCCGATCGTCAATCGATCAACAACTGGCTCTACAGAACCAGACCCCAAGCTGGAATGCTGGCTGGTTAAGCAGCCAGATGACCAACGTCAGCCCGACAGGCATTGCCGCTAAACTCAATTTCCGCCATGGACCATTCTGGCTTAATCCACTTGGTGCAGGCATTACCGCGGCCAAAGGCACTATACAATTGCCCACTACTTCCGAGCTGCCATTGACCGCCAATGTCAGCTTAACTGGCCAATTTCAGGTTCAGCAAATGATCCCCATCGCCTATACACAAAAAGCCAATGGCGAATGGTCTGCCAACCAGGTTAGCAGTAATGCCTTTTTGCAACTGCACAGCGCACTTGGCAGTCAATCCATCAATGCCGAACTCAGGCATCCACAAGGCCTGTTACGCCAGGCGGGCTCACAGTTAAGCTGGCAGGATTTACTCTCTCAACTGGAAATCAGCAACTCTCAGACCGCTTATGAAGATGGTAGTTTGACGGTACAAGCCAAGCGCTTACGCTGGCAACCATCAATGGCCAGCCCTGAGCAACTTATGCTGCATCAGCTGAGTGGCAGGCTAAACTGGCCACAAGGCCAGGACATTACTTTGCGCTTCAATGGATCGAACATCAATTTTATTGGACAACAGCAGCAGTCAGGCAAACTGCAAATTCAGATTGATGCCGTTTCTATTGACCGTATCGCATTAATACAATGGCTACAGGCCAGGCAACAAAACAATCTTGGTCAAAGCCCAACACAAATTCTAGCACTTGCCAGCATGCTGGCTGCTCAACCTGAATTACATATTCGACAAGCCAGCCTTGAAACCCCAGAAGGCTTAATCCAATTAAACGCTCAATTGCGATTCAAGCCCAATCAGCGGCAGGCGCAGATTACCGGTGATATGCCTCAAGCGGCAGCTCAATGGCTGGCAAAAGCCATCTTCATTGATGAAGAAATTGCTGAAACACGCTTAAAATCATTGATACAAGATGGCTGGCTGCGGCGCTCCAATAACCAACTGATATTGGACTTAACTGTTAACTTGTAATCGATAAATAACGATCGATACAGCCAGGGCATCCAAAATATTTATCGACAGGTAAAAAAGCCGAACTGATTAACCCTTAGCCACCTTTGACTAAAGCCTCTCGATTACCACAGGTTTAATCACATCATCACCCGCCAAATCATCTGCCAAACGTTGCGCTTCGCGTGCAATATCCTGTAGCCGTCCACGCGGATTAACAGGTCGTGACCACTTACTCCACAGTAATTCGCCGGTTTTGGCATCAAATACCCGGCTTTCCACTAAACCTTCATTACCCGGTAAACGCCGCAATGGTGTGATGGCTGAAATATAATTGGCCAAATTGCTGACATCACGATCACGATCGCTCACCTGCACCATGGTATTAATGATAATACTGCTGGCGTTGGCCGCTTCGGCTGCCGCCTGTAAAGAAGCTGAGGTGATTCCCTGACTCAAATCAGGCAGACCGGTCGCCACCAGACAAACCACATCACCTTCAGTCCGCAGTTCGTTGGCATAAATATTCTCAAAAGCGCTTAACTGGATGGCATCGATGGTCATCCCGGCAACAATGGCACGCGCAACCTGGCGCTGGGTTTCCTGAAGATTATTGCTCTTACCACAACCACTCAGACCCACAGTTATTAGCAGGGCAAACAATGTAATTATCCAAAAAATTCGCTTCACGGGTAATGTCATCCTGGTTAAATTGGTTTGTAATCTGGGCACATTATAACGGTTGACGCGGGTGATGCCTTATCGGCAATGCGCGAACCTGAGCCTCTCAGACTGCTGATTAGTCTTTTGATTCCAAAGTTGATTCCTCAAGCAATTCCTCAACTCGATGGCAGCTGATCAAACGGTTATCAAACGGGCGCAGCAGCGGCTTTTCTTGATGGCAACGATCAACAGCATAAGGGCAGCGGGCGCTGAAAGGGCAACCAGTCGGTGGGTTAAGCGGTGATGGCGGCTCGCCGCGCAAACCTCGCTCGGTATGTTCACGTTCCAAGTCAGGATCTGGCAACGGCACTGACTGAATCAATGCCTTGGTGTAAGGGTGCAATGGTTGTGCATACAGCTCATCACAGGCTGCCAACTCCATCACCTGCCCCAGGTACATCACCAGTACCCGGTCACTGATGTAACGCACCACACTTAAATCGTGGGCGATAAAAATCATTGAGAGTTGTAATTTGCGTTGCAAATCCTGCAATAGATGAATAATTTGAGCCTGAATCGATACATCCAGAGCGGATACGGGCTCATCACAAACCAACAGCCGAGGGTTTAGAATTAGTGCGCGTGCAATACCGATGCGCTGACACTGGCCGCCAGAAAACTCATGCGCATATCGATTAACCTGGTTAGGCAATATGCCAACCATTTTCAGCATACCCCGCACTCGCTCTCGTACTTGTACAGGCGCCATCTGCGAATAAAAAGTATGCAAAGGCTCAGCCAGAATTTCACCAATGGTCATTCGCGGGTTCAAGGCAGCCTGTGGGTCCTGAAATACCAGTTGCAACTCTTTTCGCTTGCTGCGTAGTTGTTCGGCATCCAGCTCGTGCAAAACCTCTCCACGCCAACATACCCTGCCTTCATCCGGGTGCAACAAGCCCAGCACCACTCGCGCCAGCGTGGATTTACCTGAACCTGACTCACCCACCACCCCTAAAGTTTCTGCCCGGTGCAGGTCAAAGCTAACCGCATCCAAGGCGCGTAAATTGGTGTGTTTCCGATGCAACCAATCGCCACTGCTAACCTGATAGTTAAAACTGACTTTTTCTACCGTTAGCACCGGCTGCTGAGCAATACCACTGGTACGGTCGGTGACAGTTTGCTTATGGTTGGTGTTCATTATTCCGGCAGTGCATCCAAATGACAGCGCACCAGTGAATCTTCTCTGCTTTGACGCAGTAAAGGATGTGCCGTGCAATCACTAAACGCAAATTCACAACGGTCACGAAACGGGCAGCCAGAAGGCATATCCAAAAGGTTAGGCGGGTTTCCAGGAATGGCTCTTAACTGTTGCTGACCTCGCTGGTCCAAACGCGGCACCGAATTCACCAAACCATGGCTATAGGGGTGCCGAGGTCGATAGTACAGGTCTCTGACAGGTGCGTATTCCATCATCTGACCAGCATAAATAACGGCCACATTATCAGCCAGACCAGCAACCACACCAAGATCATGAGTGATCAACAAAATCGCAGTATTGTATTGCTTGCGCAAATCCATCATCAGTTGGTTAATATCTGCCTGTACCGTCACATCCAGGGCGGTGGTTGGTTCATCAGCAATCAATAATCTTGGCCGACACAACAAACCCATGGCAATCATTATGCGCTGTTGCATACCACCGGATAATTCATGCGGGTATTGCCGCAATCGCTGCTCAGCATCTGTCAAACGAACTTGGTGCAACATTTCACAGGCTCGCTCATTGGCCTCGGCCTGATTCATCCCCCGGTGCCGAACCAACACCTCGGTCATCTGTTTACCAATGGTCAAATACGGGTTTAATGAAGTGCCAGGGTCCTGAAAGATCATCGCTATTTCACTACCACGAATGCCATTTAACTGGGCACGATCCATAGCCAACAGATTTTTGCCGCGATAATTGGCTTCGCCTGAGGCCACACCATTTTCTGCCAGCAAGCCCATAATCGCCAATGAAGTCTGGGTTTTGCCGGAGCCGGACTCACCCACTATGGCCATCACCTCACCGGGCATAATACTGAAATCCAGGCCATTAACCGCATGCACATCGCCTTCGGGCGTGTTGAAACTGACACTTAAATCAGACACCTGCAGTATCGGCTGATTGGGATCATCATTGTATTGATCCGCGTTATCCGGGAGCTTGCCTACACTGTTTACTAATGCCTGACTCATTGCGCTTTACTCATTGCTCCTGCACACTTATAAATGGTCCTTGGGGTCCAACGCATCGCGCAGGCCATCACCCAGGAAATTAAAGCAAAACAAAGTCAATGCCAGAAAGCCTGCCGGGAACAATAACGACCATGGCGCGGTTTCCATCTCCTGTGCGCCGTCATTCACCAGCGCACCCCAACTCGCCGAAGGCTCCTGCACCCCAAGCCCCAAAAAGCTCATAAACGATTCCACCAGAATCACTTGCGGAATGGTCAAAGTAACGTACACCACCACCACGCCCAGCAAATTAGGAATAATGTGACGGCGAATAATCGCCCCTGGTTGCACACCAATGGTTTCTGCAGCCAGCACGAAGTCTTTATTGCGCAAGCTCAGTGTCTGCCCGCGAACAATTCGCGCCATATCCAACCAGTTAACCGCTCCAATCGCTATAAAAATCAAAAAGAAATTGCGACCAAAAAACACCATCAGCAAGATCACAAAAAACATAAATGGCATGGCATAAAGGATATCCACAAAGCGCATCATCAGGCTATCCAATCGTCCACCGTAATAACCTGCAATCGCACCGTAGCTAATACCAATAATCAAACTGACAAATGTCGCCAATATGCCCAGCGCCAGAGATATCCGTCCACCTTCCAGCGTGCGCACAAACAAATCACGGCCGATGGTGTCAGTACCAAACCAGTGCGAGCGTTCCAGCGTAGGTGCCAGATAGCTGAAATCCCAATCGGGTTGTTCTCCATCCCATGGATTAATCAAAGGCCCAAAGATAACAAACAGGCCCAACAGGATCAGGATAATCCCGGATATGACCGCAGCCCTGTTACGCAACAACCGCCGCCACGCATCTGCCCATAGCGAACGACTATGGGTGATTTTACGTTGAGCACCTGCTCCGGCAGGCACGGCCGTACTGCTCATTTGTGTGTTCCATGTTGCTGTGCACGGATGCGCGGGTCGAGCAAAGCGTAAATTAAATCAACAATAAAATTGAATGCGATAATCAACATGCCATACACAATGACCACACCCATCACCAGTGTGTAATCACGGTTCAACGCACCCTGCACAAAATGATTGCCCAAACCGGGGATGGTGAAAATACGCTCAACCACAACCGAGCCAGTAATCACCGCTGCCCCCGCTGGACCCAGATAAGAGATCACCGGCAAAATCGCCGGCTTCAAAGCATGTCGAAATAAAATAGCGCTTTGCGGTAAGCCTTTGGCTTTGGCGGTTCGAATAAAAGGAGTGCGCAGAACCTCAATCATACTGGCACGGGTTAAACGGGCAATATAGGCAATCAACGGCAACGATAAAGTCACCACCGGTAAAAATATATTCGCAGGCCTCCAAGCCCAGCCGCCCGCCGGCAGCCAATTCAGCCATACAGCAAATACCAGAATTAACAAAGGTGCCAGAACAAAGGTGGGGACCGATATACCGGTCATCGCCAGGGCCATCGTGGCGTAGTCATCCGGTTTGTTTTGTCGGACCGCTGCATGGACCCCAAGACTGCCGCCGATGATGACTGCCACCAATAAAGCCAACATACCTAAAGTGAAAGACACCGGAAAACCACTGGCAATCAAATCATTAACGCTCCAATCACGGTATTGAAATGAAGGTCCAAAATCCAGGCGGATAATCTGACCCAAATAACGCACATACTGCACCGGCAATGATTCATCCAAATGGTAGAGATGATTCAGGTTGGCCTCAATTTCCGGCGGCAGCGCCCGCTCACTGTCAAACGGCCCACCTGGCGCTATGCGAATCATAAAAAAAGCCAGCGTAATCAGCAGCAGCAATGTAGGAATTGCTGACAACAACCGCTCAATGGCATAGCGGATCATTATTGGAGTTGTTCGTACTGCATGTTGCAAGCCTAGACTGCTGGGCAAAAAATGCAAGTACTATGGCTGCAATCACACCTGATACCGCTGGGTAATTATCAATAACAAGGGCATACTACGCATTGGTGTAAGTGATAGAAAAAATGATGCACAACAACAATAAACCCCTTATCGCATACTGGTTAGGTTACGCTGGCGTGCTCCCCTTTTTGTTCACCGCAATCAATCTGCACACCGAATGGCCACTATTCACTGGCTTTGCACTGCAGGTGTTCGTGATTTACAGCGCAGTTATCCTGTCCTTTCTTGGCGGTATACGCTGGGGCTTGGCTCTACAGCACCCATTATCAGTCAACGCTTTGATATTGGCTGTTGCACCCAGCCTTGTTGCACTTGGTTGTCTACTGCTAAGCACACCATTTTGGCAAATTGCTGCACTGGGGATCGCTTTTTTGCTACAGGGCTTGCTTGATTGGCGCCATGCACCTGATGGTATGCCTAAGTGGATGATTCAACTACGGGGACAACTCACACTGATGGTTTTGGCTTGCCATGGCATTGCTTTAGCGGCGGTGATGCGCTGGTCGTAAACAAACACGCACTATCACACCCAGTACATGATTTAACAAAACTTTGTTGCGTTAAGAATAAACTATAGGGGAATGCATGGTTTAAAAGGAGATGAGTATGCTTAAAGGTTATTTATGTTTTTTATTAATCCTTTTATTTGGCTTTTCGCTATCTGCTACCAGTGCAAATGATACGCAGCTATTGCTGGATTATCAGCGTGAATTCGGGATAGTCCAGGAAACCGACAACGCCATCAATGTGCGTCTGTTTGCAGATGGTACCGTAGAGGTACATTACCCGGTTTTTATGCGTCTTGCAGGTGACTATCAATATCAGCTCACTGCCACCGAAACCAATAACATCGTTAACTCGTTACGGCAGCTGGGTGTCGACCGTTTTGATGCAGAAACCACAAACAATGCGCTGAAACTAGAACAGCGTGCAGCATTTGAAGCGGCGCAATTACCAGGCCAAAGTGTCACTATTATTACCGACCCTGAAATCACTCATTTGCATATCAGCAATCGATTGTCACCTGCTGCCGATCTTGATGGGCGGCGTTTTTCTTTTGTTGGCGTTCGCAATCAGGCACAACTCTACCCGCAAATCACTGCGCTTGAAGATTTATCCCAAGCGCTGGATGTCCTGGATGCGCTAACCACCGACCTTCGCATGCAACGCATTGAGGTGTCCCAATGAAATACTTATCCGCAAAATTACTCACTGCATTGGTGTGCCTGGCAGCCAGTCCTTTGGTCAATGCCGGTGCATTTGTCTTCTCCAGTGATGGCAACCCGAACATTATTACTCATCCGAGCACCTACACCGGTACCGGTGGAGAAATTACCGTCACTTTTTGTGTAAACCCTGGCAGCGAGAGTATTGCCGAGCTGGATATTTCTGCCCGCAATGTCACCACCGTTTGGAATACGTTAACGCCAAGCACCGGCAATGTTTTACTAGGTGCTGATAATGATATTCCTGCCGGTGCTGTTGATTTTGAATCCACCTTACTGCATGAACTGGGTCACTGTATCGGCCTGGCACACCCCAATTTGGCCACCGAATCCGGCGTGCCTGCAGCAGATCGTGATTACACACAAGCTGGAGACGGAGCAAATAATATTTTTGACCTGAACTTTGGTCCTGACGGGATACGCGGTTCCAGCGATGATATTCGCGGTGACGACAACAACCGGCATTGGTTTAGAACAGTCGATAACAATCCGTTTACTATCGGCAACACTGTTGACATCACAACTTATTCGCTTGATTTGGCCGACTTGCCTGCTGGAGACCTATTTGCCACCAATGCAGATCGCGATGTCAGTGGTTTGTTTGGATTGTCATTATCAGAAGCGGTTATGCAACAAGGTGCATTTACTGATGAAGACCAAAGGCAGCTCGGCCATGACGATGTGGCCACATTGCGGCTGGGCATGGCAGGCGTTGATGAACTTCAGGGCACAGCGGATGATTACACCATTAATGTCGAATACATAGGTGTCGCGCCCAATTGTGACGTACAACTGAATGTCACTGGGACTGCATTTGCGTTCTGCTCCATTAATTCAGCGACGGTATCACCCCCCAATCACTTACGTATTAACAATGCGAATATTCAACTGGGTTCAGCCGATAATTTTAACTGGTTCTTTAACCCCACTTTATTGGTTATTCTGGGTGAGGAGTTTTTCGAAGATGGGTTTGAAGACCCAGCACCTTAAATCAACCCAATAAATTGCTATTGCTGTATTGCACAATACAGCTTGGTTTTAACCGGACCATAAGATTAATCAGTAAGTTAATATTGACGGCTCTATTGGATTCTGATTCATGTAAAAACACCAGCATGCTTTACAAGCATGCTGGTGTTGGCTCGGTGATTTGGCAAACCAAAGATTTATACAAAGTTTGCATCAGCCTTAGCAACCATAGCTGCCTCGTCTTCGTTTTTATTCCAAAGCTCTAAAGCATCGGTTTCATCATTTTTCAAAAACAAGAACAAACGATCGCCGACCACCTTATAGTTAGTGGGGTCAACAGGGAATTTTTCGTTGATTGACATACCAAAAGCACATGCCCCGCCAAAGGCAGGGACAAACTTAGCTGGATTTGCATCAAAAGCCTGCTTAGCTTCAGCGCTGACCAAGTGATAAACCTTACCGTCGTACATTGAACTAAATTCAGCGCTGCCCTTTAAAGGACCGTCAGCGACAAAGTAGGCAACAGGGCAATATCCATTAAGTTCAGGTGTTTGATTATTCATTGCTTAATTCTCCATTCCAAGTTAAAAAATATAGCTAAAAAACGATCTGATAACCGTTGAATAAGCCAAAAAATTACTAGGCAACAGATAATAAGCAGTTTTTCAAAAATTACATTAGTGTCAATAATAAAATATACGAAATATCAAGCATTCAGGATCATATGCAAAGAAGCAGTAAAAAAATAATGCTTTTTTTACATTTAATAAGACGCCAAGCGTAAGTATCCAGCACAGTTGATAGTTTACAAACAATAAAAACTCACAAATTTATTTTTGATTATTCATACTTTCTTCGCATCAGATAGCAGCCTATTTTTGACCGCTCGCAGCCGGCGGCGGCTGATTGGAATTTGCTGATCATCGCTGGTTTCCATAACGTATTGCCCACGACCGATTGCACGCAATTGCAGCACCTGATGCGTATTAATAATATGCGAGCGATGCGTACGAACAAATGATGGCGGCAACTGGCGCTCCAGCTTATCCAGCCTGTCGTAATGCAGCAGGCTGCGGCCATCGGTGGTCACCACCTCTACATAATCATCCGCCCCGGCAAACCGGATGATATTGCTGACCTGAACAATCTCTGTGCATCCAAGCGAACGAATCATCAAACGCATTTCCTCACTGCGCGCTTCACGCACACGATTCAATGCACGGGATAACCGTTCTGCCGATACGGGTTTTGAAACAAAATCGATGACGTCATGATCAAAAGCCTCCAGCGCACGATCTACATTGGCAGATACGATTACAGTTGCTGGCTGATTTTCCCCAACACTGCGCAAAGCCTCAAAACCATCGCGGCCAGAAAGATCCAGGTCCAGCAACAACAATTCTATTGGTGTTTCGGCCAAACACCGGCAAGCCTTGTCCAAGGTATCAGCCAAAACAATATCATCAATATCCATCGCCAGTTCATTGGCAACCAATCGACGCAACCGCCTTGCTGCAGGCGCCTCATCTTCAACGATTAAAACATTCAACTATCGGTTCCAGAGAAGGAAATTCGCGATATCCAGCGACCCTCTGTTCCAGGCCCATCTACAAAAGATGCCGAAGCACCAAATGCAGAAGCCAGACGTTTGCGCACATACGCCAGACCTTCACCACCAGATTCCCCATCAATATTACGCACTGCATCAACCGGTGGTGTTATCAGGGTCAGCACCGTCTGTCCATCGGTTTTGCTTTGCTTTAGGGTAAATTGAGCACCATCAACAAAGCGACCGTGTGTAAATGCATTTTCAATCAGCGTATGCACAATGCCTGGTGGAATGGCCAGTTTTTCATCAATATTTTCAACCGCCATCGAAAAGCTTCGGTCAACCCGGTAAGACATTACTTCCAAATGGCGCTGACACAACGCCACTTCATCAGCCAGTGGAACAAGAGCCCGCTGACTCATCTGTCCTAGCAGGCGAAACTCTTCGGCCAGTGCATCGATCATTTTGACGCCAGTGGCTGGATCCGATTCAACCCATTCGGTCAAAGCATTTAGCGTATTCATCAGAAAATGCGGTGCAATACGTCTACGCAACAATTCCAGCTCCAGTCGTTCAGCGCGACTGCGGATCATTTGTCTATCCGCATGTATGCGACGCATTTCCCGTGCCTGATCGACAAACAAAGCCACCGTTAGCATGGCTGCAGCAAAATAAAATGTACGATCCAGAAAAGCCTGTTGATCCACAATTATCAAAATAAGAAAACCGATCAGCGCACCCGCAGTAATCAACGCACCCTTAACACCTCGCAAAACAGGTTTGATCACACTCACCAAAGCCATTAAACAAAGTGCCGTCAAACTGAATAATGTCTTAAAATCAAAGCCTGGAAAAAACATGACAATCACTACAATCACAGCTATTGCAGAAGCCAGCAAAACCTTCCAGTATTTTGGCTGAAAACGCCTTGTTACATAGGTCAGCATAATTAACGCAAAACCAATCGCGCAAAACATCACGCCAATCAACCGCCAGATCTGCCAAGGGTACGAGTAGCTGACAACACCTCTCAATGACTCAGCACCTAACTGACCCACTGCAAGCAATGCCATCAACGCAATTAGCACTGTTCCAGACCGACGTCGATCTGTGACCGAAATAAGACCGAAATACACCGCCGCCAACACAAATGCACCAGCCGTTAGCAAAGCCGGCGCATAATAAAAGCTAAGCGGAGAGGTTCTCGGACTTGCTGCAGCTACATATAAATAATGAAGCGGGGTATATACCTGGATGAAGTTATGAAAACTGGACATTTTTATAGCCAGTTGATTTTCCCCTGCTGTCAATAAATGCTGTGGTATGAATACTGCCGCATCCAGCTTTCCGGGAGTTTCCTGTGCTTTTGATACGCCAGGCGTTCCATTGCTCCCCACCCGCTCACCATTCCAATAAAATTGACTTGAAGCCAATGCACCCAGATGTAAAGCCAGCGGCGTTCCGGTGGCCATCCATTCAGAGGGTAACTCAATGCTGGCTTTAATCCAGATCACACGTCCCTGGGGGTTTATCTCATGTAGCTCGTTGAGCCTACAATCACTGGCATCAAAGTCTGGTGGTGCAGTGACTTCACTAAAGCACACCGTTGCCTGCTCAACAACCTGGATAAATTTTGGCTGCTGTTGAGCATTGGATGACATGGTCAATGCCACCACCACAAAGGCGACCATTATCAATCGAATCAACATAAAGCTATTTTAGCCTGCTGGACAGCGCAGAATGATACCGCCGACCGAACACTTGTGACCGTCCGCCGAAATCTGGCTGAATAATCAAAAACAGGTGGTTATCGTGCACTTGACTACAATCGAGATTGAATCATGACTTTTACAAGCTTGCGTCACTATCTTTTGCCCTCGTTGGCTGGGCTGGTTACTTCGGTTGGCCTCTATGCCGGCACACCTGAAATCACTTTTGAACCTTATCAATTTGAATCTTCGGATGGCACTACAGTTGCCGCAGAACGAGGCTCGTACAAAGTCTCTGAGAATCGCAACAATCCGAATGCCCGCGATATCGAATTACAATTTGTTCGTTTTAAATCGACCAGTGATAATCCCGGTTCTCCGATTGTGTATCTTGCTGGAGGCCCTGGTGGCTCTGGTGTAGGTACCGCCCGCGGACGGCGGTTTGCATTGTTTATGGCAATGCGTGAGTTCGGTGATGTTATCGCTTTTGATCAACGCGGTACGGGTTGGTCAAACCACATCCCTGAATGCCAAACAGAATATCGCTTCCCCCTGGATCAACCCTTATCGGTTGAGAGCTCCATTCCGGTAATGCGCAAAGCCGCAGATGAGTGTAGC
This sequence comes from Wenzhouxiangellaceae bacterium, assembly GCA_965230265.1. GTDB lineage: Bacteria > Pseudomonadota > Gammaproteobacteria > Xanthomonadales > Wenzhouxiangellaceae > JAJFKX01. The sequence goes on along the minus strand of OZ245999.1, from coordinate 291,117 downwards.
GCATTCTGGAAAGCACAAGGGGTTGACCTGGCAGGCTACAACACATTAGAAAGCGCACGTGATATTGAAGCCCTGCGGCAAGCACTGGGTTCCGAAAAGCTCAGCTTGTGGGGCATCAGTTATGGTTCCCATCTGGCCATGGCCGTGCTTAAGGTCATGCCAGATGATATCGAGCGAATAGTATTAACCGCTATTGAAGGTCTGGATGCAACCGTCAAACTACCGGCCCGGACCGATGCGTACTTTCGGCGGCTGCAAACTGCCATTAATAATGACCCCGGTGCGGCCAAGGCCTTCCCGGATCTTGCTGGCTTGATGCGCAGCGTACACACTCAGCTTGACGCCCAACCCATCGAAACCACTTTTACCAGTTCATCCGGTGAAACCGTCAGCATGAGTGTTGGCAAACTGGAAATGCAGTTGGTCAGTTCATTTTCAATTGCCGACCCTGCCAGTGCAGCACGTTTACCAGCGTTGTATGCGATGGCAGCAGCGGGCGACTTGAGCCATATCGCCCCATTTATTTATGAAAACCTGCGCCGTGATCCGATTTCATTCAGCGGCATGTCAGAAGCCATGGATATTATGTCGGGCATTTCGGATCAGCGCTTAGCCCTGGTACGCCAGCAGGCTGAATCCTCACTACTGGGTGATCTGTTGAATTTCCCAATGCCGCACCTGGCCGGTGCATTTGGCTTAAGTGATCTGGGTGATGATTTTCGTCAAGCTGTCAAAACCAAGGTACCAGCCCTTATCTTATCCAGCACCCTGGATGGTCGCACTTATCCAACAGCAGCGGTTGAAGCAATCAGTGGCCCTGCCGTGCAAAGGGTAGTGGTTGAGAACGGTGGTCATAACGTATTTATGCAGGCACCTGAAATCAGCGACATCATTTTGCGTTTTATGCGTGGGGAAGCCGTACCGAAAAAAGTCACTTTGGAACCACCGAAGTTTCTTTATTAAATCGGCAACAGGATATTTCTCCAAGACTAACAGCGGTCATGCATGCCCAGATGACCGCTGTATATTTTTGATGATGGTTTTTTAAAGAAGGGTGTAAAAGTTACACGCTGAATCAACCACGCCAGTTGCCATTTTTAATATGGGTTGAAACACGGTTGTGCGCACTGTTATAAAGCTGTGCATGACGTCTTAGTCGCCACATGCGCAACAGCCTGAGCTTATTGCGTTTCTTAACTTCTTCTGATTGGCAATGGTACCCGACGCAGGTTGGGCTGGTGGGTAAACTTGCGCCACAACGATAAGCAGAACTCATTCATCAATCCTCCTGAAAAGCTGGATAGCGTTTACACTAACCAGCTTTCAGTATTGACTGATAAGTCAAATCTATAAAGTGCCAACTAGTCATCACTTAACTCGACAATCAGCGATGGTACTTGGTTATCAGACAGCAATTGATTAAACCCGGCCACCTGTTCGTCAAGAAAACCATCAACCCGTTGCATCGCTTGCTGATAGTCCTGTCTCAGATCGGACAGGTAACTTTGCTGCGCTGCACTGGGCGCACGGAACTGACCATTGAGCGTGCCGTTTAAGCCCTGCAACTGTTCAACCAGTCTGACCGACTGGCTCCATATGGGTTTGCCTTCTTCGCGAGCGATACCGCTGATCTGTTCATCAATGGCTTTGGCGAAGCTCTTCCAACTTTGCTGAACGTCGTCAGGCAGTTCACGTTTTACCGACTTCAGATTTTGTTGGCGTTCTTGTAACTGTACTTTGATGGCATCCAACAAACGCAAACGGTTGTTAACCTCAGAAAGCATCACGTTAACATCTTTCACAGCATCAAATTCTGCCTGTAAGCCATCAGTCTCGGTGGGCAATGCTGGGTCGATACTGACATTAATCGCCTGGCTATAGGTGCTTTCGTTGACCGTTAATCGCGCCGTATATTGCCCGGGCAACACTTCCGGTCCGGAGGCGGGACCACCGAATAAACCACCGCCGGTATCATCGGTGCGATATTTTGGCGGGTTAATTCGTAAATCCCAGGCGATGCGGTTCATGCCTTTTTCTTTCGGGGCATCTTTAATGGTACGAATCACCTCACCATCATTGTTTAGAATTTCCAGTGTCAGCCAGTCATCATCGGACTTGATAGTTTCACTTTCTTCATTTTCTTGTGGCTGTGGCACATCGTTTAGCACATAGGTTAACAATGCACCATAGGCTGGATTAGGCGTCACCCAGCGGTGGTCGCCCTCACCATAACGGGTAAAACTCCGTGCATGGCGATAAGTATCTCTTACCGGGAAAAGATGGGCATCAGACTCTTCCACATCATCATTCCATTGTTGAACTGGCGTGATGTCATCGAGCATCCAGATGGCCCGTCCATGAGTACCCAGCAGCAGGTCATTGCGACGTGGGTGCTGGACAATGTCATGAATAGCCACAGTCGGCAGATTCTTCATGTCCAGTTCCTGCCAGTTATCGCCTGCATCATGAGAGGCAAATAAGCCAAACTCTGTGCCGGCATACAAAACATCGGGATTGCGCAGGTCTTCGCGCACCACCCAAACCCAGGCATTATCTGGCAGACCATCGGTAATCCGGCTCCAGCTTCTTCCGAAATTACTGGTGCGGTAAATGTGTGGGCGATAGTCATCGAACATATGCCGGTCAAATGAGACATAGGCCACACCGGCAGCCGTTGTTGATGGTTCGATATGAGAAACCGGTGAAAACTCAGCAATACCGGAAGGCCGGCCCAGTTTGCTCCAGCTATCACCTCCATCACGGCTTAACTGGATATTGCCATCGTCCGTTCCTGCCCATAACACACCAGCAGTATGCGGTGACTCTGCCAGACTAATAATGGTGGTATGCCATTCGGCAACAGTATTTTCATACCAGGCTGGCCCCCCTGCTGGTCCTTGTTTTTCCGGGTCATTGGTGGTCAAGTCTGGGCTGATTTGTTCCCAGTTATCACCAAAGTCTGTGGTTTTAAACACCACATTGGCGGCAAAATAAACCGTCAGCGGGTCATGCGGTGACTGAATGATCGGACTGTTCCAATTAAAACGGTATTCCAGATCCTCCACCGGTCCGCCATCATTACGACGGGTTTGCGGATTGATGTCCAGTTGCTGGCGATTGGCCAGATTGGTGCGATAGATACCGCCCCCCTGAGACTCACTGATAAATACATCCTCATCGGTTGGATGCGGCACCACCCAATAGGCGTCGCCAAAGCTGAACATATGCCAATCATCGATGTACACACCAGCGAACTCACGTGTGCGCGAAGGCCCGATCCAGGTACCATTATCTTGTAAACCACCGCCTAACCGATAAAACGGGCCCGAACCGTTTTCAGCAAATATTTGATAGAACTGAGCAATCGGCAGGGTCCGGGATGGTGTCCAATTGTCGCCATGATTCAGGGAGTAAGCCACACCCCCATCCTGACCAACCCACATCCGTGATGGGTTGCTTGGGTCGAGCCACATGCTGTGAAAATCGATATGTATATTCGGTGCGATACGTTCCCAGGTTTTGCCCCCGTCAATGCTGCGCTGCAATAAACTGGCAATTGAATAAAGGCGATTTTCATCAGCCGGGTCAACCCGCATGTCAGTGTAATACAGGCCTCGTGAAACAATACTGACCTGGTCAGTTACCTTGGTAAAGGTTTCGCCGCGATCGTCCGAACGGAACAAGGTCCCTTCATCGGATTCAGCGATCACATAAACCACGTTGGGGTTGCTGGGCGCAATCTTCACGCCGATGCGACCAATCAGTTTGGGCAACCCATTTTCAATTTTTTTCCAACTCTGCCCGCCATCAATAGAGCGAAATACCCCTCCGTTTTCACTGCCGGAGCGATGCGTCCAGGGTTTGCGTTCAAACTTCCACATACCGGCAAACAGAATATTGGGGTTGGACGGATCGATGTCCATGTCAGACACCCCGTGGTACTCATCGATGTACAGTGTTTTATCCCAGCTTTCACCGCCGTCAGTGGAGCGAAATACACCACGGGCTTCGCTGGGTGCGTAAATACTGCCCAATGCACCCACAAACACCGTGTCCTGATCATGTGCAGAAACCAGAACCCTGGAAATATGTCGAGTATCCTCTAAGCCCAGAAAGGACCAATTGGCGCCACCATCGGTGGTTTTGTAAACACCCGCGCCCACCGATACCGAGTTGCGCACATTGGATTCGCCCGTACCGGCATAAATCACATCCGGATTATTCGGCGCCATCCCAAGATCGCCGATGGAGGCAACTTGCTGATCATCAAAGATCGGTGAAAAGGTCATCCCGGCGTTGACGGTTTTCCAGATACCACCCGATGCTGTGCCAACATATACCGTGTTGGGGTCACCGGCCACCCCTTCGACATCGGCTACCCGTCCGCTCATATTTACCGGCCCCAGTGCCCGCCATTCCAGGTTGGCAAACGGGTCGTTACTGGTACCTTCTGTATCGGTGTTTTGTGTGTATCCGGCCACGCTTAATGCCGTAAGCATAACCGTGAACAGCAGACCATGAATCATTAAGGTCTTAGGTATCGAGAAATATGTGCGCATCGAATGGCTCCCGGTAATCTTTGTGTTACTCAGGCGGCAATTTACCACAGGCTTGTGGTCATTGGTCTTGGCGGTAGAAGGTATCGGCTTGACGGTTCGTTTGCTGCGGTGAATCGATGCGCAGCAATTTTAAGCTTAGGACATGAATCTGGCTACGATCACTTCTCTATAAACATGGCTGCTGATACAGCAGCTTGGGCATTAATTTTGCGGGGCATATTAACCCGCGTAGTGTTTGAACAAACGGTTTATCGGTGTTCCCATACACCCGTATGGGAAGCATACGAAATCAACGCCTATTGGTTGGCCGCTGCCCAAACCCGCATTAAATTTCCACCCAGAATTTTTTCGATGTCCGATTCACTGTGTCCTTTTTCCAGCAGCGCTGCGATCAGATTCGGATATTGTGATACATCTTTTAAACCTTCCGGTAACGAATCGCCTACGCCATCATAGTCAGACCCCAGCCCCACATGATCGATACCCGCAATCTTGATGACATGCTCAATGTGCTCAACAACATCAGCAGTCTTAGCAAATGGATAAGGCCGGTGCTCTCTATAGTTGGCTGAGAAAGTAGCGGCTGCTTCGCTGTCTGCATCTACTTGCTGTTGCTCCAAAAACGCACTGCGTGCCTCATCAAAAGCGTTATACCAATCTTGAGCATGCTGAGTCAGGAAAGCTGAGCCAAAGTTGATTTGCACCACCCCGCCCTTGCTGGCCACGGCCTTGATCAACTCATCACTGATATTACGCTCCCAGCCGGGCGTAAAATGTCGCGCTGATGAATGACTGGCAATCACCGGGTCGTTGCTGATCGCTAACACGTCTTCAATGGCTTTGTCACTTAAATGTGAAACGTCCACCATAATGCCCAGGCGATTCATTTCCATCACCACTTCACGACCAAAGTCACTCAAACCATCATTGGGGCGGGCTTCATCGTAGGAAGAGTCAGAAATCGCGTTGCTCAAACTATGAGCCAGTGTTACATAACGGATGCCGCGCTCATGGAAAAACTGCACATCCTCCAGCGTACGAATCGGAGAACCATTTTCCATACCCAGTGCCAATGCAACCTTACCGGCTGCTTTCGCTGCGGCTACCTGCTGCGGCTCAGCCACCACAGCGAATTTGTCCGGCGCTCTTGCCGCTAAGGCTTCCACACCATCAATCAAAACGTTGGCCAACTGCCAGTGCCCACCCGGTTCGTCGTAGACAGCGGGCGTGTATATCGACATAAATATCAGATCCAAACCACCGGTTTTAGCGCGAGGGAAATCAAAATCACCGCCATCAGTGGCCTGGGTAACATCAGACCATTGTTGCTGCAACCGATAGGGCACATCAATATGCGTATCGGCAATCAGATATTGTTCTGCCAGCTGTTTGGCCTGTTGTTGAAATTTGCTGTCATCAGCAATGGCAACAAGTGAAAAAGCCAAACTCAACGGTAACAAAGCACAAATTAGATACGAGCGATCAAAGCAGCGATGCATAAAGGTAACCTGATATTAAAAAACAACAGTTTAACAGTCTGCCCCCAACCTGATTAAATAACGATCCGTTATTAAAATCGATGCTCAATCTCAACGGCCGCGTTAATCCCTGCCGCATCAATTCCAGAGCCATGCTCACGGAAACCATTATCCGTCAGATTTTCCAACCGTAAACGAATATCCAGCGCCGGATTGGGTGACCATGTCGCATGAATATTGAAAGTCACGAAACCATCAGTGCCATTGGGATCAATACGACTGTCCCGCACATCACGGGGGCTCAAACGGTTTTGATCGGCTGCCAGAAAAATATACGGTTCCACCCGCCATTGCGCATTCGGTGTCCACACCACTGCCAGGCGAGCATTTAATGGCGGGATTCGATCACCTGGTGTGGTGATATTGTCTTCATCGGTTTCAGTGGCGCGGGTATAGTTAAATACGCTCTTGAATGTCCAATCGCTGCTGACAAACCATTCCAGCCCGGCCTCCACCCCATACACTTCTGCGCTGTTCAGGTTCTCGGACTGAACCACATCGCGGCCATTTTCAGTGATGTCGCCAGTCAATACGGAAGTGATCAGATTGTCGGCTTCGGAGTAATAAAAAAACAATTCACTGGCCAAATGCTGATTCTGGAAACGCCAGCCCAGGTCATAGCTGATGATTTCTTCCGGTCCCAGATCAATATTGGCGATATTAAAGCGGTTCCCTGGTCGCTCCCCCAAAGCGCCCAGATCAAACACATTCGGTGCCCGGAAGCCGCGACTGACGCCAGTGATAATGCGGTTTTGCTCATTCACCGACCAGATCAGCGAAGCATTGCCGGTCAAATCATCAGGATTAATCGAGGCACCCGGTGAGCCAAAGTTTTCTGCCAGATCGATATCATAAAAGCTGTAACGCAGTCCGAAGTCACCACGTAACCACGGCAATATCTGCCATTCATCATGCAAATACAAGGCAAAACTGTTGAACTCTGAGCCATCAGGAAAGCGCGATGCAACCTGAGCAAACTCACCGGTATCCAGGTTGGTCTCTACCCGCAAGCTACGCACAGTATCCAGATAGGCTTCGGCACCATACGTCAATACATGGTTACCCAGTTGTTTGTCGAACTCAAAAGTCACCCCAAACAATTCACTCTCATTGCGCTCGCGACGCTGTACCGGGTCGCCAAAGTCCTGAGAGCGTCGATCATCTTTGATCTGCTGCCAGCCGACCTGTACCGCGAAACGATCCGCAAACACAGCACTGGTCAGCCGCTCATAGCGGAATTTGCCGAACAGGCGATTATTGGGTTCAAAGTTAAACACTTCCGCAGAAGGCTCATCCTGACCAAAACCCACCACCAGTTGATCAATTCGGGGCGTATTGGGTTGATTCAGGTATTGCACGTCAATGGTAATTTCATCGCGTACTGATGGCTCCCAGACATAGGTAATGCTGCCGGCACGGGCTTCGTAACCCGAAGGGCGAACACGCTCGCCGAAGCCGGTACGGCGATTACCAACATCCTGATAAGTGGCCGAGACTTTCAATGCAGAATCACCCCAGCCGCCAACCAGCTCGCTGTGGGCCAGAAACTCATTGTTGGCACTGGCATAACGGCCCACTACCCGACCGCTGTACCATGGATCCGAGCCTGAACGCACTTCTGGCTTACGGGTCAGCAATTGCACCGCACCACCCAATGCATCACTGCCATACAACGTCGAAGCAGGGCCACGCACCACTTCGACGGCATCGACGTTCAAAGGGTCGATCAAAGCAAAATACTGATTGGGTGCATTACGGAAAAAAGCATTGTTCAAACGAAAGCCATCAACAATATGCAGTACTTCTGAACCTTTCAGGCCACGCACGATGGGTATGCCTTGCCCTGGCGTGGTTTGTTGCACGAACACACCTGGTGTACCGCGTAATGCATCAGTCACAATGGTGGCACCGATACTGCGCAAATCTTCACCTGTCACCAGGGTGGTTGGGCGACTGGTTTCCAACAGCGCCTGTTCCTGCCGGCCGGCAGTCACTACCAAACGTTCCATCGCTCGTGCAGGTGATTGTTGATCAACCGTTTCCGGCTGCTCTTGCTCGGTCCGGTCGGGTTGCTCGCCATTATCCGTCTGATCTTGTGCCGATGATGGCTGAGCCACCGCCAGTACAAAAATCATTTCGAGCACACCTATACTCAGAAACCTTGTAAAACTGTTCATTATTCCCTGCAATTCCTGCTTTAAGATCAAGCGCAACGCGCCATAGTACTGGCATTAATCGTTGCTGTCATGTACACAAATTCCGCTACAATAAAAAAACCTGCAACCATGGAAACCAATATGACAATTGCATACTGGTGTGTTTTCACCGCGGCATTGATGCCATACGTGTTTATCGGCCTGGCCAAGGCCAATACCGGGAAACCTTACGATAACCAAAAGCCTCGTGAGTTCCTGAAATCGGTCACGGGCTATCATCAACGGGCGCACTGGGCACAGTTGAACTCATTCGAAGCTTTTCCAGCATTTGCGGCGGCGGTCATCATTGCCCAGCAACTGTTGATCGAGCAATCGCTAATAGATACCTATGCCATTGGCTTTATTGTCGCGCGGGTTATTTACGGTATTTGTTATCTCAAAGACTGGTCAAACTTGCGCTCAATATTCTGGATGTTGGGCCTGGCTTGCGTGATAGGTCTGTTTGTTACCACCGGTGTACGTGCCTGAAAAGCCGGTCAAGCACAGCTTGTTCGCTTGCTAAACTGATAACATTTGACGGCATTCCGGCATCTCGCTAACGTAGCGTAATGAATTTTTATTGGCTGACGCATAATCCAGCTTTCGCACAAACGGAGCACTGCACGTATAATCGCGCTGAGGCTGCTGCATAAATAACTACGGATAATCATCATGAGCATGAGAATTACCTTTGATCTGTCTGAATCAGATTTGAAACATTTCAAACAAGCGATGACCAAAGCCAGTGGCGCCATGAAGTCACTGGAGCCTGATGTCATTTTGTCCCAGGCAAAGGGCGTATTGAAAGAGGTTGCTGAAGCCGAGACACCGGACTTTATCAGTGAGCGTATCGAAAAGCTGAGAATGCTGATTGCTATGCTGGAGGATGAAGGCTGGGGTTTGGAACAACCAGAACGCGGCCGGGTATTAAGCGCATTGGCATACTTTGCCGATCCAGAAGATTTGATTCCGGATAACATCCCAGGCCTGGGTTACCTGGACGATGCGATTATGATTGAGCTGATCTGTCGTGAGCTGAAACCTGAAATTGAAGCCTATGACGATTTTTGCGTTTTCCGTAAGGCAGAAGCCACCCGGCGCGGTGAAAAAGTTAGCGAAATGGCCAAAACCGATTGGATGCAAAGCCGACGCAAGGAACTGCACTCCAGAATGCGCCGCCGTCGTCGCAGTAGCCGCGGTTCTCGCAGAAGCTCTGGCGGCAGCTCCACCTCCGGGTTCTCATTATTTAAATAAAATTGAATTTGCCTGTCTGCCTCTGTCTCAGAGGCAGATTGACCTGCCAGAGTTTGTTAACACCAAGTGACATTTCAATGAGTGTTAACACACCCTAGTTCAATAACATTTGCACATGCATAATGCCGTCCTCATCATACGGCTCCCCTACTGTGACAAACCCACAGTCCTGATATAACCGCTGTAGGTGCTGCTGTGCACCAATACGTATGGGTTGTTCACCATAAAGTTGTTGAGTGCAATACACGGCCTGTTGAATAAACCAGCGCCCATGACCGCGACCGCGCCAGGCTTCGCTGGTCAGCACCCGGCCAACGGCGGCTTCGGCATACGCGGCGCCCGGCGGTAATATTCGTGCATAAGCAACAATAGAGCCGGCAGCATCATTCACCAACAGATGCATCGCCAATTGATCCAAGCCATCAATATCCTGGTAAATGCATTGCTGCTCAACCACAAATACCTCTGAACGCAATTGCAGCATGGCGTACATTTGTGGACCGGACATTTGCTGAAAAGACAGCAAACTCAGCTGAATATTGTCGGGCGTTTTGAGCATGGATTTTTCACTGAACGCGTAATACCGCTAAGATAGCGGTTTTTATCGTCTAACTCCAACACCATGCCAAAGAAAAAATCCCGCAAAAAAACCCATATATACGACCGCAATCCATTGGCTTATGTGTCTGACTCACCAATCCATGGGCGCGGACTGTTTGCCCGTGACACCATCCAGGAAGGTGAGCTGGTCGGCACTTACCAGGGCCGCGCTACCGATGAAGATGGTATGCACGTATTGTGGCTGGTGGATGAACACAGCGGCGAATGGGAAGGCATCGATGGTCAGAATGAAATGCGTTTTCTGAATCACTCTGATGAGCCTAACGCTGATTTTTGGAACGCCGATTTGTATGCATTGCGCACCATTCACAAAGACGAAGAAATTACCTTTGATTATAAGTGGGAGGAAGAAGAATGAGCGAAACCATCCGTATTGCCAGCTGGAATGTCAACTCACTGAATGTCCGACTGCCGCATGTGCTGCAATGGCTGGAAGATAGTCCGGTGGATGTCCTGGGTTTGCAGGAAACCAAGCTACGCGATGATAAATTTCCAGCCGACGATATTGTGCAGGCTGGTTACCAGGTAGCCTTCAGCGGTCAACCCACTTATAACGGTGTAGCCCTGCTGAGCAAAACGCCGGCAGAAGACATCATTACCGACCCGCCCAATGTCACCGATGAGCATCGTCGGATTATTGCGGGAACCGTTAACGGTATCCGGGTGATTAATCTATACGTGGTCAACGGCAAAGCGGTTGGTGATGAAAAATATGACTATAAACTGGATTGGTTAAAACGCGTCAACGACTGGATAGAAACTGAAGTTCAAAAACATGAGCATATTGTGGTCATGGGCGATTTCAATATTGCCCCTGAAGATGCCGATATTCATGCCCCAGACGAGTGGCGCGATAAAATTTTATGCTCCGTACCAGAACGTGATGCCTTACAACGACTGCTGGATATGGGTTTTTCAGACACCTTCCGACAATTTGAACAAGAACCGGACACCTTTAGTTGGTGGGATTATCGTCAAGCGGCCTTTCGTCGCAATATGGGGTTGCGTATTGATTTGGTACTGGCTTCCAAAGCCCTGTCAGAACGCTGTGTCTCCAGCATTGTTGATAAAGAGCCGCGCAAATGGGAGCGGCCCTCTGATCATGCACCGGTGATTGCCAGCTTTAAGCTTTAAGCTCAGTGAAGGCACGCATACCGCCTTCCAGATTGTAGATTTCGGTAAAGCCCTGTTTGCGGAAATGCTCGGCAGCACCACGGCTGCTGTTGCCAACATTACAGACGAACACCATCGGCGTGTCTTTGGCGCGCGCCTGCAGTTCGGTCAAAGTGTCCCGATCCAAAACCAATGCACCGGTAATACTCGGCACATTATTGCGATCGGTTTCTGAACGAACATCAACCAGCAACGGCGCCGTGCCGTTGTCAATCGCCTGTTTTAATTCACTGGCCTGCATGGGTTTAACTGGAGCCGGTGCTGCTGGCAGCGTCACATCCAGACCACTGCCATCGAGTGCCTCTACCCAGTCAATTGTTGCGCCCCGTGCCCGTTGGGCTGACTGCAAATCAAACAACAACGTAATGCCATTGGAGGTACTGCTGATTTCATTGCCTTGCGCAGGCTGCAGGCCGAACTGCGGCTGCCAGTCAGCATCAATGCTCATATGCAGTGCCAGGCCTTGATGATCTTGCATACCGGCTTTGATCTTTTCGGCTGCAAGATCACTGATGGTGATTTCCGGAGGACTACGATCAGGTGCATCCAGCCCCAGCACCTGGTGTAACTCACCACTGTTGTACATATCGGTGATGATATCGCAGCCACCCAGTAATTCGCCGTCCACATACAGTTGTGGAATGGTTGGCCAATCGCTATAGCGTTTTATACCTTGCCGGATTTCCTCATCAGCCAATACATTGAAACTGGCATAAGATGGAACCAGACCATCCAGAATACCCGCAGTTTTAGCGGAGAAACCACATTGCGGCTGCTGGGGTGTGCCTTTCATATACAACACCACACGGTCACTGGCGATTTGTTGTTCAATTTTGCTACGAAGCGATTCAGACAGACTCATGCTGACTCCTGATATGCAAGGAATAAAAACTAGATGCGGTTTAACTTGAGCTAATCAAGTTGTGCCCGTAAATTACAAACAAAGTCAGGCCAGCGCAGTGCCTCGCGCCGAAGTAGGTCAATTTAGAGCCATCGGCTCGTAAACCGACAACACCTTTCCAATTGAATCACTGAAAGCAAGCCAACTTTCCATTGTCGGCTTACGGCCACGCCTAAGCCGACCTGCTTCTGTTTACTCTGCCGTATCCAAACCGATTAGAAATTTGCACCGACCAAACGCCTAACGGCTTTTCACCCACTGAACCAGAGGCTCCCACTGTTCCCAGTCTTTTTGGCTCTTGTAATAAGGCAACTCGGCTACACCAAGGCCTGACTCGGCTGCGCGAATATAGTTTACTGACTCGCGCAGGTGCGCCACAAAAGGCGCCTTGATCTGATCCATAAAACCAGTCAATTCCCGGTAAATCAAAGTCCAGGTTTTGGCCCGATTGGCGACCAGACCAATTTTGCAACGCGATTTACATTGTTTGCGCAATTGAAACAACTGCTCAAGAAAACGCCATCCGGTGCGCATATCAATCGGTGAGGGCAACAGTGGCACCAGGATTTTATTGCTCATGGTCAACAGCTGAGTCAGCTTCTTCTCGGTGACACCAGCCGGTGCATCTATGACCAAATAATCGACATCCGTGGGGGGCTTGGGTGGCCACCTGCCGACTGTGGCAGCATGGATTACTGGGTTCTCCGGTACACGCATTTCCAGCCAGTCGGTGGCTGAGCGTTGTAAATCCAGATCAGCCAATGCAACCTCGTAATCATAGGCCAGCCAGGCCGCCAAACTGGTGGAAATGGTGGTTTTACCGCAACCACCTTTGGGGTTCACTACCGCAATGGTTTTTTTAGCTGTAGCCATAAAAACTCCCGATATTACTTTGTCAAAGCCTAGCGGCCGGCTGTCACCTTGGGCAAGCCGGAGTGTAACCGCCAGGCCTTAAGATCCTCATGCCAGCGCCATTCTTCACGATACAACACCTGCCGTTCGGCAGCTGTACGAACATTGTAAAACCGCAGCTCGATCACCTGATTCACCGTTTCGCCATCTTCACTGGCGACCACGCTGCGTACTTTGTAACCCGATACCTGAAACTGTTTCAGGCGATTAATCTCCAAACGCGTGATCGGGTTTTCTTCCAGATATTCAGTATCCATAAACCCCAGCAGCGCTTCAAATTCGCTGAAGCGCAAAGTCTGACGAAACAGGTTTAGCGTTTCTTCCTGTTTTCGGTCTTTGGGTAGAGTGCCGCAGCTTACCGACAATATGCCGATTAACAGAATAAGCGGCCAGCTAATATAAGGTTTGATTTTATACATGGGTATCATGAAAACTTGAATCAGTAGAAACATACTCTGCCACCAGGCTGGATGCAACTGAGCCATCGGCTTTTATCAATTGTGGTTGCAGCTTTAAACGCGCACGACCGTGCTTTTTGTAGATCTTACAGTACCGTTGCCAGTCTGAATCATAGGGAGCCGGACAAATAACATTCAAATCATCATCACAAGGCCATCGGGAATGTCCCTGAGTATGTTGCACGACCACATCACGACTGTAACCAACAGATTCATTGGCCAGCTGCATCCACCCCCAGCCAGCCAGAATCAACAAGCTGCCTATCGCACCACCAAATGCACTACCGGTATGGTTTGAGTTAGGCTGCAACGGTGCGAAAAGGTGCAAACCGCTATCGTTATCCACTTTCACAACCTGCAATTGCATCGCACGGGCCAAAGGTATGGCCTCCAGGATGGTTGTCTGCAGTCGTTGACAATGGTCACTGCCTGCGTTGCCTGCCAGCAACAACCTGGTTAATTGGTTACCTTGCTTTTGCTTTTCCATCAACACTGTTTTTCTGTCACTTTTATTGAACGCATAGTTTACTCTTAGCATCATGAACCATTCTGCTACGCACACCAAATATGCCAACCTCCCATTGATGGTACGTGCATTGGTGCCGACAGAAACCATCAGCTGGGCGCTGATTTCTATCACCCTGGGTGCATTAGAGGGTGGCCTGCTGGGTGTACTGGTTAAGAATTTATACACCGACGTGACTGCTCCAACCGTGGTCAATCTGGCTGTTGCAGCGGTTTCTGGCGCACCGGCGTTCGCTAATATTATCAGCTTTGCATTCGCCAACTGGGCGCGTGGCCGTGACAAGATTCGGTTGCTTTCGTGGTTGATGTTAACCAGTAGCCTATGCGTATTCTGCATTGCTCTGGCACCACGAACTTTGGCTGGATTACTGCTTTTATCCACAGCAATGATCGCCGCCAGAATGTTATGGTCTGCTGCCATTACCGTGCGTGCCACGGTATGGCGAGCTAACTTCCCTCGCTCTATACGTGCCCGTATTACCGGTCAAATGACAACGCTGTCTTCACTGCTGATCGCGGTGAGCTCTGCATTGTTGGGCTGGCTGCTGGATGTCAATGAACCATTGGCCCGCTGGCTTTGGCTGTTGGCAGGTATTTCTGGGTTAGCGGCCGCCATTGTCTATCGACGTGGGCGGATGCGCCATCATGGCCTGATACTAAAACAAGAGCGCAGCGATGCCAGCCGTGAGCCTTTGCGTTATCTGTTCAAACGCTTTTTCAGGCTATTGGCCGATGATCTACCTTTCCGCCGTTATATGCAGGCCATGTTTATGTTTGGCAGCGGTAATTTAATGGTGACCGCCCCATTGATTATCTTGCTAAACGATCAGTTTGGACTCAGTCGAACCGCACAGGTATTTATCACAGCTTCGCTGCCACTGCTATTGCTGGCGGTATTTGTGCCCTGGTGGGCACGGTTACTGGATAATCGTCATATTGTCTTGTACCGCGCTCGTCAAAGCTGGGGGTTTGTGATTGCCATCGGCTGTTTTTGCCTGGCATGTATTTTTCATTGGCAATGGTTGCTGTGGGTTGGCAGTGTCGCTTACGGGGTGGCATTTGCCGGTGGTGTATTGGGCTGGAACCTGGGACATAACGATTTTTCCAGTGACCACAGCTCGGCTTTGTATATGGGCGTGCATGTCACCCTGACCGGTATCCGTGGTTTGTTCACTCCAGCGATAGGTGTGTTGATCTACGAATTATTGAAATGGTACTCACCTGGCGCGCAACGCTACAGCCTGGTGTTACCGTTGTTGTTATCAAGTAGCGGTGCTTTGTGGTTTGTTTTGATGGCGCGCAGACTGCGCGCCACCGGGAGCATTTAAGTTAACAGTGCCTTTTGATCTAACGATTATTTTCTCTTAATCATTATTTTCTCTTAATCGTAATATTGCCACTGAACGTTTCTGCATCAATACTGATATCACTGCTGCTGTCCGAACCAAATTCATTGTCTACATCGCCACTAAAAGTATCGCTGTCCAGATCAAAACGGGTACCGGCAGGCAGCATCAAATCGATTTCGCCGCTATGAGTGTCCAAACCAACCCGCGCACCACTGACAAGATTGGTATCTATAATCACATCACCCGATACAGTACTGGCGTGCAAATCTTCCAGATCACTGGCGCTTAAGCGCAGATCGCCTGATACTGATTCGATTTCTGCCGATTCAACAATACCACTGGCCCGAACATCACCACTGACCGTTTCCAGTTCCAAACGGCTGCCATCTCCGCGAATATCAAGATCACCGCTGACACTGCCCAGATCAAGGTGCGCAGACGACACGACAACATCCACATCGCCACTGACAGTTTCAATACCCAGATGATCACCATCCAGGCCTTCAACCTCAACTTCTGCGCTGACTGCCTCCACATTGATTTTGGCGGCATGAGGAACGCTTAAGACCAGATCTGTGCGGCCCTTGCTTTTTCTGCCCCAGCTCCAGTTACCATCCTGGCGCACTTCGATATCCCAATCGTCTTCATCGCCAGTGATAACCACTTTGTGTTTATCACTGCCTAACTCACCGGTCAGTTCAAAACTGTCATTGTCCCAGCCACGAACCATTAATTCTCCTTCGACTACACTCAGGCTTAGTTCACCTGTAGCATCCATCGAGCGACGCTCATCCACGCTGGGACCTGCAGTAGCAGAAGTCGTCACCAATGCCAATGTGGCAATAATGACCGTTAATACGAACTTGTTATACATGTTGATCTCCAGAAAAAATCGTGGTGTTTGTTACTTGGATGCCAGCTATGCCGGAAACGTTGAAGCCCACCCATTGACGCAATAAACGATGCTGGCGGCGCTCGGCCCTGGCTAACTGCTGTAATAGACTGCTGCGCTGTGGCTGCTGCTGCAATGCTGCGCGCAGACTGACGATGGCCTGCTGGTTTTCCTGTAAGCCCGCCATTAATTCAGGTTGCCAAATTTGAGTCGCTGCTACCGATGTACTGGTCGGCACAACTCGCCAGCCCCCTTGAGGCAGACTGGCAATCAATAGATCAGGCGTGCTTTCCGGGTTAGACAACATTTGATCCAGTGCCTGTAATTCCAGGTTCGCATTGGCGATCAAAATTTCATCAAATGCTCTTTCCTGGCCCGAACCTATATATCGGTAGATCTGACTGGCACCAACCAGCATCAATACACCTGCGGCTAATGCCCACCAACCACGGCGTTGTCCGCTGTTTTGGTATCTCGCGTCAGTGTTATCCGTCTGCAGTACATCCGCTTTGATTCGTTGTTCAATACCAGGCCACAAATCACTCTCCGGAGTGACCTTGCGGCTCAGTGACGCCAAACGTTGATCCAGCATCTGATTGTTTTGTTGTTCATTCATCATCTTTGTTTCCCAGAGTTTACACACTCTTCCCCTTACTCATCTAACCATTGCTGCAACAATTGCCGAGCACGATGCAATTGTGCTTTGGAACTGCCCTCTGCCATACCAGTTACCGCACTGATTTCTGCATGAGTGTAACCTTCCAATGCATTTAATATCAGTACAGTGCGGGCGCGCTCAGGCAAACGGGCAATGGCTTGCTCCAAATCCTGATCACCGCCTTGCCAGTCCGGCGCCCCTTGTGTGGATTCACTGATTTGCTGGTCATCGCTGACCGTTTGTAAACGTCGCGACTGTCTGCGTTTATCACCCAGTACCACATTCACAGCCAACCGGTGTAACCATGTGCTAAATTTGGCATCCCCCCGGAAGCTGCCAAGTTTTCGCCAGGCCTGCACAAATGCATCTTGTGTTAAATCTTCAGCCAGTGCCCGGTCACCGGCACACATGCGCCAGCACAAAGCATAAATACGGTCTCGCTGGACACGATACAAAACCCCAAAAGCGGTGCAATCACCCTGCTGACTGGCAGCAATCAAGCTACTTTCATCGGCTGCATCATAAGGCACCGGTTGCTCTGCAGTTTGCGAATGACTCGATACCGTTTTCAGCTTTGTCCAGCTTGTGGGCATGGGTATTGTGTTGGCCAAGGAACTCATACTGTAATACAAGATGCCGAAACGGGGGGGATGGTTTAAGCGACAGTTTTATCTTTAATCGACAAACGATGCGTTTACCAAGGATCGTATATTCGTTTTGTCTATGAATATTCTTACCACCAGCACTTGCTAATAATCCACGCGTGGTTAGACTCCTCATACCATGATCTTCGCAACCATTATCGATGCCCTGCTTATCGCCAGCCTGCAGTCACCCATTGCAGCCGACTCACCAGCCACTGATTTACCGCTTATTGAGGTAACAGTCCGCAACTTGAGCAGTCAGGACATTGGCAGCAGCAGCCTGGATAGCGAAGACATCGAATTGCGCCAGCCACAGCATCCCCAGGAGTTGTTTGCTCCATTGCCCGGCGTGTGGATCAGTCGCGGCAGCGGACAGGAGCATCTGACGGCCATTCGTTCACCGGTGCTGACCGGCGCTGGAGCATGCGGTGCTTTTTTGATGCTGGAAAACCAGGTTGCCATTCGGCCTGCCGGGTTTTGTAATGTCAACCAACTGTTTGAAGTGGATCTTGCCGCGGCTCAACGAGTCGATGTACTGGCCGGGCCGGGCCTGCCACAGCATGGTGCCAATGCTTTGCATGGCGTGATTGATGTATCACAAGCGCCATTGGACTTACGGCCCCAGACACACGCTGGTCTGGAAATCGGTGAGCAGGATTTTTATCGCCTGCGGCTTGGTGCTGCCAATGAGAACTTTGGTGGTCGCATCAGTTATACCGACAGCGGCAGCTTTCGCGATCAGGAAAGTTACCAGCACTTATTTTTGAATGCACGACACGAAACCGATGTCGGTGAGGCACGTGTCACCACCAGCTTGAATGGCGCCTATCTGGATCAGGAAACCGCTGGTTTTATTTTTGGCTTTGAAGCCTATCTCGACCCGGAATTACGACGAGGTAACGTTAACCCCGAAGCTTTCCGTGAAGCCGATGCACTGCGCCTGATCAATCACTGGCAATGGCACAGCGATGAGCAAACGCAATGGAATATCAGCGCATATGCACGTCGCAGCCGTCTTGAATTTCTTCAGCATTTTTTACCTGGCCAACCGCTGGAACGCAACGGTCAGGTCAGCGTTGGATTGAACAGTGACTGGAGCCATTGGTGGAACAGCAGCGCCATCACCATCGGTTTGGATGTGGAGTGGTTTGATGGCTTTCTGGAGGAATTCCAGGATGGCCCGGTGGATAGTCCCTCGGCATTTTTGGTCGAAACCCGCCCTGCCGGCGCACACTACGATTATGATGTGATTGGTTATAGCACCAGCGGCTGGCTGCGTTTTGAGCACCAGTTTGCCAACCGAATCAATCTGGATGCCGGTTTTCGTTTGCAGTGGCTGGGTTATGACTACACCAATAATTTATTGGATGGCAATACCCGCGATGACGGTACACAGTGTGGCTTTGGTGGCTGTCTGTTTACCCGTCCGGCCGATCGCAGCGATGATTTTTTTGATATTGCCCCTTCTGTGTCGATTTCCGGACCATTGAGCAGCAATAACAGCACACGCTGGAGCGCCCGTATCGCCCGTGGCTTCCGCCCTCCCCAGGCCACCGAGCTGTATCGTTTACAAAATGGCCAGACTGTGGCTGATCTGGACAGCGAAACACTCGACAGTGTCAGTGTTGGCATCAATGGCCAGAGCACAGTACTCATCGGCCGACAGGCACGGTGGGCTTATGCTTTGACCGGTTTTTATCAGCGCACCCGCGATCAGATATTTCGTAATTCCGATGGTTTTAATGTCACCGATGCGGCAACCCGTGCGGTGGGTGTGGAGTGGCTGGCACGGTTTAGCATTCTCGCTAATTTACAGGCACAACTCAGTGGTAGCTATGCAGATCATGAATACGCCTCAGACAGTGCGGCTGGTTCCGGTGAAGCATTGATTGCAGGCAACCAGGTCGATACCGCCCCGCTTTGGCAGGGCTATGCTCAGCTTGACTGGCAACCTCAGCAAAGCTGGAATTTGGGTATCGACTTTGAATGGCTGGATGGTTATTTTTTAAATGCTGCAAATACTGCCAGATACCCCGGACATGCTTTGGTGCATTTAAGGGGTGCATGGCAGTTTCATCCTGAGTGGCGTTTGCACGCCCGTGTTCGTAACCTGTTTAATAATCGTTATGCAGAACGGGCTGATTTTGCTTTCGGCAACTTCCGTTATTTCCCCGGACAAGGCACTACGCTGTTCGTGGGTATCGATTGGCGGCGCTAAGACTGACGACCGCTACAACCACCAAACCCATCAGAGGCTGTGGATGATTTTTGTTTGTTAATCAATCGGAGTGCTAATCTAGATCCACCAGATACGCTCGCCGACCGCGCTGAATCTGTAACCGCAAACGCTCCCGGCCACCAATGTCTTCTAACAAATCACGTAATCGCTCAATACCATTCACACGTACGCGGTTCACCGCAGTAATCACATCGCCTTCGCGCAAACCAATACTGGCGCCCAGGCTGTCACTTTCTATGGCTTCAATTAAAGCACCGGTCAAACGTGAACGCTCTGGCACAGCATCCAGAGTCATACCCGCCAGTTTTGGATGCAATAACCCACCCGGCACATGTCGATTGGGTGGTACCGCAGTGGCCAGTCGAACCTGACGTTCGCTACCATCACGCAAATACACCACTTCTACTGACTCACCCAATAAGGTCAAACCTTCAATATTGGTCAGCGTCTGCGCGTTTCGGACAGGCTCACCATTGGCTTCGATAATAACGTCACCCGCCTTTATGCCAGCTTCATCTGCAGGTGTCTGCTCCAATACCCGGGCCACTACCGCACCACGGCTGATGTCCAGGCCAAAACCAGCGGCCAGCTCTTGAGTTAAATCCTGTGTTTCCAGGCCAAAAGTACCGCGTCTGACAACACCGTACTCGGTTAATTGCTGCATCACCCGTTCTGCCATGCTGACCGGGATGGCAAAGCCAATACCGACATTGCCACCACTGGGGGTAAAGATGGCTGTATTGATGCCAACCAGTTCACCATTCAGATTGATTAGCGCACCCCCCGAATTACCAGGGTTAATCGAAGCATCTGTCTGAATAAAATTCTGAAACTCTAGGCGGTTCAATGCAGCCCGTCCCAACGCACTGACAATGCCTGATGTCACCGTCTGCCCCAGACCAAAAGGATTACCCACAGCGACCACAAAATCACCGACCCTTAAACGCTCGGCAGTATTCAGAGACAATGCCTGCAAACCCTGTCCTTGGGCATCAATTCTAATCACTGCTATATCGGTATCGGCATCACTGCCCACCAGTTCAGCATCAAAGCTGCGACCATCCAGCAGTGTTACTGCAATATCATCAGCTTCATTGATGACATGATGATTGGTCAGAATATAACCTGCATCGGCATCCACGATAACGCCGGAACCCAGGCTGCGCGATACCCGCTCGCGTGGCACATTGGGTAGATTAAAGAACCGGCGAAAAAAAGGGTCGTCCATAAACGGGCTGCTGACCTGCACTCTGGTTTCGGTGTAAATATTGACCACCGATGGTGTGACCTGCTCCAGTACCGGCGCCAATGAAGGCAGCCGCTGGTCGCCCACAGCACTTGGCAGCACCGCACTGGCAGAGACCGACAGCAGCAGTGACAGTGCCGTCACAGTGACTGCAGACACTCGCTTATGTATTGGATCCAGCATACTTATTCTCACTCTTGTTCCATTCAGGCCGATTGGACGACTGTTGTTTGATGTAGGCTTTGACGCTCGCATCAAGTTTTTGTTCTTAGCACCCCTAAATTGACGCCATGCATAAGAAATTACCGGCAGCGTTGGGCACAGCACTGAAAGCTTTCAATGTTTTTTAGCGATAGGTATCACTTTTAATATCAAGCCAGCTAACAGCATGTCACTCAATTGTAATTCAATATTGGCAACATAGGTGTGACTTGCTTTTTTAGTGAAAAAGTGGAATATATGCACACTAGACAACCAGAGCAACACCATATGTTGTGTTCTGACACTGAAACAGCACTGGCTAGAAAAGACTTGAATCAGCAATTGGATTTAAGTCAGCAGGTCTTACGCACTGATGTTTCCGGTATGCCGCTGGAGTGGATTAATCACCACGAAGCGGCCCGGTTGATTTGCCTGGAACGGGTTGCCTACGCCATGGGTGGTGTCATTTATACCTTGCGAGGCGGTATCAATGCCTTAACCGGCAGGCAAAGCCAGTTACATGTCAATGCCATTCTGGCCACCCAGGGACAACACCCCATCAGCCATTTGTTTTCCAAAGATTACACACCTCCGCTGAGTAACCGGGCCTTGTTCAAGCGTGATCAGAATTTATGCCTTTATTGCGGTCAACGTTTTCTGGATCGTGACTTATCACGAGATCACATCAAGCCAATCAGTCAGCAGGGAGAAGACACCTGGGGCAATGTCGTGGCTGCCTGTAAACGCTGCAATAACCATAAAGCCGGACGTACACCCGAGCAGGCTGGTATGGAGTTGCTGGCTATTCCATTTGTTCCTACTCATGCCGAATATGTATTTTTGCAAGGCCGACGGATTCTTGCCGACCAAATGGATTTTTTACTGACTCATTTTCCACGCAATAGTTTGTTGCGCGAACGCGTCAAACAAGCCGCCAGCGTCGCTTCTTGATGGGCCCTGTCGATGGTTAGTTCCAGCAGCACTGGGGCTGGCTACAAAACCAGTCAACCTGACCCAGATGATATTGTTTATCTGATTGATGCCAGCATCTATGTGTTTCGTGCATGGTATTCAGTGCCCGATGATTTTGCCGACCCGCAAGGCCGCCCTACCAATGCCGTGTACGGTTTTTCTCATTTTTTATGTGAAGTGCTGGAAAATACCCAGGCAAGGCATATCGCCGTGGCTTTTGATGAGGCATTGGAAAGCTCATTTCGTAATAAGATTTATCCGGCGTATAAAGCCAATCGCGAATCTGCCCCCAAAGAGCTTAAAGACCAGTTTGGTTGGTGCCGGCAAATGGCAGAAGCATTGGGAATCGCCTGTTACTCACACAGTGAATACGAGGCTGATGACCTGATCGGCAGCCTGGCAAGACATGCGCAATCCAACCAGCAGCAGGTGGCTATCCTCACTGCTGATAAGGACTTGTCACAATTGTTGGTCGGTGATGATTACGTCTGGGACTACGCTCGACGCCAACGCCTTGATAGCACAGCCATCCATAAACGCTTTGGTGTTTACCCAGAACAGATCGCCGATTTTCTGGCGCTAACAGGCGATACGATTGACAACATCCCAGGTGTTCCAGGCATCGGACCCAAAACCGCATCAGTACTGTTAAAACATTATCAGAACTTGGACACCCTATGGGAAAAACTGGACGAAGTGGCTTTCTTGTCCATTCGTGGTGCAAAAGGGATTGCGTTGAAGCTGCGCGAACACCGTTCTGCAGCAGAATTGGCCCGCCAGCTAACCGGTATCGCTACCGATTGTATTGATTACGACCCTATCACCCGGCGCCAAACAGGTGATTTGCATCAGCTCGATGAGATTTGTGATGGCTTGGGTTTTGGACGCTTATTGCGCAATCGCTGTCAGGCCCTGATCAGGGCCTGACGACAAAGGTATTGATCCTTACCTAAGCTGACCGGCTAACCACCATCTGATGGTGGACGCGCCAGCAATGGCGGCGGCGCATTGCGTTGCTGTTGTTCACGCTGGCGCAGGACATCTTCCAACCCGGGTGGTTGATTCGCTGCTGGATCAACTTGCGTTAATGCCAGCTTAAGCACTGGCACAGGTTCCAGTGAGCTGCCCGGCAAACGGTTACCGTTCAGGTCAAAAGCCGTCCAATGACTGGCCGCCATGTAATAGTAGTTATCACCGGCTACCACACCATAATTGGGCGCATGGTAATCAGGGTGGTTGGCATCCAGTGCCACTGCGTTGACGACAGCCTTGCCGTTATTACTCAGTAGCAGTTGCATCACCCGATTGGGGCGCATACCAGGCTGAATCACCAGCAGGTGACCATTCCAATAGTCCAGACCTTCGATGCCGCCAAGGTTCAGTTTATCCGGCACTGTCAGCAGATACGGTTGTAAATCATTCAAATCGATAAATGCCAGGCCACGATTTTGGTCTGCCAGATACAGCAGATTATTTTCCTCATTCAGTGCAATGCCACGGATATTCGGTAAGGCTCCGCCACCGGCGAGTACCGTGAGGTTCTCACTTTCAGGCTTCAACTGATAAACCAAAGGCGAACGCAGATCGGCAACATACACCGTACCATCACTGGCCAAGGCGAGATTACCCAGGCCATGCGGCTGGCCGTCGGGGTTAATGCGATATTCTTTAATTAATTCACCGCTATCGAGGTTAAATTTCAGCAGCGCATTTTTACCATAGTCGCTTTGCTTGAATCCCGATTGCTGCCCTACTGCTGTGGTCGATGCCCACAAATGACGGCGCTGACTATCAATCGCAATATCAAAAACAGACATGCGTTTATTACTGACGAACTCAGGCGCTGACTGTATCGGCTGGCCATTCTCATCCAGCAGCATTATGCTGGCATCACGCACCGTGCCAACCACAAAATGTCCAGTTTTTCCATCCCAGGCGATGGCCTCCGGTAAAACTGCGGCACGTGGCAGATGGAAGGCGTTTTCACTGCTGACCAACGGCTCACCGGCTTTAATCAACAAATTGTTGATGTAGGTATATGACTCAGTATCGCGAATCGCTTCAGTCTGTGGGATTTGGTCAAAATCAAATGCCAGGCCCTGCTGCTGCATGGCCAGCATCAGGTTATAGGCTTTGGCGCGTTCTGTTTGCAGTGCATAGGTAGCAACCAGCTGCGACATAATGGCACCGTCATAGGGTCGCAGCGTTAATGCCTGTTTGAGAATCCGTTCCGCCTCGGTATAGTTACCCTCTGTAAAGGCCCGTATAGACATGGCCTGCAGGGTCGGATAATAATTGGGCAATTGTTCTGGAAACACGGTTTTTTGCGGTGCTTCAATGCCAGAATCAGGCTGCGCTGCTGGCTGTTGTGCACTCGCAGACAAACTGACAGCAGATGCCAGAACCGCTGATAAAACCCCGGTCAAAAACGATCGCTGTATGGTAAAAGCGCTTTTTTTAATCATCATAGCTAATATACTTTTGCTGAAATTTGCGCCATTCAGACCCGCGCTATCGGCGTTGGTTCTATGGCAATGTATTTTGATACCTGTTGTAACCTGAAGCTTATTGGATACCCAATGTGACGCCCAGTGTTATTACATTGAGCATACCCAAAGAGACCACATTATGACTGAAACACACTACCAGGGACGTTATCTGCTATTGCAGGAAACCAATGGCTGGGAATATGTCAGACGCCGCAACCGCAGCGATGTTGTCATTATTGTGGCCGTTACTGACGATAACAAGCTATTGCTGGTAGAACAATACCGTATCCCAGTGGCTGTCCGTACCATCGAATTGCCTGCAGGGCTGGTCGGTGATTTGCTGGAACAAGAAGATGAATCACTGCAGCAAGCCGCTCACCGTGAACTGCTGGAAGAAACCGGCTATCAGGCACAATCACTCAGCCTGTTGCATCGTGGTCCAACATCCGCAGGATTGACCGATGAGCAAGTGGTTATATTTCGTGCGCATAACCTGGAACAGATTGACGAGGGCGGTGGTGATGACAGTGAAGACATTACCGTTCACAAGGTTGATCTTAAACAACTGCCTAAATGGCTGGACCACCAGCAAAAAGCAGGCAAAGCCCTGGACCCGAAGATTTATGCTGCCTTGTATTGGCTATCAAAATAAACCAACCAGCACACAAACCCAATGAATATGACTTCAGAGTGCTGCGGACATTGCATACCCGGCAGCAATCATGCAAGGGGGGGGTTATGCGCTGTATTCAATACAAAGCCGACAACACCACATAATATAGGTTACCTAAAGCAGCAATCACTATCGTTAGCCAGGTCAGTAATGTTCCCCACACCCGGCCAAAATTCGGCCCCGCTTTGCTGGTAAAACCCCAGGCATGCAAACAGCGACCAATCAACAGCGAGGCACCCAACAAATGCATGGCCCAATGCGCAAAAGCGGTTTGCTCCAGCACCAACAACAAAATCAACGCCAGCGGCACATACTCTGTAAAATTGGCATGCGCACGTGTGGCCCTGCCCAGATCCTGACTATCACCCGTACCAATCTCAACAAGGTCGCGACGGCGGAGCTTGACGGTGCGAATAGACAAATAGATCAACAGCAAGCCCAATAAGCTGCCATAAATACCAACAATGTGTGCGTGCATGACGCCTCCTGTTATGATTCGTTTTGGTTGCTTCTAAATTTATTCTAACTATGTCAGGATAAATCAGAAGCACCTATAATAATAAGTATTTAATGATATGAATATCACTTTGACCATGTGTGGGATGCCTGTTCATGAAAAGATTTTATTTATCACCTGTTCACTGGGGAGTGTTGCTGTTGGTATTGATGGTTCAAGCAGCAATGGCTGAAAGCCCCATTGCCATCGCAATTCATGGTGGGGCTGGCACCATCCTTAAGCAGAATTTATCCAAACAACAAGAAGCATCCATTCGCACCGACCTGGAAGCTGCGGTAAAAGCCGGTTATGGAATTCTGGAAGGCGGTGGCAGCAGCACAGAAGCTGTATTGACAGCAATTACCATGCTGGAGGACTCACCCAACTTTAATGCAGGTAAAGGTGCCGTCCTTAACCAGCAGGGCAATGTTGAGCTGGATGCTTCAATCATGCGCGGTCAAGACCGCGCTGCCGGGGCCATTGCGGGAGTATACGGCGTTAAAAACCCTATTCTGCTGGCCCACAAAGTCATGACCGACTCACCACATGTATTGCTATCTGGTGAAGGTGCAGAAATCTTTGCCAAGCAGAACAACATCCAATTCGAAAACGCCGATTACTTCAAAACGCCTTATCGCATCGAACAATTAAAGAAAATTCAGGATCAGGAAAAAGCTCAGGCACGCTTGGACCATGCAGATACACTCGATAGCACATATCTAGAGAGTTGGTTTTCAACCGTCGGCGCGGTTGCGGTGGATAAATTCGGCAAACTGGCGGCAGGCACTTCGACTGGCGGCACTGCCAACAAACGCTGGGGCCGTATCGGCGATTCTCCCATCATTGGTGCCGGCACTTATGCAGACGATCGCTATTGTGCAGTTAGCGCCACTGGCCACGGTGAATACTTTATCCGCGCCTCGGTTACGCATGATATTTGCGCACGCGTTGCTTATCAGCAGCTATCGATCAATGCTGCAGCCGAGCAGGTGGTTAATCAGGATTTGGTCGAAATGGGTGGTGATGGCGGCATTATTGCGGTTGCACCAGACGGAGAAATTGCCATGGTATTTAATACACCTGGTATGTACCGAGCCTCAATCGATAAAGACGGGAAAGTTACCGTTGCCATTTACAGGCAATCGGCAGAAGCTGACCAGCAAAACACTGAAAACCAATAGTGCAGTAATTGATACCACACAGGCAATGCTATGGGGTATTGTTGGTAATGTTTATACTTGGCGCAGTTTCCAGCGCCCACGCCGAAATACCCAGACGGCCATCAGTGCCAGCACCGACTCAGCAACCATCACTGCCCAAAACACGCCTTCTGGTCCCATTCCATAAGGAATGGCCAGCCACCATGCCAGCGGCAGCTGTAATACCCAGTAACCAAAAAAGTTGATCACTGTTGGTGTATCAGTATCACCTGCACCATTGATCGCTTGCACCATGGTCAAGCCGATGGCAAAAAATGCATAGCCATAACTGATAATCCGCAAACAATTAACACCGTATTCAATAACCGCTGGTTCGCTGGTGAAGATTCGTAGAATCATTGGCGAAAATACAATAAACACTATGCCAACCAGCACCATAAAAACCATGTTATAACGCGCCGCTATCCAGGCTGATTTGGCTGCCCGCTCCGGTTGACCTGCTCCCAGGTTTTGACCGACCAAAGTCGCCGCAGCATTGCCCATGCCCCAAGCAGGTAAAATAGTGAACATAATCACTCTAACAGCGATGGTATAACCCGCAACAGCTTCACTCCCGAAGGGGGCCACTGTGCGCATCAAAAACACCCAGGCACTGGTAGCGATCACAAACTGCATAACCCCGCCCGCTGATACCCGCAGCAGACGCAACATCACCGACATGTTTAAGCTCAAATGCTGCCATTGCATTTGCAAACGGCTGCTTACGCCAAACAAATGCCAAAGCTGATAACACACCCCCGTACCACGACCAATGGTGGTGGCCACTGCAGCACCGGTTACACCTAGCTCAGGAAATGGGCCCACACCAAATATCAACAAGGGGTCCAGTACAATATTGATCCCATTGGCCAGCCATAAAGAACGCATGGCAATCGCAGCATCACCTGCACCACGGAAAATGGCATTCAATAAAAATAAATACATCACCGTGATTGAGCCACCCAGAATAATCATGGTGTAGCCCTTACCATTTTCAATCACGTCGGGCTCTGCGCCCATCAACGCCAAAATTTTACCCGGGAATAATAAACCTGCTGCAGCGACGATGGCAGAGGCAATCAAACCCACCCACAAAATCTGTGCAGTGGCTATTTGTGCCCCTGACTTATCCCGCTCACCTGTACGACGTGCAATCATTGCTGTGGCAGCCATCGACATACCGATAGCCACTGCGTAAACCAGAGTTAAAACCGCTTCTGTTAAACCAACCGCTGCCACAGCTTCAGGTCCTAAACGGCTGACAAAGAAAATATCGGTCACCGCAAAGACCGACTCCAGCGCCATTTCCAGCACCATCGGCACCGACAGCAAAAACACCGCTCGCCGAATGGGACCACGGGTATAGTCGCGCTCATCGCCACGCAACGCCAGACGCCAAAGTGCCGCACGGCGTCGCCATGAGTATCGGGAAAAAAATGCCTGCATAATTGCTATTAGGGTGGGTGGGCGAGCAAAGACACAGTGTAACTTATTGTTAAGGTTTTGTTAATGCCGTCAAGATCTGCCTGGTTTCATACAATTAGGAGCCAATGGTCTGCTGAGTATCGATGTTTGTTGTCAAAAAGCACCACTGATGGTAAAACTCAGAATCGGCCCAAAAGTCCTCACCCTTTCCTCCTGAAATGCTATCGGTCCATTGTTCCGATTGACAAAACTGGCACGGGTAAAGCGTTCTCGGGTATTCAGCAAATTAAACACACCTGCGTTGACGGTTAGGCCAAAAACATCCTTATGCTCTACAAACACGCCAAGATCGCCCGGCCTGGCGGTAAAAAGACGAATTTCATTTAAACGCACTGTACTTGATTCACGGCGCTCAAAATACATCGCACCGTATGCCCAGTCAGTTGCCGGTATATCGTGACGAAACTCGACTTCCAGCTCGCGTATGGGGCTACGACTGATGCGCCGTGACAAGCCGGTCAACGGATCATCGACTGAGCTGCTTTGCAGTTCCAGATTCAGATCCAGCCGTGCCCCTTGCCAACCCAAAGGGTCAAACAGAAAGGTGGTGTTTAACTCCAGACCATATACCGTAGCACTGTCAATATTACCGGGTGCTTCGCCATCCGGGCCTATCGGAATCTGATCGGTAATATCGGTAATCAACTCGCCGAACACGCGTAAATTGGTGGAACCATACTCACCAAACTTCTGTACCAGCACCGCCTCACCAATCCAACTTTGCTGAGGCACCAAATCTGGGTTGGATTCATTTTGATTATTCAAATCCACATTCACCGACGCCACGAAGTCAAAAAAATTGAGTTGCCCTACCTCACGCTCTATACGAAAAGTCACATCGGTATTCTCGGTAGGTCGCCAGCTCAGTGCAGCAAAGCCTTTGGGGCGCACAAACGATCGCGTCAGCCCGGTCTCACCTGATTGACTGATCTCAGAATATTCAGCCCCCAAAGACGTTTGCAACGACCACTTTTCTGATAAGGGTGTGGCATAAGTCGTCGCAATTTCACCACGCAATTCTTCTACACGTGAAGTGGCTCCCGGGATTTCTACAAGGATAAATTCGCCATTGTCATCAAGCACTTCCAGCTGCGATTCAATATCCAGAAAATTAAATGCACCTTCCGTGGAGACCTGCCAGTCAGAACCACCGGCGGTTTTCCAATAGTATTCTGTACGGAAAATACTTTCACCTTCATCAGCAACACGGTCGAAGCGGCTACCGGTATCATCGCTGTCATCAGCAAATTCTGTGCGCAGTGAATTCAGTGTCGGACTATGTTCAAAGCGTTGAAACCCAATCACTTTCAAGCGACCAGGGCCCAGCCCAAACTCATAATCACCACTGCCTTCAAAATTCCACTCATCCTCACTGGCCATAAAATTGCGAACACGGTCGGGCTGACCAACACCACTTTGTAACGATAATTCTGAGCGCCTGAAATCAAAGATGCCATAGGCCAAATCCAAATTGGCGACATTTCCATTGTCACCAGAATAATCCAGGGCCACACTGAACACCGGATTTTCACCTCTAAAGCGACTCACCTCATCACGCTCATCAATTAAGTTATTGTCAGGGTCAAAAACCTGCTCTAAACCAGAGTTGCCGCTACGGAATGAATCATTTTCTATCGATAGGGTGTAATCAAATTTATCCAATGAGCCGCTAACCGATGCCTCTCCTGCCGTTAGACGTGCCGGCACATCATCCTGGAATCTAAACTGCGGTCTCCACACATACCGGCCACTAACCCCGCCGGTGTTGGACGAAACAATATTCACAACCTGGCCCGATAAGCCGGGAATATCCAAAGTGGCACCTTCCAGAATTTCGATACGGATAACATTGTCAGCCGGGATTCGGCCCAAGGCGGTTACTGCATCGTTGGTTTTACCGGAAATCCGCTTACCATTCAGCAAGACATTTTCAGTGGCCTGTCCCAAACCACGGCGCTCATCGGCTTCGCTAATGGTAAACCCCGGAATTTGCTGCACCATATCCAGCGCAGTACGCGGCACGAATCGCGCAAAGTCTTCGGGTGTAAATGTCCGGATACCATTGATATCTTCAGCCAGTGCGGCTTGCTGCGCCATTACACCCGCAGGTGTTGCTGCCAATACTGTCAACAGCACACAAAAGGCGCTGGTTTTGTTAAACAGCAGATTCATGACCGGCAGTTTTGGCTAACCGGCAAACGGTATTTGAAATGAGTAACATCGTTATCGCATAGAACGGCATAAGTAATCCTAACCCTACTTGGATGCGGGAAATATTATTTAAGTTGAAATACCGGAATTCCGCGGTTAAGTTCCAGCGCTTATTCTTGTGATTCGATTAAACGGTGGTTTGATGAGATTGGCGGAAATTTCATTGCTGACCCGATAACTTCAGCCATTGAATGATTACGCTAACTCAAACGCAGGTTTCTTAAGATTTTCAAAGTTGCATTGGCACGATTCAAAGTGTAAAAGTGCAAGCCTCTGGCACCACCCTCTCGCAGTTGTCCACAAAGGCGCGTGACCACTTCTTCGCCAAAGGCACGAATCGATGCACCGTCATCACCATAACCTTGCAGACGTTTGCGAATCCACAGTGGAATCTCTGCTCCACACATGGTGGAGAACCTTGCCAATTGCTGGTAGTTGGTGATTGGCATAATACCTGGTGTGATAGG
This sequence comes from Wenzhouxiangellaceae bacterium, assembly GCA_965230265.1. Taxonomy (GTDB): domain Bacteria; phylum Pseudomonadota; class Gammaproteobacteria; order Xanthomonadales; family Wenzhouxiangellaceae; genus JAJFKX01. Next base: position 259,760 of record OZ245999.1, on the reverse strand, counting down.
TGCATCAATACCTTGAGCCCGACAATCATCCAGTAAACGAAAATAAGCATCCGCATTGAAAAAGTACTGCGTAATGGCGCCATTGGCCCCTGCCTGAATTTTGTTTTTGAAGTAACGCAATTCATCAACAGGGTTTTGAGATTCCGGGTGAAATTCCGGGTAACAGGCGACTTCAATAAAAAACCGCTCGCCAAATTCCTGACGAATAAAACTCACTAACTGCTCGGCATAAGCAAACGCCCCCGTTTGTGGCTTTTCATCGGGCCGGTCACCACGCAGCACCACCAGTCGATTAACACCTGCCTGCTGGTATGTGGTTAATAAATCAACAATGGATTGTTGATCGGGCGCCATGCAGGAAATATGCGGTACTGCCTGTACTGGCCAGTCACGCTGTATTTGCAGCACGGTTTGTCGCGTGCGGTCCAGCGTGGAGCCTGCTGCACCGAAAGTGACGGAGATATATTCTGGCGCCAGTTTTACCAATTTTTCCAGCGTAGATTCCAACACCAGTTGCTGGGCTTCATCTTTGGCTGGAAATACCTCGAAAGAAATCTGCATGGCAGCAATTACCCATCATCTGACAGCCGTCAGACCAGCAACGCTGGCCTTATGAAAGCGCTGATGTCAGTAAGCTTTTAGTAGCGATAATGATCCGGCTTGTAAGGGCCTTCTGTCGCCACATGAATATATTCAGCCTGCTCTGGTGTCAGTTCGGTCAAGTTCGCACCAATGCGCCCCAAATGCAGACGGGCTACTTTTTCGTCCAGGTGTTTAGGCAAAATATAAACTTCGTTGCCGTAATTATCACCGTTATTCCATAACTCCATTTGTGCCAGTACCTGATTGGTGAACGAGTTAGACATAACAAAGCTGGGATGACCCGTTGCACAACCCAGGTTCACCAGGCGGCCACCCGCCAGCAGGATGATCTTGTTACCACTAGGCATAGTAATGTGATCTACCTGTGGCTTGATGTTTTCCCATTCGTACTGTTTGATACCAGCCACATCGATTTCATTATCGAAGTGACCGATATTGCACACGATGGCTTCGTTTTTCATGCGTTCCATATGCGCTGCGGTAATCACGTTGAAGTTACCGGTAGCCGTAACGAAAATATCAGCCTGATCGACCACATCATCCATCCTCACCACGCGATAACCTTCCATCGCGGCCTGCAATGCACAAATCGGATCAATTTCGGTTACCCATACTGTCGCACCCAGACCACGCAGTGACTGTGCACAGCCTTTGCCCACATCGCCATAACCGGCTACTACGGCAATTTTACCGGCGATCATTACATCGGTGGCACGCTTAATGCCATCTACCAGCGATTCACGACAACCATACAAGTTATCAAATTTTGACTTGGTCACAGAATCATTCACATTGATCGCAGGGAACGACAACGTGCCGTTTTTCTGCATACGATACAAACGTGCCACGCCAGTGGTGGTTTCTTCGGTCACACCCTGAATACTCTTCAGAGCAGCGGCATACCAGCCATTGCTGGTTGGCAGGCGTTTTTTGATCGAGTTAAATAACGCAACTTCTTCTTCACTACCAGGGTTATCCAGTACAGAAGCATCCTGTTCAGCCTTGGCGCCCAAAACCAGTAACATTGTTGCATCGCCGCCATCATCCAAAATCATATTGGCGGTTTTACCGTTACCCCAATCGAAAATACGATGCGTAAATTCCCAATACTCATCCAGCGTTTCACCTTTGAAGGCAAAAACCGGCACACCACTTTCAGCAATCGCTGCTGCTGCATGGTCCTGGGTGGAATAAATATTGCAGGAGGCCCAACGCACTTCAGCACCCAGCGCTGTTAGTGTTTCAATCAACAACGCGGTCTGGATGGTCATGTGCAATGAACCGGCAATACGTGCGCCTTTTAATGGTTTGGAATCACCAAACTCTTCACGCAACGCCATAAGGCCAGGCATTTCAGTTTCAGCAATGGCCATTTCCTTACGGCCAAAATCGGCCTCAGTTATATCGGCAATATGATAATCAGGTTTTGCCTGATCAATTGATACCGCTGTACTCATAAATTTTCTCCAATCAATATATTCGGTTGTATTCGATTTGGCTTTTAATGACGCTGCTGCTGTACCACTAAATGGCGGCAGCCAGTGCGTCGGCTTTGTCCGTTTTTTCCCAGCTTACGCCCAGGTCTTCGCGCCCCATATGACCATAGGCAGCCGTGGGTTGATAAATGGGTTGAACCAGGTCCAGCATTTGCAAAATGCCATAAGGGCGTAAATCAAAATGCTCACGCACCAGCGCTTCCATGCTTTGATCGTCCAGTTTGCCAGTACCAAAAGTTTCTACGCTGATTGAGGTTGGTTGGGCCACACCAATCGCGTAAGACACCTGAATTTCGCATTTTTCTGCCAAGCCGGCAGCAACGATATTCTTGGCGACATAACGACAGGCATAGGCAGCAGAACGATCCACTTTGGATGGGTCCTTACCAGAAAAGGCACCGCCGCCATGGCGCGCCATACCACCATAGGTATCAACAATAATCTTACGTCCGGTCAAACCTGCATCACCGACTGGACCACCGATCACAAAAAGCCCTGTCGGGTTGATGTGATACTGAGTGCTATCGTCCAGCCATTCGCCAGGCAACACGGGTTTGATAATGGTTTCCATTACCAGCTCCTGAAGATCAGGCAAGTTAATATCCGGGCTGTGCTGAGTGGAGAGCACGACGGCATCAATGCCGACAGGCTTACCGTCCTGATAACGGAAAGTCACCTGGCTTTTGGCATCAGGGCGTAGGTAACGTTTGCCATCATCGTTATTACGACGCACTTCTGCCTGCTTTTTGACCAGTTCATGAGAGTAATAGATCGGCGCAGGCATCAGTACCGACGTTTCGTTACTGGCATAACCAAACATCAGGCCTTGATCACCAGCACCCTGCTCTTCCGGGCTGGTACGATCCACGCCTTGCGCGATATCCGGTGATTGCTTACCAATAATGTTGATCACACCACAAGTGTTGCCATCAAAGCCTACCTCTGATGAGTCATAGCCGGTATCTACAATCACCTGACGGATAAGCTCTTCCAAATCGACCCAAGCCGTAGTGGTAATTTCACCACCCACAATAGCGACACCAGTTTTGACAAATGTCTCACAGGCTACACGCGCCGCCTTATCCTGCTCCAGAATGGCATCAAGAATAGCGTCAGAAATCTGGTCAGCCAACTTGTCTGGGTGACCCTCGCTCACCGACTCAGAAGTAAACAAATAATTAGCAACTGGATTACCACCCATGGGTATATATCCTTCAATCCGTATAGAAAGATATATTGTACTGTGTTTAATGTTTAATACCAATTAAATGCACTTCAAAAATGCGGACTGGCTGGTGATTAGATCGCCCGACCGCTACAATTGCCTGCTGACTTATCGGGTTTTTGGATAAAAATTATGAGCAGAACCGTCGCCAACGCTTTCGTCAATAACTTCCTGGGCAATGCAGCCAGCTGGTACAAGCTGACCATCATCGCGTTCTTGGTGATTAACCCGATCCTCTGGCAAGTCGATCATTTCTTGGCCGGCTGGGTATTGGTGCTGGAGTTTATTTTCTGTCTGGCAATGGCGCTCAAGTGCTACCCGCTGCAACCCGGCGGATTACTCGCCATAGAAGCCGTACTGATAGGCATGACCAGTGCTGATACGGTGTTTACCGAAGCCGAGCACAACTTTGAGGTTATTCTGCTGCTGATCTTTATGGTGGCCGGTATCTTCTTTCTGAAGAATATGCTGCTGTATGTTTTCACCAAAATACTGCTGGGCATCCGTTCCAAAACATTGTTGTCGTTACTGTTTTGTTTTGTTGCCGCTTTCTTATCTGCATTTTTGGATGCCTTAACCGTTACCGCTGTGGTGATTGCTGTGGCTTCGGGCTTTTATGCTGTCTATCACAAAGTCTCCTCTGGCAAAGGTTTTGACAGTGATCATGATCATGCTGATGACACCGGCATTGGCAACGAAACCAAAGAAGACCTGGAACAGTTTCGCGCTTTTTTGCGCAACCTGATGATGCATGCAGCCGTTGGAACAGCGCTCGGTGGCGTAACCACCCTGGTCGGTGAGCCGCAAAACCTGCTGATTGCCACCGTTGCCGGTTGGGAGTTTACCGAGTTCTTTATGCGCATGGCGCACATCACCATGCCAGTATTGGTCGCAGGTTTGCTGACCTGCGTGGCTGTTGAAAAGCTAAAACTATTTGGTTACGGGGAACAAATCCCCGAAGCAGCACGACGTATTCTGGAAGAATACGATCGTCTTGAAGCAGAAAAGCGTACCCTAGATGACAAGGCATCTCTAATCGTTCAGGCTTTGGTTGCCTTGTTCTTAGTGGTTGCCCTGGCATTTCATTGGGCCGCCGTTGGCGTTATCGGACTTGCCGTTATTGTTTTGGCCACTGCATTTACTGGCATTATTCAAGAGCACCGCTTAGGACATGCTTTTGAAGAAGCGCTGCCTTTCACAGCGTTATTGGTGGTGTTTTTTGCGATTGTTGGCGTGATCCATGACCAGCATCTGTTCAAGCCGATTATCGATTATGTTTTCAGCCTGCCAACAGACTCCCAGGCGCCGGTGTTTTATCTTGCCAATGGCATATTGTCGATGATCAGTGACAACGTTTTTGTGGCCACGGTTTACATTAACGAAATCAAAGCCGCATTGGATGCTGGCAATATCACTCGTGAGCATTTTGATGCACTGGCTGTGGCGGTTAATACCGGCACCAATATCCCCAGTGTTGCCACCCCTAACGGCCAGGCTGCATTTTTGTTCCTACTGACCTCAGCACTGGCACCGTTGATTCGCTTGTCTTATGTCAAAATGGTCATTCTGGCACTGCCGTATACCATTGTTATGAGTATCGTCGGTTTGCTAGCCACTGTTTACATGACCTCATTTGTTTAACCATGTCACAGCCCAAAGACAGCGATTTTAATAAGCACCAGGAGGATAGCCGCTGGGAAATGCTTAGCCATCTGATTGTGTTTCAGCTCAAACTGATTTTAGATGGTTTACGCGATGCGGTGCTAATCCCTGTATCAATCACAGCTGGATTGGCTGGTTTTTTTCTGCGCCGCGAAGACCCATGGCGCTGGTATAGCGAAGTACTGAACTGGGGCAGAGCAACCGATCACTGGATTGATTTATTCGATGCCTACAAAGACCAGGCCCCACCAGATTTTGACGACATGGTCGATCAGACCAAACAACGCCTGGATACCCAAAGCTCACCCAAAGCAGATCAGAAAAAGTGAGCAATACACCCAAAGTTGATGATTTACCCATCGGACACCCTACTGCTTATGCCGATGAACAATTACCCGCTGAGGTCATTCTGATCAATAGCGGTGCACAAGTCTATGCCTGGCTGAATATCTGTCCTCACCAGGGGCGCCCACTCAACTATGCACCCAATAAATTTCTAAAAACGCCTGATGGCCACTTGATGTGTGCCTCACATGGCGCCACCTTCGATATGCAATCGGGAGAATGTGTTGGCGGTCCTTGCAAAGGCGCCAGCTTAAGAGCAGTACCTGTGACGATCAACCAGGAAGGTTATATCCAGCTAACTGCACCCGAAGCCTTCTAAATTTACGATTAAACACCTGGCTTGTAGCCAACAAATAAACTGGAATCAATCATGAGCACGCCTTTCGGATCTCAATTCGCGCCACAAATCAGCATTAGCCATTATCAGCACGGCCAATGGTCAACACCTGCGTTGCAGTCATCTGAGTCACTGGCATTACACCCAGCCAGTCATGTCCTGCACTATTCCAGTAGCTGCTTTGAAGGTTTAAAAGCCTATCGACGCAATGATGGTGGCGTACATATTTTCCGTCTGGATATGCATATCAAGCGTTTGCAAAACAGTGCCCGGCAATTGCACTTACCCGTTGCAGATACTGGGTTTCTACAAGAAATGTTTGTCTCAGTGGTTCGCGAACAATTGCACCTGGTTCCCGAGTTTCCCAGTACGCTGTATCTTCGACCGACCTTGATAGGACTTGATGAAAATATCGGCAGCGCTGGTAAAGCTTCGGGAGAAGCAATGTTATATGTACTGGCCTCACCCGTTGGCGACTACTTCAGTGGTGGAGAAAAAACCTTGCGTCTGCTGGTTGATGATAAAAACATGCGCACCACACCCGGCTTCGGCCAGGTTAAAACCGGCGGTAACTATGCTGCCGCTCTGCGCTTTATCAGTAAAGCACGTGATGAGTATCAATGTGACCAGGTGTTGTTTTGTCCGAACGGGGATGTGCAGGAAACAGGCGCTGCAAACTTTTTCTTGATCAAGGACAACACACTGATCACCAAACCACTGGATGGCAGTATCCTGCCCGGCGTTACACGCGATTCATTACTGCACCTGGGTCACAGCTTGGGTTATAAAGTCGAAGAACGCAATTTCACAGCATCCGAATTATTGGATTCAGCTGCAAACGCCGAGTGTGCCTTATCCGGTACGGCAGCAGTATTAACTTCGGTGGGCGAATTAGTGCACAACGGCAAAGTCTATCAGGTTGGCGATGGTAGCGTTGGCCAGCATACCCAACGTTTACGTGCTGCATTGTCTGCTATTCAATCGGGTAATGGCGATGCACCAGAAGGCTGGTTGCACCATATACGCTGATTATCAGTTATGTTTCATTTGTTGTTTCTGAGGTTGCCATATCAGAACTCAGAATACGCTGCCTGGTTTGGGTTAGCTGCAAATGGCGATCCAACTCGCTAGTTTCCTACTCCAATCTACTGGACAGTTTTATAGTGCGATTCTGTTGCCTGTTTATAGTTACCTTTGCCATAATTCTCATTTCCATAACCATACTATTAACTGACTGCGCGTTGTATGGGTAGAGATAAACGATGGAGAACAAAAAAACACTAGATACTCACATAAAATGCCACTAATACCTATTTTTTGACAAATCATCACCTTGTGATTGCCAATACGTTTTGAGGCAATACAACATCTGATTCTTTTATTGCCTGTCCATTCCTGTTATGGATGAAACTCAAATCAATCGTCGATTCGATTTTGCGTACCAAGTGTTCTTCAGGCACCAAATCGTTGAGTGTGACAAATTCCAGAGAGAATTGGACGGGGCTTCGATCTTTTAACATACCCTAATAATTATAGAAAACCCCCACATGAAGCAGGGACTTTGTCGACAGTCTGATTACCAATTAAGCCTTGAGTGATTTTGGTACAAACCTCGAAACAATTCAGGCTTATCCGAGTTTATTACCTTAGGTCAATGTACGAAACAAGTTGTCGTGCAACCGTTATCATCACACGTTGTCGTGGTCGAGGTGCAACCACCACCACCGCCACCACCGCCTGGGATCGAGCCACCGCCAGTGCCGCCACTACCGCTACCAGAGCCATCGCCGCCGTTACCACCGCCATTACCACCTGAACTACCACCTACAGGTGGGATGAAGTTTGCAATTTCATCACCAGGACCACAGCCTGTAACACATTGCCAAGGTGTACTCTGAAACGGCAGACGTAACTGATAGAGCGCACTGGAACCATCACCACCGTTGATTCTGATGGTGTCATTAGCTCTCATCGCCATAGACCCAAATTGCCCGCGTAAATCATTCAGCTCCATAAAGGTTTGCTCACCCCTTGGCGCGGTAGTATTGCCGCACGCATCACAATCAAACGCACCCCAAAACCGGGCAAAAACCCCGGCACTAATCAACAACAAAGCTATCGTTAAAAACTTTTTTTTACTCACTTTTAGTTCCTTCTGTTTTAGTTTCCTGACACGGAAGGGATTGGAAATATCCACAGATAACATTCAAATAGGCTTCCTGCGGTGATTGATCTAATAGCTCGAATGGTGTACCCAAACGAACAATACGATCAGCACTTAATTCCTGGAATAAACGTTGAGCGAAAACTTCACCACGCCCTACCTCTTCGGGCTTTAGTGAATCTGCATAGTCGGCCGCCATTAAAGCGGCTGCATAACTACCACGCATTGCGCCAACCCTTGCCCACGCATATGATATCTCAAATGACTGTGGAATTTGCAGACTAACGAGTCCATGTATCTCTTGACGCTGAATAGCTCTTTCACTGAATGGGTCGCTTCTATATTGACTTGTCAGTTCAAAAATAGGACCAATTGCCCCATTGGCGATAGCGACTCTATGCCAATATAAAAACTGTTGTTCATCATTCGCCTGTTTACTGCGCTCAGCTAACTGAATAGCTGCATCCATATCTCCGGTCAAGGCCAATCCTTCGAGTGTTTGATCGTCCTTATCAAGATATTTTTCAAACAAGAAAAGCCTGTGCTTAATCTCGAACTTGGCATATTCAAGGCCAAATTGCTCAATCGTATAATTCAGTGCCTCTAGTTCATCCTGAGTGGGCGCATCAACTGGTATTTGAAACGTTTCACTTGACACGATTTCACCGGTCACCTCTTGTTCAGATAGAGCACCCCTGCTCCCTGACTCAAGGTTATTATCTGTTACAGTAGATGTTCGTTTTGCGTCTGATATTTGGTCAGTATCCTTTATTGCTCCCGACTCGGTTATATCTTGCTTTGCTATATATTGAGGTACCGTACTGCTTGTGCCCTTTATTAAAAAATAGCCAGTTACTATCATTATTAACAGTAACATTATCAATAGCTTCTTCACTTGAAATAGCAATCCCATTTAAACATAAGCATAATTTTACTATATTTAATCAATCAGATTTAGTCAAAATTCTTGACTATCCATTAAAACCCCCTGCTAGTCAAAAAATTCACGCTGATGTTTGCATAACAAAAGTCATATTATCAACAATATGTATTATCACTTTAAGAAATAATTTTTAATCCGCATTTATAATTTGGAGCATAATAAGCTCTTTAGTACTTTAATAAATCCAATTCACCATCGCCACCAAAACAACGATAAATAAAACACTCAAACCAATACCGGCACGCATAAAGTCAGCGACCCGGTAATTCCCCGGCCCCATGGTCAAAGCGTTAACCTGATGGGTAGGAAGCAAGAAAGCGTTGGAGGTGGCCAGTACGACCGTCAGCGCCATGGCCGTTGGGTCGGTGTTGGTGGTGATGGCAATGTTAATAGCCAGCGGCACCAGGATAATCGTTGCACCGACATTCGACATGACCAGGGTAAATACTGTGGCGAGTACTGCCAGGGTAATTTGCAGCACCAAAGGTGACACATCGCCCAGCAATGCGATCATACTTTCTGCCATCCATGCCGCAGTAGCTGTTGATTCCATGGCATTGCCCAGCGGAATCAGACAGGCTAGCAAAAATACGGTTTTCCAACTAACGGCTGAATACGCCTCGTCCATATTTAAGACACCGGTCAGTACCATACCGATCGCCCCCACTAACAGAGCCAGTGACAGACGCATATCGGTGAACAGCACCAGGCTCAGTGATATCGCAAAAAACAGCAATGCAAAAGATACCTTCTGTGGGCGAGCTTCATCTTTGGGTAAATCAGAGGCCACCAGAAAGTCACGATCCTTATCCAGCTTAGCCAGGTCTTTCCAGCTTGAATGACTGACCAGGCAATCACCGGCTTCCAGCCTGACATTACGCAACTCTTCAGAAATAATTTCCCCGCGCCGATTCACGGCAAGCACACTGATACCAAAACGACTGCGTAGCCTGGCTTCGCCGATGGTGGTGCCGATCAGCCGTGATGCCGGTGGTATCACCACCTCGGTAATACCGGCCAGTGCAGGATTAAATAAATGCCCAAAAGTACGCAGGCGCGGTTGCAATCGGCATTCCTGCTTTTCACAAAACTCCACAACCTGTTCACGGGTACCCATAACGCCGAGAATCGTACCTACCCAGATCATATCCTCCGAAGGCGGTGCCAATCGTGGCGCTTCAGTATTGCGGATGGCCAGAATCAACGGTGCGCCAATTAATTTTTCTGCATCGCCAACCTTCATGCCTACCAACGGGCTATCCATAGTGACCAGCAACTCAAAAATATCGCCACGGATGCCATACACATCGGCAAAATAGGTTTTGGGTCTTTTATTTCCGCTGCTCAGGCTTTTTGCCACCGGCAATAAAAACCGGCCAAACAGTAAAAAATACAAAATACCGGTAACAATTAATGCAATGCCAATCGGTGTTACATCAAACAGGCTGAAGCTTTGCAGTGAACTTGCCCCAGGTGGCAATGAACGGTTGGCATTGGCGATTAAGTCATTCAACAAAATCAGTGGTGAAGAGCCAATCAGCGTTAAAGTGCCACCCAAAATGGCGCAGTAGCCCATTGGCAATAATAATCTTGATTGCGGAATGCTGGTGCGTGCAGAGATCCGACTGACCAGTGGAATAAACAACGCCGCAGCACCGACGTTTTGCATAAAACCGGAAATCACCGCAACACTGCCGCTGATCATCGACATAATGCGCCGTTCAGTTCGCCCCCCGAGTTTGACGATGGTCGCTGCCACCACCGACATTGCACCGGTACGATCCAACCCTGCACCGAGAATCATCACCGCAATGACCGAAATCACCGCATTGGATGAGAAGCCATCAAATAACTGGCCTGAAGGCACCAGCCCCAGCAAACCCAGGATTACCAAAACCAAAATGGCAGTGACATCCACCCTGACCAGCTCGGTAATAAACAGTGTCGCGGCCATTATCAGCACACCGAGCACCATGAGCATGTCAGAGGTTAATTCCATAATTCTTATTTATTTTTTATCGCATCTCAGCAGCAAATCATACACTGCATGACCCAGTCGTTGCCCGCGACGCTCAAATTTTGTCAGCGGTCGACTCTCCGGGCGTTCTGAAAACTGTCCATCACCCGCAAGATTACTCCATACCGAATGCTGATCAGTCACTGTCAGCATATGTTGTGCATAAGGCTCCCAGTCTGTCGCCAAATGTAGACAACCACCTGGTTTAACCACTCTCGCTAGCAAGTCCAGAAATGGCGCCTGTACCAGACGTCGTTTATTGTGGCGCTTTTTATGCCAAGGATCGGGAAAGAAAATCTGCACACCAGAAAGACTATTGGCAGCCAGACGATCGGTAATGACATCTACCGCATCCTGAGTGGATACGCGTACATTTTTTAGCTGCAAATCATCGACCCGCATCAGCAAATGCCCAACACCAGGTCGATGCACTTCGATACCAAAATAATTGTTGTCAGGGTTATCCAGTGCGTTTTTAGCTAATGATTCACCATTACCAAAACCGATTTCCAGGATCACGTCGTGGTCATTGCCGAACAACTGCTGTAAATCAATGCCAGTATGACCTTCAGGCACGCCAAACTTTGGGAATAACTGTTGCAGTGCCTGCTGTTGGCCGGTGGTTAAACGCCCTTCTCGACGCACAAAGCTGCGCAGTATGCGTCGTCGTTGTGGCTCCTCAGATGACACCGGTCAGTTTTAGTCAATAAGGCCATCAATCGGCGAAGAAGCGCTGGCAAAACGCTTTCTGGGAATGCGCCCTGCTTGATGGGCCAAACGGCCCGCTTGAATCGCCAGGCGCATGGCATGTGCCATTGATACAGGGTCGCGGGCACCGGCAATAGCCGTATTCATCAATACACCATCGCAGCCCAGCTCCATAGCAACCGCGGCATCCGAAGCGGTTCCTACCCCGGCATCGACGAGAATCGGCACGGTGGCTTCTTCAACAATGGTCATGATGTTGTAACGATTCTGGATACCCAGACCAGAACCAATCGGTGCGGCCAAAGGCATGACAGCAACACAACCCATCTCGGCCAAACGGCGTGCGATGATTGGGTCATCATTGGTATACACCATCACATCGAAACCCTCTTTGACCAGGATTTCTGTGGCTTCCAATGTGGCAGTAATGTCTGGGAACAGCGTTTTCTGATCACCCAATACCTCCAGCTTGACCAGATTATGCCCACCTAATAATTCCCGTGCCAGTTGGCAGGTACGTACGGCATCTTCGGTGGTAAAACAGCCAGCGGTGTTGGGTAGAATGGTAAACTCGTTGGGCGGCAAAACTTCCAATAAGCTGGGCTCATCCGGGTTTTGGCCGATATTGGTTCGGCGTATAGCCACCGTCACAATCTCTGCACCGGCAGCCAGCGTGGCTTCACGGGTTTCCTTTAAATCACGATATTTTCCGGTACCCGTTAATAAACGTGACCGATAGGTTTTACCTGCAATTTCGAGGACATCGCTATCCTCTGCAGCAGACGGTGATATTTTGGTTTGATCTAACATATTTCCAGTTTCTATTTGTTCGATAATGCAACCTGGTTAATGCCCTCAGCCTCCGCCAATAGCATGCACGATTTCAACTTGATCACCCGCTTGCAATACATATTCAGAATGCTGCGAGCGCGGAATAATGGTTCGATTAACTTCTACTGCAACCGGCTTTTCTGCCAGTTGCAGCTCATGCAATAAGCCCACAATATTGGCACCATGCTGCAGCTTGAGATCTTCACCATTAACACTTAATTGCATATCAACACTCAGTTGAATTGAGCTCATATCCAGGGCACAACATTTCCAGCATAACCGCCATGCGCACAAAAACGCCCAGCTGAACCTGTTGCAATACCAATGACTGTGGACCATCCAAAACTTCACTGGAAATTTCCACCTCACGGTTGACTGGCCCCGGGTGCAATACCTTGCAGTCAGCACTCGCTGTGGCCAATCGATTCTTACTTAAACCCCACTGCCGATGATAGGCCGATGAATCGGGTATTTCCATTTCAGTCATTCGCTCGCGTTGTATGCGCAGCATCATAATGGCATCAGCCCCGGCGATCGCACTGTCCAGATCGCTGTATTCGATAATATTGCCTGCCGGTGCCGGGCTAATCTGCATTTGCTTTGGAGCAGCCAAACGAATCTCACGTGTGCCCAGCATATTCAATAAAGCAATGTTGGAACGTGCGACGCGCGAATGACGAAGATCACCTGCAATCACAATGGCTTTATCGGTCATATCACCCAGGCTTTCACGCAGTGTATAAGCATCGAGCAGTGCCTGCGTAGGGTGTGCATGCACCCCGTCACCTGCATTAATAATGTGTACTCCGTCTGGGGCCAACTCAGCAAGCTGATGTGACGATCCGACTTTAGGATGGCGCACGTTGAACAATCGCACACCCATCGCACACAAGTTATGAAAAGTATCGACCAGACTCTCACCTTTGGTGACCGAACTGGTTTGTGACTGCAAGTTAATGACATCCGCACCCAACTGTTTAGCCGCCAGCTCAAAGGCTGCGCGTGTACGGGTTGAAGCCTCGTAAAATAAATTCACAGCAGCAATACCCACCAGTGGCCGTGCTGGCATGGCTTTACGTAAACTATCGGTGATAGCAAAAAGTCTTGTCACCGAATCTCGGTTCAGCGACGCAATATCCGTCAGGTGTTGCATAGGGTTCAGTTGTACTGTTGCTCACTAATCCAGGATTCAAGAATAATACAGGCAGCCACTGCATCCAGTTGTCTGGCATCTTTGGCTCTGGCCCTGCCTTGTTTGCGGGCTTCAGCGAATTGTGCTTCCGCAAGCTTGGAGGTCAGGCGCTCATCATGCATTTGTATTGCTATATCATACCGCGTTGATAGCTGGACTGAGAACAGTTCTGCTGCTTTGGTCATTGCTGATGCACGACCATCGGCATGTGCTGGCTTACCAACGACAATGACGCTGGGCCGCCACTCCTGAATCAATTGGTCCAGAGCATGCCAATCAGGCTCACCATTATTGCAACGCACGACTGCCAATGGGCGGGCCTGACGCGTCAATGCCTGGCCAATAGCCACGCCGATTCGTGCGTTGCCATAGTCCAACGCCAGCCAAGTATCTGTATGACTCATTGATGAATTATAAATCGTGAATGCTTAAGAAGCATTGATGCTTCAGGCATGCCCACCCGTCATGCTGAGCTGGTCCAGGTTAATGCCCATACTATCCAAAGCCCGTTTCCAGCGTTGGCCCAGTGGGGCATGAAAAATGATGGCCTTGTCTGCATCTGCATTTAGCCAGGCATTTTCGCGCATTTCCTCTTCCAACTGGCCCGCGCCCCAACTGGCATAGCCCAGTGCAATTAAAAAATTATTGGGACCATCACCTTTAGCGAGATCAACCAGCACATCGCGCGAGGTGGTTAAAAACAGACCCTCAGTCAAACGTATGCTTGATTCCCACTCAGTCTCGGGGCCATCAGGGTGGCCGTCATGCAAAACGAAACCGCGCTCTGGCTGCACTGGCCCACCAAATAACACCAGAGATTTGGCAATATCCTGGTTGTCACACTCGATCTGCATTTGCGAGAAAATGTCCTGCAGTTGCATGTCGGATGGCTGGTTAATATTGATCCCCAGTGCGCCATCTTCATTGTGCTGACACACTAACGTTACCCCACGCTTGAAGTTAGGGTCCTCCAAACCGGGCATGGCGATTAAAAACCGTTGGTTGAGATATTCAGATTGCATTGTTTTTGCCATTTAATACGCGCTTGATACACTCAATTGAGTAACATCTGGCAAGATGTTGTGGTTATTGGCGATACATACAAGCCAGCCCGGTTAACCATTCGACTTCATTATATTACGCTACGTTCCGCAAATTGACTCTAGGTATTGATTCAGAACCGATGACCGGTTCAGCACCATACCAATGCAGCTGAGCTGCCAGACCCGCCACCTGTCCCAACAATAGCATGGCCGGCGACTGTACCTTGTGTTGACGAGCAATTTCCGGTAAATCTTCCAACTGACCGGTAATCACGCGCTGATTGGAGCGAGTGCCGTTTTCAATCAATGCAAAAGGCGTGTCCGCTGCACGCTGATATTCCAGCAGGCGTTCGCGCAGCAGCTCAAGTTGACCGACACCCATATAAACCGCCAGCGTCTGACTGTCCTCAGCCAACGCAGCCCAATCTAACTTGTCCATCGAGCTCTGGCAGTGAGCTGTCACCAGCCTAACCGATTGGGCATAATCACGATGGGTTAACGGCACCCCTGCATAGGCTCCGCAGGCCATCGCCGCAGACACCCCGGGTACCACAGCAAAATCAATATTGTGCTGCTGCAGTATTTGCAGCTCTTCACCACCGCGTCCAAACACAAATGGATCGCCACCTTTAAGACGAACTACACGCTTACCCTGCCTGGCCTCACGAATCAAAATCTCATGAATCTGATTTTGTGTGGTGTCGTGTTTGCCAGCACGCTTGGCGACCAGTATCCGTTCAGCATCGCGGCGGGCAAGGTTCAAAACCTCCTGACTGACCAGACGATCGTGAACGATAACGTCTGCCTGCTGCAACTCACGCAGTGCCTGAATGGTCAGCAAGCCTGGATCGCCTGGCCCGGCACCAACCAATATGACTTTACCCACCGACTTTTGAATCGATGCATTGCGAGCACTCAATAGCGCCTGTGAAAGATAACGCTCAGCCTTATCAAGCTGATTGGTTTTTACCAGCTCTGCAAACTCACCATCCAACAGTTCGTCGTACCAGTGTCTGCGCATTGAAACATCAGCAATGCCTTGCTTAATTTGATTGCGCCATGCAGCAAGCATTGCCGCCATCTCACCTGTTGCCTCATCCAGCAATGTCTCCATTTGGGCCCGCAGGCGTCTGGCCAGCGCAGGTGCTACACCGGCACTGGAAATCGCGGCCTGCATGGGCCCGCGCTGCAATACCGCGGGCACATGAAATTGCGTTAGCTGCAGATCATCCACTACATTGGTCAACACTCTGTAGTGTTTGCCCAGACTGGCAATATAAGTATTGAGCAGGTGGTCGTCACTGGCAGCAATCACTATCCATGCCCGCTTAACAGCCTGACGCAATTGCCACCGGCTCAACCACCCGGAGAGACCCTGCAACTGCAATAACTGCTGTTTGGCCTTAAGCCGACCACAGGCTTGCCACTTTTGAATGGCAGCAGTGAATTGATCCGCCAAGACTCGAATATCAGCGCCCGTGTCCAACAATGCTTCAATTTTGCGCTCGGCCACAGAACCACCACCAATCACCAGCACCTGACGTTCACGCAGGTCAGCGTATAGTGGATACAGTCTGTTCGAGGCGTTCATCGGGCGCTCGGGAACTACTGGCTGTTGTGGGTAAAGTTCTGCCATGACAACAAGGTAGAGCTATACAGATCGATTGAAAAATGAGTATCATTTGCCTGCTTATAACCAAACGTTATGTCAGCCATAAAGCATATTGTGGTTCTTAAGACTATAACGATTTATTCTTAGCAACCCATTAACCTAATGAATTTGATGGATCGAGTATGACGATTACTCAACTGCGCTATCTGGTAGCGATTGCCGATTCCGGATTAAACATAACCCAGGCCGCCGAGCGTGTATTCGCAACCCAACCTGGTTTGTCCAAACAACTGCGACAGCTGGAAGACGAACTGGGCCTGCAAATGTTTTCTCGCAGTGGCCGCAGCCTGGAAGCGGTTACCCCGGCCGGGGCGCTGGTGATTGAGCGGGCACGTAAAATCATCAGCGAAACAGAAAGTATTCGTGCATTGGCAGAAAACCTGCGTCATGAAGCCAGCGGCGAACTGCGCATTGCCACCACACACACCCAGGCACGCTTTGTGATTCCGCAGGCCATCGCCAAACTCAAAGAAGAGTTTCCTGATGTAAATATTCACCTAATGCCTGGTGGTGATTCGGAGTTACTGGAATTGCTGCACCGCGATGATATTGACCTGGCCATTATCAGTGGTACCAGCAATCCACCGCCCAATTTTATTGCAGTTCCACTGTTTAATTGGGAACGAATTATCATGATGCCCAAAGAGCATCCACTGAGTAAGGTAGGCAATGAGATCACATTGCAACAGCTGGCCGAGTACCCACTGGTCAGTTATGAATCAGCTCTGTCTCCAGACTCATCACTGCGACGCTCATTCGCTGCTGTCGACCTTTCACCGAGAATCTCCTGCACAGCACGTGATGCTGACTTAATCAAAACCTATGTGCGTGCCGGTCTGGGCGTGGGCATTCTGGCTGAGATGGCGATTTTGCCGGAAGATCAGGCAGACCTGGAATTGCGCTGTATCGATCAGCTATTGCCCACCTGCACAACCTGGATACTGGTACGACCCGACCGATTACTGCGTGACTTTTCCCTGGCATTTATCAGCGCACTGGCACCGCAGCTGGAGCGCAAAAAATTGCCAAGAATGCTAAACCCAGACGAGCCTGACCAATTTCCAGAACCTGTACATTGGCGGGATTTGCATGGAAGCTATTGCCCGGAATCAGAGAATACCCACTAATTTGATATTTCTATATCTCTGTATGTATTCCACACTCTCTTTGCATACCAAAAAAGCGGGTTTCCTCAGCACTCATTCCATCGCCCAATCTGGTGGTGGTGTGGGTATCGCCAATGGATACATAGCCTTGATCCCATAAAGGGTGATAAGGCAGCTCGTGTTGTTTTAAGTACAGTCCAACATCACGATCAGTCCAATCGGCCAATGGATGTACCTTCCAGATCGATTGCAAACCTTCTTTTGCGGGGCGCTGCTCGATAAACGCTGTATTGGCACGACTTGAAGATTGATTGCGACGCAAGCCCGAAAACCAAGTACCGGCCTGCAGTGTCTTTAATGCACGACGCATGGGCTCGACTTTGTTGATGCGGTTGTAATGGTTTAAGCCATTGGCCCCTTTTTCCCATAATTTGCCATAACGGGCCTGTTGCCAGCCAGGGCTGATATCACTGCGAAAGACTTTCAGATTTAAGTGCAAGCGATCATACAATTGATCGATAAACTGATAGGTTTCCGGGAACAGATAACCGGTATCAATCAATATCACCGGAATATCCGGTTCGATTGTCGTCAGCAGGTGCAACATCACTGCCGATTGCGCACCAAAGCTGGAGCTGAGCACAGGGCGCCCCGGCAAATGTTTTATTGCCCAGCGTACGCGCTGCTCAGCGCTGAGGTCCAAGAATGTGGCTTTAATACCTTCAACCGAAGGGACTTTGGAAAAATGAGTGGTCGAAGGGTCAATCACATCCATATTGACATCAAATTCCAGCTCATCTTTGCGACAGGCACTGCTGTGGATGCTCACGCGGCTTTCTCCTCAGCAGGCAGCAAACTCATGCGGTGCAGAAAATCGCCAAAGTATTCGTTGGCTTCACGCTGCTCGGCATACTGTGTCAATAAAATCTGCAGTTCCTCGAAGATAGTATCCTCGTCGATGTTCTCACGATAAAGCTGATTCAGGCGCTGACCTTCAAAACCACCGCCCAGATACAGGTTATAACGGCCCGGTGCTTTACCGGTTAACCCAATTTCGGACATATACGGGCGGGCGCAACCGTTGGGACAACCGGTCATGCGTAATACAATCGGTTGATCCTGAAGATTCAAATCTGTCAGCATGGCATCAAAGCGATCCAGAAAAGCAGGCATATAACGCTCGGCTTCTGCCATTGCCTGGCTGCAGGTCGGAAAAGCCACACAGGCCAGAGCATGCTGTCGTAAAACACTGGGCCGATAGAAACTTGTTAAGCCATGATCTGTAAGCAATTGGTCCATCGGCGCACGACATTCTTCGGGAAGGTTGGCAATCACCAGGTTCTGGTTGGGTGTCAGAATAAAACCGGCATCTTCTATATTAACCAGCGAACTGGCAATTTCACGCAATGCTGTCAGTGCTTGTTGTGTGTCGCTGTCTTTGATACGACCTGATGGAATTTGCAATGTCAGATGCCATAAACCGTTATCACCTCGTGTCCAGCCAGGCTGATCGCCGGTCTGAGTGAATGTGAATTCACGCTGTGGCTGCAAAGCCACACCGCTGCGTTGTTGCACCTCATTCACAAACGCCTCCAGTCCCATGCGATCGATGGTGTATTTAAGTCGAGCCAGTCTGCGATCGGCACGGTTACCAAAATCGCGCTGTGTTGTCACCACAGCAGCAGCAACATCCAATACTTGATCAGGCGCAACAAAACCGATCACATTGGCCAGACGCGGATAAGTTTCCGGCATGGCATAGGTCACCCCCATACCACCGCCTACTGTCACGTTATAACCGACAATCTGATTGTTCTCGACAATGGCGATATAACCCAGATCGTGGGCAAATACATCGACATCATTGACCGGTGGCATGGCGATAGCGGTTTTGAATTTACGCGGCAGGTAGGTTTCACCATAAATGGGCTCTTGCTCATCGCTTTGACTGTCAAGCTTTTTACCATCCAGCCAGATTTCGTGATAAGCACCGGTCTTCGGCAATAAATGCATCGATAACTTATCAGCCATTTCGGCCACCTGTTGATACAGCTCGCCCTGATAAGGGTTCACCGCACACATCACATTGCGATTGACATCACCACAGGCAGCGAAAGTATCCAGCATAACCTGATCCATTTGCTGAATTACCGCTTTTAAGTTCCACTTGATCACACCATGCACCTGAAACGCCTGGCGGGTGGTAATCCGCAGACTGTTGTTGGCATACTGCTGGGCGATTTGGTCTAATTTTAGCCATTGCTGCGCTGTGCAGATGCCTCCGGGTAAGCGGGTACGCAGCATGAACTGATAGTCAGGTTCCAACTTGCGTCTGCGGCGCTCATCGCGCACGTCACGGTCATCTTGCTGGTAGCTGCCATGGAATTTAATCAGTTGGGTGTCATCATCACTGATAGCGCCGGTAACGTTATCAGCCAGACTGTCTTCCAGCGTGCCACGCAGTAACCGGCTGGCGGTTTTGATGCGTTCCACATCTGATAGTGCTTGTTCGCTCATGACTTAGTAAACATCCTTTAACAAGCGTTTTTCACGGGAGAGGTTGCGGACATACTCACTGGCCTGATCGGCAGATTTACCACCGTGCTCAATAACAATCTGGTGCAGTGCGGCATCCACATCTTTGGCCATGTATTTGGCATCACCACAAACATAAAAGTACGCACCGTTTTCCAACCAGTCATACAGTGCTTTGCCTTGCTCAAGCATGCGATGCTGGACATAAATTTTCTGTGCCTGGTCGCGTGAAAAAGCCAAATCAAGCCGCTGCAATTGGTTGCTTTTCAGCGCCCGCATCCACTCCAGCTGATATAAAAACTGGGATTTAAAATGCTGGGCGCCGAAAAACAGCCAGTTGCGCCCGGCCGCCATATCAGAAGATTGAGTGGCCGCACGGTGCTGTACAAAGGCCCGGAAGGGTGCAATACCGGTCCCCGGACCAATCATAATGATGTCGCGATCGGTATCTTCTGGCAGGCGGAAGCGAGGGTTGCTGTCAATAAATACCGGGACACTGTTTTGTTGTTCCGCATCTAGGTTGGCCAGGTAATTGGAAGCTGCCCCCCAGTGCTGCATACCATGCGCATCATAAGCAACCCGCGCCAGTGTGGTATGCACTTCATCGTCAGTCACCGCCTGGCTGGAGGCGATTGAATACATTCGTGGTGTTAACGCACGCAGATTATTGACCAATGCTTCTGCAGACCAGTCAGCCGGCCAGCGGTGCAGCACATCCACCAATTGATGCGAGTCAAATAAATCGGATAATTGCGAACGCTGCTGTTCTGTGAGCAAAGCTTCGATGGTTTGTCGATCATCGCTAGATTTGACATGTTCAGCATGTGTTTGCAAAAACGGCCGGGACAACAAGGTAATCTCACGCTGACCAGATAGCCATTCAGACAACGCACGCTCATCACCGTCAATACTAACGGCTTGATCACCCGATAAATTGGCTGCGGCCAATACATCATCAACAATGGCTTGCGGGTTGGTGGCCCAAACGCCAAGGGCATCACCTGGCTCATAAAGTAAACCAGACTCACCCAGATCCAATTCGATGTGACGGATATCCTTATCGGTATTACCGGCAGTGATAGGCTGATTGGTGAGCAACTCTGCCTGATAAGGGTTTTTGCGATTGTAAATGGATGCTGCTTGACTGCGACGCAATGGCGTAACATTGCTGTTGGTTGCAGAAGCTTGACTGAGCAAACGGTCTTTTAAGCGGCTTTGCAGATCGCTCCACCAAGGCTCAGCGACGGTCTCAATATCCAAATCAGCCAGTGCGCAGTCTGCTAAGCGCTGAGCGCCTAATTCGGCCAAACGTGTATCAATGTGTTGACCTGTGATGCAAAAATCTGGGTAACTGGAATCACCCAGCGCCAGCACAGAGTAATTTAAATGCTTTAATTTAGGGGCTTTTTTGCTATTCAGCTGCTCAATAAAATCCACCGCATCATCCGGAGGATCTCCATCACCGTGAGTGCTGGCTACAATCAATAAATTGTGTTCATCTTTTAATTGGCGAACGTTGTAGTCCAACATATTGCTGAGCGAGACTTTAACGCCCGCTGCCTGCATATCGGTTGCATAACCTTCAGCGAGCTGTTGTCCATTGCCGGTTTGGCTGGCATATAAAATGGTGAGCTGTTGTGAAGGGTCAGCCTGATTGGCTGATTCTGCCTGTTGGGCAATCGGTAAGCCAATCTGAGCATCGTCAGCTAAATCCAACGAATGTGCTCGACCCACAGCATAACCGGCCAGCCAATGCAGCGCCTGCACATCAAGCGAATCGGTTAATTGCTGTAACTGGAGTGTTTGCTCTTCACTGAGCGGTGCAAGCTGCATGGTTTTCGCATTGGCTGACATGGTTATTCCCGATGACCTTATTTATCGATGACTACATCCTATGGATGCAACATGACGGACGGAAACAACTATCGCGAATGCAGTTATAGCGGGAGGTTATGTAAGAGAAGTCACGCATATTCCCATAACGAAACACGGCGACAAGTGTTCAAATGCCAGGCGGGTAACAGGCACCGACCAGGCTAAATCGGTATCCAGGATTTGTGCTTAAAACCGCTTTAAATCAAGAAAACTACTCGGTTAAGTCCCAGGCATCTACCCAGGTAATTTGGGTCGGCAGCAGTTCAAATTCGTTAATCAGACGCTCACCCATATCCGGCATGTGCGCTGCACCATAAAAAATAGCAATTTTCTGATGACCATTGGCTATTTCCCGATCCAATATCTGTAAGGCCTTTTTGTTCCTCTCGGTTAACAGTGTCGTGCCATCGCCCTCAGATAACGCGCTATCGAGCATCTCCATATTCATGAACTCATTGGCCATGACCTGTTTCATGGCCAGCTCACGATTGCTGGAAAAAAATGCCTTGAACAAATCAAATTCACTGCCTGTAATCGGCCTGGACATACTTTCGCGCATCCCAGCCCGCCACATTTTTACAAAGGTACTGAATACTGATTCACCACGATCACGCATACTGGCTCTGAACTCACCGGTGGTCATATCTGCATGTACCAGGTTTGGTTGTGAATAATCCACCTGTTCCAATTGAAAGCTCAAACCCAGGGCATTTTTCATCCATCCCTGAAAAGTTGAAATCATACTGAAGCCTATATTGCTGCCTATCCCGTCAGCTTGGCTATTGCGGTTATCCCCAGTGACTTTTGAGCTGCTTTTTTTATCGTTATTAACAGCCACACCATCGGTTGGCGCAGTATCAATTGCAGTTTCATCGGCGCCTTTTGTAAGACGCTCCAGATTTTCTTCCTCGGGTATAACCAGCTCAAACAGCACTGCATCGTAATCCTGAAAACGCTGATTAAGCTGCTGATAATAACTTTTTTCGCCAATATGCACGGCACTGACCAAATCCACATAAAAATTATTCTGGCCAGCAGCAGCGTATCGAACGATAGAAACCTGCAATGCTCGTGGCTCACCTGTTTCATCATTACTGATGCGTACGAATTCTGGCTCTGTAATGAACAGACTGTCAGCAGATACGGTTTGTATGGATAACCCGGTGGCAATCACCATTAGCAAACCGAGTATCAACCGGCGTTTAATATGTTTTTGCTCCATCTTTAATATTGCCATTGCGAATTCCAATATCAGACGTCATTGTATGCGATTGGTTTAGCAGACTGCTGATTTAATCTAACACGATCACCGACGAACTGGACTGAATGAGAACTTTACTGGCTTGATACAGGTGGCTACTATCTGTATCAAGCCATTTTGGAATACGGACATCCCTTTGCAAGCTGCACATCCCATTTTCTCTATTTCAGCAACCTGGCCAAAGGTACGCGCAATCAGCCTTGATCTGGACGATACTTTATGGCCCATTCGAAACGTCATTGAGAATGCTGAAACAGAATTATGGCACTGGTATCAGCAGAATTATCCGAAGATCGCTGAGCACCATGATGTCCCAAGCCTGCGCCACTACCGTGCCGGTATTGCTGAACGATTCCCCGAGCTGGCGCATAGCATCGTCGCATTGCGGCAGCAGGCACTGCGCAGTTTATTACTGGAGTTTGGCTATGCCGATGATTCCGATCATGCTGCAGAATTGGCTGAACCAGGCTGGCGGTTGTTCTATCGTGCCCGCCATAAGGTGAAGTGGTTCAGTGATGCCAGACCCTCACTAGAACGTTTACAGACTCACTTCCCTCTGGTCGCCGCAACCAATGGCAACGCCAGTTTGGACGAATTGGGTGTTGATCATTTATTCCACGCCAAAATCAGCGCCAATGATATCGGTCATGCCAAACCCGATACTCCAATTTGGAACGCGGTATGTGATGCGCTGAATTTAAGGCCAGAACAGATTCTGCATGTTGGAGACCATCCACGCGAGGATGTTTTAGGCGCCGTACATCATGGCATGTCAGCTGTATGGTTAAATCGCAATAACCAGCCCTGGCCTGAGCCAGAGCCATTAGCTGCCAGCATTACTTCACTGAATCAGTTACAGGTTTGATCGCTGCTTTACCAGCATAGCTCGGTTACTTTTTCCGACTGATTTTCTATTTCTACTTCAGTAGGCAGATTGGCCTATAATCCAGCATACTTTCCATTAGGCATTTCAGATGAGCAAGAAGCAATCACCGATTCCCATTTATATGGCTGCAAACAAACAGCAAGCAGCTAAGGTGGCTAAGCAACTGGGTGATTTTGCCGTAAGCTGGCTTGACAGCAATCAGTTCAAAGGCAAAGCCTTTAGCTGTTGCATGATTCCCAACGATAAAGGCGAACTGCAGGCGGTATTCGCCGGAATGAACCCTGAGTCTCCACTGCAGGCCCTGGCAGCCTTACCTGGTGAATTGCCTGGGGGTAATTATTATCTGCATGGAGAGTTCGAAACACACTGGCGCTTACAGGCCTGTCTGGGCTGGGAACTGGCCAGATATCGGTTTGATCGTTATAAAAAAGGTGACGCTCAAAAACCCCGGCTGATCTGGGAGGAAATCGATAACTCCACCATCGGCTTACAACAATCAGCCACCTGGTTGGTGCGTGACCTGATCAACACCCCCACTGATGATATGGGTCCTGATGAACTGCAGGCCGCTGTACAAACCATCGCCCAAAAATACCGCGCCAAAATGAACGTGATCATTGGTGAACAACTGGAAAAAGAATTTCCTGCCATTCATGCCGTTGGCCGCGCGAGTCATCGTGCTCCCCGTTTGTTGCGCCTGAGCTGGGGCAAAAAACCCAATCCAAGAATTGCCCTGGTCGGTAAAGGTGTGTGTTTTGATACTGGTGGCCTTAACCTGAAAGGTGGCAGCGGTATGCGCAATATGAAAAAAGATATGGGCGGGGCCGCACATGCATTGGCATTGGCACAATTGGTGATGGCCAGTAAACTGCCGGTACAGTTGGAAGTCTATCTACCGACCGTCGAAAATGCAGTCAGCGGCAATGCCTATCGCCCAGGCGATGTGGTCAGCACCCGCAAAGGGATCAGCGTTGAAATCGGCAATACTGATGCCGAGGGCCGGGTCATTCTGGCCGACGCTTTAGCACTTGCCTGTGAACATAAACCCGAGCTGATTATCGACTATGCCACATTGACTGGCGCTGCACGTATCGCATTAGGAACCGACTTGCCTGCTTTATTTGGTACCGATGATGAACTGCGCCGCGAGCTGCATATTTGTGGTGATGAAATTGAAGACCCTATGTGGCCATTGCCTCTTTATCAGCCCTATATGCGTTTGCTGAAGAGCAAAGTCGCTGATATCAGCAACAATGCCAGCAGTTCCTTTGGTGGTTGTATTACTGCTGCTTTATTTCTAAAGCAATTTGTTGAAGATGACATCCCATGGTGTCATCTGGATACCTATGGGTGGAATGATGGCAATCGCCCTGGCCGACCCAATGGCGGTGAAGCGATGGGTGTGCGGGCAGCGTTTAGAGTGTTGCAAAACCGCTACGGCGATTAAAGGTATTCAGCCCCCTTAGCAGTAGACCGAGACCTACGCGCTGCAAATCATATTGAAAGCGCTATTGACAATCATTCGCATTTAGTTATTATAGGACACATGTATGTCTGTGTATGCAATGCCGTTACCGAACGCCAAATTCGCGCGTTGGCCGAGCAAGGCGTGCGCTCACTCGATGAGATGAGCCGGATCAACGGTTGCTCCACCACTTGTGGTGGATGCATGGATGAAGCAGAACAGATTCTGAAAGCCAGTCAGCCCTCGCGCAAAAAAATCAACTTTGATGTTGCTATAGTCAACGGCCTTAACCAGGCCATTTAATACTTTTTTTATTCACACCTTTATTCCAAAACCAGCGTGCATTGGAACGCGATTCATTTACATTTGGCAACCGTTTTCATTCAAACATTGCCCACCAGCTATGTTTATCCTAGCCACCTGAACACTTAAACAGGAGTACCTTGGTGAAAGGTGATAAAAAAGTCATTGAGTTTTTAAATCAAGCCTTGCGCAATGAATTGACTGCGATTAATCAGTATTTTCTACACTCAAGAATGTTTTTAGACTGGGGGCTGAAACGCCTGGCTGACAAAGAATACGAAGAGTCCATTGATGAAATGAAGCACGCTGATGAATTGACCCAGCGTATCTTATTTCTAGAAGGTTTACCGAATATGCAGGATCTTGGGCGCCTGCGCATCGGCGAGCATCCACAAGAAATGCTACAGGCCGATCTTGAACTGGAAATGGAAGCTTTGCCGATGTTGCGAGAAGCGATTATTTATTGCGAAGCCAATGAAGACTTTATCAGCCGCGATTTATTCCAGAACATTCTGGATTCTGAAGAAGAACATGTTGACTGGCTGGAGACCCAGCTGAGCTTAATTGAACGAATCGGCGAACAAAATTATTTGCAGAGTCAAATTTAGCCCTGCTTACATATGACTCTTCAACGCTAACACGACCCCTATTGCCTGACGCTGCTCGCGTCAGGCTTTACCTGGTACTGACGCTATCGCCAGCTGCCTGATCAAATACCTTTTAACCGAAGCGTTTCCAGCAACCTGTAATGCTTGTTGCAGCCACCTCTGCTGTTGTTCATACATACCCAGTTGCCCGGCAATGGCCGCACGAGTCACATAGTAGGGATAATAAGTTGCCACCGATGGGTGGTTTTCTAATGCCGCTATCGCCTGTTCCGCTGCCGTTGCACCAGTAACATGCAACATGGCTACCACACGGTTAATTGCGATCACCACCGATGAATCCTGCTGATAAAGCTGCTCGTAACATGCCAGAATATGTTGCCAATCGGTAGCGGCATAACTCGGTGCCAAAGTGTGACAAGCACTGATCTCCGCTTCCAGGTGGTATTTGCTTAACTCACAGCCCTTCCCTGCTTTGCGCAGATGCTGTGCGCCGTGCTGAATCAGTTGCGGATCCCATGCTTCGCGGTCTTGATTTTCCAACAAGATCAAATCACCGGCACTATCCACACGTGTTTTCAAGCGCGCTGCCTGTAAATACATTAACGCCATCAACGCATGCACCTGGGGTGATGCCATGGCCGGGTATTTGTCCGAATGAGCAATCAAGCAGGCTCCCAATCGGATCGCTTCGAAACACAAATCCTCGCGAATCAGTTGATTGCCCTGAGATGCGCTGTAACCTTCATTGAACAATAGATAAAGGACCTGCAATACCCACTCTATACGCTGAGGCAGTTGTTCTGGCTCAGGAATCTTCAGCTCGATCCGGTGCTCACCAATCTGCCGCTTGGCACGTACCAGCCGTTGTGCAATTGTGGTTTTTTTACTCAAAAATGCACTGGCGATTTCATCTGTACTAAAACCACCCACTGCTTTTAAGGTCAACGCCACTCTGGCATCACGATTGATTGACGGATGGCAACATACAAACATCATGCACAACTGATCGTCCGTTATTTCATCGGCATCAAGCTCATGACTTTCATTGGTGCAACCTTCCAGATGCTGTAACAGAGCCACCTGTTTTTGCGACCAGGATTGTTGGCGTCGAAAACCATCGATGGCCCGATTTTTAGCCACCTGAGTAATCCAGGCTGCCGGGTTTTTCGGTACGCCTTTATAAGGCCAGGTTTTCAATGCGCTCAACAATGCTTCCTGTACCACATCTTCGATCATATCCAATTGCCCAAGGCCTAGCGTACGCGCCAGACTGGCTGTTATCTGCCCCGCCTTGTGGCGGAACAGATGTTCAACCAGTTGCGTGGACTCACTCATGCAGTTCGTCAACCTCACGCAACTCGATACGCCCCCCATATTTCAGGTGAGGACATTCTTTGCTGATTTGAACCGCTGCAGCATAGTCGTTGGCTTCTATCATGAAGAACCCACCCAATACCTCTTTGGCTTCGCTATATGGGCCATCGGTTACCTGAGCATTGCCATTTTTGGCTACCAGGTGTTGTCCACCTTCATCTTTCAGCTTTTGTCCACCCACAAACAGACTGCGGTTAATTAAATCTTCACGCCAGGCCGAGTATTCAGCAATAATACTCTGAATTTCTTCAGCGGAGACACCACTGAAATCAGCGGGTGCTTCATGCAGTAACAATAAAAACTTTGCCATTTTCTATCCTCAATCAGGTTATCGTACCAATCAGTAATTGCTTGGTATCGATCTATAGACGAAGCACCTGGCTTAAAATCGACACGCTTGTCTGTTCTTATTACTCAACTGTCGACAGCGCAAGACCTCACAGCACTTGATAGCAGCGACCTGCACCATCATCATAGCAGTATGTATAACCATGCCAGCCAGCCAGTCAAATTTGAGCGCGACTGTGACGTCATCATGATTCCTTCCGGGGAACCGGTATCCATGCCTGCCGGAACGGTGGGCTATATTACCCAGTCGCTTGGGGGCAGTTTCACTGTATTTGTTGATGGCAATCTGTTCCGGATAGCTGGGCAGGATGGTGATGCTATCGGTAAGGATATCCAACCCCCGCCAACTTTACCGGAAGGCGCCACTCGAGAAGACATGGAGTCGTTGGTCTGGCAGCAACTGGGGACCTGTTACGATCCAGAAATACCCATCAGCATTGTTGAGCTGGGTTTGATTTATAGCTGTGAGCTTAAAGAAGCAACAGACAATGGCTATGATGTGGATGTTGAAATGACGCTGACCGCACCGGGCTGTGGCATGGGCGATATTTTGGTCGCTGATGTGCGCGATAAACTGCAGTTGATCCCCACTATCAACCGCGCCAATGTTGAATTGACCTTCGAACCACCCTGGAACTACGCCATGATGAGTGAAAGCGCCCGCCTGCAAACCGGTATGCTATAAAACTTGGTCTCGAATTAATACCACTTATTACTGCTTAAAGCAGCATTAACTGCTGTCATCGCCGATTAATGGTAGAATCCGGCCACGATTTGCAGGACAGCATTATGCTCTGGATCAAAGCCATACATCTGATCGGTGTCATTTCGTGGATGGCGCAGCTGCTGTATTTGCCCAGGTTGTTTGTCAACTGGGTCGAAGTATCCGATGCTGCCACCCGCGAACGACTGATCCTGATGATGCGTCGATTACGCAAACTTGGACATGTGGCAATGGCCATCACCTTCATTTTTGGTGGTTGGCTGTTGGGGCGCTGGATGGGTTTAACCGATGGTTATTTCAACCAAAGCTGGTTACATACCAAGTTGTTTTTGGTAGTGGCGCTGATTGTTTATCAGGTTGTTTGCGGACGCATTATTAACCGCTTGGCCAATGGTGATAACACCCACAGTGCCAAATGGTATCGCTGGTTTAATGAAGTGCCTGCTATTGTAATGATAGGGATTATCATTTTGGTGGTGGTTAAGCCTTTTTAGGGCAACGCTCAACCATCTTGCAAATTAACTGTATTGACCTATTCATTTAAACACCAAGTATTAAAACGGGAGTTTGTTTTGCCAAAGCTAATAAAAGGCAATTTATTGATTGCCGCTATTTTACTATGTGCCAACGCCTATGCCGATATCAGCGGCATGGTATTGAACAATGATGGCTTCGTGGGCATACAGGGCGTTGAAATTCGAGTGCAGGCAGACCCAGCCTCGCCGGTTGCTATCACCGCTGCGGACGGTAGTTTCACCTTGCCGGTCAACCCCACAGATTCTGTGGTGATCACTGCTACGGTCAGTTATGACGCTGCTGCTGCAGATAACTTCCCTATTGAACAAGTCAGCGCCAACAATGGTGACACTGGCGTTTTATTCTTATTAAACCCGCTGCCAGGCGACAACCTCACCTACCAACCACCGCAGCCCGAATTCAGCTGTGAGGTATGCCATGAAGAGCAGGTCACACAATGGCAACAGAGTAACCATTCAGAAGCAGCCACCAATGTATGGGTGCTGGATTTGTTTTCTGGTGATGGCACTGCCGGAGGCAGCAATGGTTTCGTTTTTACCCAGACTCATGATCCCGGCGAAACCGGTTTTTGTGCGACCTGCCACACACCATTAGCCGATGTGTTTAACCCTGGCAATATAATGCTCAACGAAGTCACCCAACCCGGTGCCTTAGCAGGTGTGCAATGCCTGGCCTGTCACCAAATCGATGATGTTAATGACAACGTCTCTGCATTGGCACATATCGGCAATAGCTCTTACCGCTTCCCGGATGAAGCACCTACTGAGCTGTTTGTATGGGGCCCGTTACCGGATGCGGGTTTTTCAATCATGAACGCGATGCATGCGCCGATTTTTTCTGAATCGCGCTTCTGCGCCAGTTGCCATGAATACAACAACCCATTTACTGGTGCGCCCGGTCAAAACACTTACACTGAATGGACCAACTCGCCATTCGCTGTTCCGGGGCCCGATTTTGCCAGCTGTCAGGATTGTCACATGCCCGAAGCTGATGCCCCGGGGCCTATCAGCAATATCGGCGGCCAGCCGATTCGTCCTGCCGAACAGCGACATAATCATGAGTTTGTCGGGACCACACCGCAAATGCTTGCAGACAATCTGGATTTGGATATCACCGCTGAACAGATCGACGATGAACTGGTAGTAACCGCCAGCATCACCAATATGGCCGGCCATAGTTTCCCGACAGGCGTATCCATCCGCAATGCGCTATTGCATGTCACCGCAGAATTTAATGGTAACCCGCTCACCCAAACCGCTGGGCCAACCATTTTTGAATTTGCCGATGATGATGTACCGGGCATACAAGAAGGTGATCTAGGCGGCCAACCTGGTAAAGGTATTGCCCGGGTATTACAGGGTCGTATTAATGAGCAAGGACCAACCATCTCCCCGGTACTGTTTATCGATGCAGAAAGCGTGCTGCTGGACACTCGCATTCCCAGCGGTGCCACCGATGTGACAGAAATACGTTTTGATTTAAACAGTGTTCCGGAAAACTCCGAAATCAATGTCAATGCCGATGTGCGCTGGCGGCGCGCATGGCGGGCTTTGTCTGTGACCAAAAACTGGACGACCAGCGCGCATAGCGACGGCCCCATAGAAATACTGGCAGCTAATCAGCAGCTAACATTATTGGCAGGTGCTGGTATCGCACTTGGCCCGATTGCCGTTCCGGCAATCAGTAGTTGGGGCGTTATTGTGATGTTTGTCTTAATACTATTGATTGGCGCAAGTCGGCGCACTACTGCTTAAGCAGGGAGTTTTTAAGGGACAAAAAATTTAGCGCGAATACTCCGGCGCATTGAACCAGATCAAACTGTGATCTGGTTCAAATCTCTGGCCATTTCTGGTTTGGATCAGCTACAACTAAAAACTCCGGATTCAAGATCGATTCCTTCTGGTTGTAGGCCAGCGGTTCACCGCCAGCCACCAATACCTGTCCGCCAGCTTGCTCTACTACGCATTGTGCTGCAGCAGTATCCCATTCCGATGTAGGACCTAAACGTGGGTATAAATCCGCACTGCCCTCTGCAACCCGGCAGAATTTTAATGAGCTACCACAGGCCAGGCGTTGATGTTCCGGCAGCTTATCCAGATAAGCCTGCAAAGCCTCATTAACATGAGAGCGGCTGGCAACAATTACCGGATTTTCAGGCGTGGGTTTGCGGGTATGGATGGGTTTAGAACCCAGTTGGTCCAGCGTATTAATGTGTGCCGATAAATCCTTCATTTGTGCGCGACGTGAACCAAAGGCCTCAGCGGCAAACCACACCGTTGCCAGTACTGGCGCAAGCACCACAGACAATATCGAGCGATGGTTTTCAATGAGCGCAATATTTACCGTGAATTCTCCATTGCGTTTGATAAACTCCTTGGTCCCATCCAGAGGGTCGACCAACCAGTAACGCTGCCAGTTTTTACGAGTCTCCCAGCCAATTTCAGCCGACTCCTCCGACAGAATCGGCCAATCTGGCGTCAGTTTTTTCAGCCCATCGACTATTTTTCTATGGCTGGCCAGATCAGCCTTGGTCAGAGGGCTATTATCTGATTTATGTTCAACACCAAAATCTTCCCCCTCATAAACATCCATGATCGCCATTGCCGCCTGACGGGAAATATCAATGACTGGTACCAGTAAATGCGTTAAATCAGCCACACTTTGACTCCTGCTGTAAATAATCTCGCACCATATACAAAGCCGCTAATGTGCGCCCCTCAGTGCAGTCTTCGCGCTGACTGAGCGCCAATAAGTTATCCAATGACCACGGCACCACTTCTATTGGTTCCGGCTCGTCACCTTCCAGTTTTTGCTCAAACAAATCCTGTGCTAAAACGATATGCGTACGATGCGCCATATAACCGGGTGCCAGTGTCAGACTGGTGATTTCAGTCAGTGTTTTTGCGCCGTAACCAGTTTCTTCCATTAGTTCGCGATTGGCGCCCTCTAAGATGCTTTCATTTTTTTCCAGACGTCCTTTGGGTAAAGCCAGCTCGTAGCTATGTGTGCCACAGGCATATTCACGAATCAGCAATACCTTGCCATCATCACGAATGGCAACAATCAACACGGCACCAACGGCTCTGCCCAGCATGCGTTCATAGCGGCGCTCGACCCCATTGGAAAAACGCAAGTCCAATTGCTCAACTTTGAACAACTGGCTGTCGGCAATCTGCCGGTTCAGAATCTCTGGTAATTTAGGCATCAGTATCAAGTTGGGTCAAAAGTGTCTGATGCAATGCCGGGTTTGCTGCCGCCAGCACCGAAGTGGTTTCCAGGCTGATCGGCTGTCCCTGCAAGTCGGTAAACACACCGCCAGCTTCTTCCACGATGACCGTCAATGCCGCGATATCAAGAATATTGACGTCCGATTCAATCACCGCATCCAGTTGGCCCGCTGCCAATCGATGATAATGATAAAAATCACCGTAACCTCGTGTGCGGTTGCACTGCGCAACCACCTCGCCATAGGCCGCCCAGGCATTGGTATTTTTCGACAGGCTACCCAGATTACCGGAAGACAACCGGCAATCAGCCAATGCGGTCACCGGGCTGGTACTCAGTCGTTGACCATTTAGCCATGCGCCGTGACCCCGCGCAGCCCATGCCAGTTCGTTAAAACCTGGCGCATGTGATACACCAACAATGATTTTTTGTTGCCCGGTTTGTTGCAAGGCAATTTGGATGGACCAGAATGGCAAACCACTGATCCAGCTTTTGGTGCCGTCGATGGGATCGAGCAGCCATAAATAATCAGCACCATTGGTTTGATCCCGGCCAAACTCCTCACCCCAGATGGCATGCTCGGGAAAACTTACCAGCAATTGTTGACGCAGAATCTCTTCTGCATTGCGATCGGCAATGGTCACCGGGCTGGCATCGGCTTTAAGCTCTACCTGGGTATTATCTGGCGTGTGCTGGGCGATGGTTTCAGCCGCTGCCCGTGCAGCTTGCCTGGCCACTGAGGCAAATTGAAAACTCTCGATCTCACTCATGGTTTTAACCCCTTAATAATTACCTTGCAGCGCAATACTGACACTACCATCCGGGTTTAGCTCACCCAACTGCATCAATTGCCGCCGCAGTTGATCTTTGCCAAAACCGGCACGCAAACGTAAATCCAATTGGTAATTATCTGCTGCGATTACCCCCTGACCGGTCATCAAAACATCACCGGAGTTGTTATTGCTTAAATGAATGCTTGTGGCCTGGCCTTGCGGGTTAAGCTGAATATCCACCTGCCCCAAACCCAGCACTATCTTGCCACTCAGGCGTGCCTGATGCCAGATCACATTGCCTGCCACGGTTAATTGCTGATTTTGAACCGCCTGCACCTGGCTTAAATTAAAGACCAACTCACCCTGCAATCTTACACCGGCAATGGGTATTGGCAGTTCACTGGCTTGTATATGCCCACCTACCCCATCAAAAACCACTTGCTGCTCGCCGGAAAGCAATGGCCGCAGCATGACTTCTGAGCGAATAATATTGTCTTCATTATCCAGATTGAATGTCACCTTATCAGGAAACTCATATTGCCAGTTTAACTGTCCGCGTGGCTTTCCATACCAGCTCACCGAGGCTGCTTGACCCGACCACCAACGCCCGCTGACACCCTCAACCTGCAAAGCAGGTGGTAACAGGCTTTGATCAATAATCAACTTGGCAGGCAGTGCCACCACCACCATCACTGCGATGACGATGAGCCCAATGATCAGTAACAAAAGCTTTTTAAGCATAAAAAGTCATCTTATGGAAAATTCTTTAATGGAAAAGGGCTATGCTACCGATGCTTTGCTGACCGTTAGATTAACCAGCGGCAATTTCCAATCGCACATTCACCAGACCGCTATCATCGGCCCGGCTGGCATTCAGTAGTTCGGCGAATACCGAATATTGGTTGCCCATCAGGATTAACCAGTTAGCCAGTTGATCAAAAGAGGCGTCACGTAGCCAGATACGTACCTGGCCTTCATTGCTGGGTTCAATCCGCTCAATGGCAGCAGCCATACCTGCTGCCCGCAAGGTCTCGTCGGCTAATCTCAGTAGTGATTTATTGTCTGGTAAACCGGCGTTGCTGATACTGCGCCCCACCACCTGAGGTCGGATTTGTTGTAGCCATAAAGCCGTGGATTGGTGCTCAGCCAGCTGCTGACGTAAAGCCTGCCTGGCGTTGGTGAGCGGGTCCCATACCAGTGCCCATAACAACATCACGGCCACAACAATGCCGCCGTATATCAGTACCTGACGTTGACGAGCATCAGCCATTGAAACCGCCCTCAATTAAAACCTGACCGCGAACACTGTCGTTGCTGCGCGCAGCGCTATCCAGTCGTGCTGATAAACCTTGCTGAACCAAAGCTGCAGTAAACTCATCCAGTGCAGCCACCGAGTCTGCTGCAATTTCCATTCGCAAGCCACTGCGATCATAGTTGACAGTATGCAATACCAGCCCTTGCTGAGCTGCCAATACAGGCGCTGCGCCACCCAATAATCGCAATAAGGCATCACCCTGCGCAGGGTTCATATCCGCCAGTGCGCGCTCTGCCTGCACCCTTGGGTTAACCACATTGGTAATTTCTGGAAAGGTTTCTCGAAAAGCATCCTGTACCTGGGTTTGATAACGCTCGCTTTGGTTCTTGAGCAGCCACCAATCGGTTACAGCATAGGCAAAACCAACCAGCACCACTGCCGCGGCCAGACCGGCAGCCAGTTTCCAGCCCCGGGTGGTCGCGCGATCGGCTGCTGGTGTGTACTTGCCTTGCAATAAATTAAACGGGATGTTGAGTGATTTTGCTGCCAATGAGGCAAATGGGTCCTGCCCCAATTGGACTTGTATAGCAGTGTGCAGAGACTCAGGCCAATGATCAAAATTTGGTCGATTGCGGCCATGCCAAATAAGCTGAGCGAGAGCATCATCGGCTTGTGACTGCTGTTCCAATAAAAATGACAATTCATCTTCATTGAGCAGCATAAAATCGTCATTGGCCCCCACCAAATAATCCCGCTCCAACTCAACGATATGCCATTCACTTTCCGAGCCGGAACAAACCACCGCGTCGGGCATCGCCCGTGTCACCTTGATGCCAAATAGCTGCAGTTGCTGCAGCAGGCCATCGATCACATCGGCTGCTATTGCTGCCGCCACCAATTTGCCTTCGGTATCCGAAGCACCATAGGCCACATGCAATTGTTCAATATCGCCGGCAACATGTTCTTCCAAAGCAAATGGTACTGCCTGCTGCAGTTGTGCCCGGCGCATGGCGGGCAGTTGCAGGCGTTGGGTATGCAGCCAGTTTGCCGGAATCAATAACAATGCTGATTCACTGGCCGGTGGTTGTGTTCCCTGTCGGCTATTGGTCTCTGGCTGGCCTTTGCGGTCGCACTCCAACCACTGCCATTGAGCGATATCAGCCACATTGGCAATATCGCTATTGGCTGGTCGAATGATCAGTGAGTGAGACATGCTGGAATATCAATCTGCCTAGGGCGTTGCGAAACTACGGTAATGCACATGATACTGGCGGCTACCCAGCCTTTCCAGCAAAGCGAAGTAACGTTGTGGTTTGTCATTCAGTAAAACATCGGCACGCGCCAGGAAAAAATGGCTGCGCACAGCCAGACGTGATTCCAATGATAGATATACCGGTGAGCGTTGCTCAAGGTTTGGCAGCGCCGTGTTCAAAAACGTATCGACATCGGTATATTGCGCACGGCCTTGTTGATGCAACGATTCAGCCTGCTGGCGGGTGATGCCGGTATCCAGTGATTGCAATACCGGGATACTGGCCAGATTGATATTGATCCTGCGGGCATTCTGCCGGTCTGGCGGCAACACCGCTATATGCGGTAATAAGCGTTGGTAAACCTCCGGTGTAATACCAGCCACTAACCGCAACTCTGAAATGTGTGCAAATGGGCGATTAGCGGCTACATAGGGTGGATCGAGCTGGCGATAGAATTCGTCTTCCGCCCCTTGTGGGCTTGGTAAAGGGTCAATATCCTGCCAATCCAATAACGCATCTGCAATACTCAATGGCAAATCGAGAACCTGCAATAATCGCTGGCATTGCAGATAACTTTCTTGTTCAACCTGTGTGCCTGTAGCATCCAGCATTGAGTTAACATTAAACCGGCCATCCAGGCTTTCCATACTGCCAGTGACTAGCCCACCCGGCACAGGCAAACCGGGTAAAGGGTTGCTCCATAATGAGCCAGAATGATCCAGTTCCGGTTCCCGGTCATTGTCTTCCTCCAGCAGGCGACCGGCCAAAGCCTCCAGTCCTGATGACAACTCGTTACCGCGCACCCCTAAAACCAGGGTTTCAGTTCTTGCCAGGTCAAGTGCCAAACGCTCACTGATGGTCAAAGCCACCGCACTGGCAATGGCAGTGATCAGCAGCACAATCAACAACGCAGCACCCCGGTGGTTATGTTTTTGCTTTAACCGCATCATGTGTTGCTGCCCTGCAAGGTGACAAACACCCTACGAATACGACTTTCATCTTCCAGTTCCAGTGTCACTTCAATGGCTCGGGGCAATGCACCTGAGTTGCCAACAGGACCACTTCCAGGCTGCCACTCATCCAGCCATTCACGGGCATTGTTTTGATAACGAAACGATAAACCATTGACCCCCTCCAACAGCACAGTACTGACGGCTGGTACCCCACCACTGTTATCAACATGCACCCAATGCTCACGCAATAATTGCTGATCATCTATGCGATATTGAAAGCGCTGTAAATTGCTGCGTTGTTGATTTAAGGGATTGCTCCAACCGGTTTTGGTGCCACGCAATAACCCCTGCTGGCCCAGCACTGCAGGCTCACGGTTTAAACCCTGAGTACGTGCACCACGATTCACCAGCTGGGTAATATCGCGTTCCAAATGGTGATTGGTCAACTGAAGTTGCTGCAGTAATTCCGCCGTTTGTTGTTGTGCATCACGCGCCTGCACCAGACTGTTAATGGCGGCAAAGGAACCAACCGTCACCAATGCAAATGCTGCCATGGCCAGGATCAGCTCCAGTAGGGTAAAACCCCGCGCATAACAGGTGGAATGTTGGACCGGATTCAACATTACAAGCCGATAAATCCGGTATGACTGAGAATCGCCAATTCCTCACGGCCCGGATTATTGTCCAGATAGACGGTAACATCCACGCGGCGAATTCGAGACTCCGAGGTTTGCGTGATTTCTGCCTGCCAACGCCAGCTGATACCTGCCATGTCTTCACGGCCAAAGTGTGTACCCGGTTCTGGAAAACCCTCATTCAGCCGCAGCTCTGCCAGCGCATTATCAGCCACCCACAAAGCCAGTGTGCTCTGCTGTAACTGCGTATATTGGGCGGGTGCTGAACCGCCGGTGCGGCTTAACGCCAACAGAGCAATACTCACCACAGCCAATGCGATGATGACTTCCAGCAGACTGAAACCATGATTTGGATAGCGTTTAACTGTCATGATCCGTTAACCGTAAACGGCCAGCCAGACTGCCTTCCAACACCGCAGGCTGCTCGCCCGGCCGGCGTAGATTAATCACAAATGGCGTCAGCTCGCTGGATTCAAAGCAGATAATTTGCGGTTGTAACGCATCCAACGGAGCCAGCTGGCCTTGTAACAGCAACTCTGGTTGCAAGGTATCTGCCCACTGATGTTCAGCAAAAGCGGCTTGTTCAGTGACTGGTTGCCAATGGTTTTCATCGCCAATCGCTGCAGCTTCACCAAGACTGTCCGGTATCCAGAAATCATAACCAGAATCGGTAATACGGATGCCCAGCGGGCGGCCTTCCAGAACAGCGCGTTGACACCAATGCTCGGACAATGCGGCCAATCGTTCGAGTTGTTTATCAGGGTCAGTGTTGTTGTCACGCCCCAAAGCAAACACCACCAGCCCGGTCATAATGCCAGTAATCAAGACCACCACCAGCACTTCCAGCAGTGTGTAAGCCTGCGATCGGGTATAAGGTGAACTCACGTGATTAGAGTGATCGCAAGTCTATTGTGTCCAGTTACCGATATCGCTGTTGATGCCTTCACCATTCAATGCGCCATCAGCACCCAATGACCAGATATCCAGCTCGCCATGCACACCAGGGTTCAGATACTGATAATCATTGCCCCAGGGGTCTTTGGGTAAGCGATCAATATAACCACCGGCTTTCCAGTTAGGTGCCGGAGGTTGTCCGGAAGGTTGTTGTACCAATGCCTGCAAGCCCTGGTTGGTGCTGGGGTATTGATGATTCTCCAGGCGATAAATATTCAATGCGGTCTGCAATGCCTGGACATCAGCGCGCGCCTTGGTCACCCTGGCCTGATCCGGTTGGTCCATCACCCGTGGCACAACCACGGCTGCCAATATGCCCAGAATAACCACTACCACCAGTATCTCCACCAGAGTAAAACCTGCTGCCTGTTTGTGTTTTGATTGCATCATGTTCTCATCGGTTGACGGCTTGCGCCGGTTGTTGGTGTCAATAAATGCATTTACCACCAGTCAGGCAACTTGCGCACTCTGGCTGACTGTGTAAACCTGCCGCAATCATACCAATACGTACCCAGTCGCACTAGGGCCTGTTAACACTAATGGAAACGTCACCGTTGTGACTAACAAAGCGCCAATCAAGGCGCGAGGAGAGTAGTTTGGTTATTCCAAATAAGCGACAAGCAACACCGAGTGGCGCTTTGTTAGTCACAACCCGAAGGGCTGGGATCATTTTTCCGCCCAACGGCGTTATCAGTCGCTTATGTAGAGTAACTACATGGCACTCCTTCTGCCTTGTTGGTCGAAAAAATGACCGCCAGCAGTGGTGTTTCCATTAGTGTCAACAGGCCCTAAGGATAAAGTCAAGCATGCTTAAGAACACAGATAACCCGAATGATTCCTGGACGCAGCGTGATCTGCGACATCTATGGCACCCCTGCACTCAAATGCAGGATCATGAATGGTTACCGCTGGTACCGGTTAAAAGCGCACAGGGCGTGTGGCTGGAAGATTTTTCCGGGCAACGCTATCTGGATGCCATTAGCTCATGGTGGGTGAATATTTTTGGCCATTGTCATCCACACATCAACACGGCCATCAAGCAGCAACTGGATGAACTGGAGCATGTCATTCTGGCCGGTTTCAGCCATGCACCGGCAACCCGGCTGGCTGAGCAACTGGTGCATATTACGCCACCAGGGCTGGACCGGGTATTTCTGGCCGATAACGGTTCTGCAGCCGTCGAGGTAGCGCTGAAAATGAGTTTTCAGTACTGGAAAAACCAGGGCCAGTCTCGCACCAAATTCGTCAGCCTGAGCAACAGCTACCATGGTGAAACCCTGGGGGCTTTGGCTGTGGGTGATGTTGGCTTGTACCGGGAAATTTATTCTCCACTGCTGTTACAGCCTCTGGTTGTGCCCAGCCCGGATTGTTTTGATCGTGAATCAGGCGAGGGCTGGGAAGCTCACAGCCGGCGCAAGTTTGCAGACACAGAAAAACTGTTGCGCAACAATGCAGCCGATATTTGTGCCATCATCGTGGAGCCCCTGGTGCAATGTGCTGGCGGTATGCGGATGTACCACCCAGTGTATTTGAAGCTATTGCGTGCGCTATGCGATGAACTGGATATTCATTTGATTGCAGATGAAATAGCGGTTGGTTTTGGCCGGACAGGCAGTTTGTTCGCTTGTGAGCAGGCAGATATTTCACCTGATTTTATGTGTTTGTCCAAAGGGTTGACTGGCGGTTATCTGCCACTATCTGCGGTGCTGGTGCCTGATGGTATTTATCAGGCATTTTATGATGACTACGTCAGTATGAAGGGGTTTTTGCATTCTCACAGTTACACAGGTAACCCCTTGGCCTGCACTGCGGCGCTGGCAACCATTGAATTGTTTTCGCAAACTGATGTACTGGGTCGTAACCGAGAGATTGCCGATCAGATCATGGATCAGATTGGTGATCTGGAAGATCATCCGAATGTGGGAGATATCCGCCAGACCGGGATGATTACTGCCATCGAATTGGTGGCTGATAAAGCCTCTAAAACACCTTTCCCCTGGCAACAGCGACGTGGTCTGCGAGTCTATCAGCACGGACTGGAGCAAGGTGTTTTACTGCGCCCATTGGGCAATGTGATTTATTTTATGCCGCCATATGTGATCAGCGATGAGGAAATTAAACAGATGACCGATACCGCACGCAGTGGGATTGAGCTGGCGGTGAAATAATGCGCAACTACCGCTGCTACACTCCACAGACATTGGTTCCGGGAGAATCGGTTCACCTGGATGAACGCAGTCATCATCATTTAATTAATGTGCTGCGCGCCCGTGTTGGTGATGCACTGACACTATTTAATGGTGATGGACAAGACTATTGCGCCAAGTTGACCGAAACCTCACGCCGCCAATCTACCGTCAAAATCCTGGGCAGCGAGCTTAATCAGAGCGAAGCACCACGTCAGGTGGTTTTACAACAAGCCATCATCAAAGGTGAACGGATGGACTGGTTGGTTCAAAAGTCGGTCGAACTGGGTGTTAATACCATTCAGTTGATTCATACCGAACGCAGCGTAGTCAATTTAAAACAGGATAGACTGCGAAAGCGACTTGCTC
Source organism: Wenzhouxiangellaceae bacterium (assembly GCA_965230265.1). GTDB lineage: Bacteria > Pseudomonadota > Gammaproteobacteria > Xanthomonadales > Wenzhouxiangellaceae > JAJFKX01. The sequence goes on along the minus strand of OZ245999.1, from coordinate 218,897 downwards.
ATTGGCAAGGCGTGGCCATCAGCGCCTGCGAACAATGTGGCCGTTCCTATGTACCGGAAGTTTTGGAACCATTAAGCCTTAGCGGCTTACAGTTAACAAACTCACAGATTGGTATTGTTCTACATCCGGGGGCCAAACAGAATTTATTGCAGATGACTGAACAAGCCGAGTCAATGGCTATTGCGATTGGGCCGGAAGGTGGATTTAGTGACCTGGAAATCGAGTTGTTGCAATCAACCGGTTATCACAAAGCCCGCCTTGGTAATCGAATATTGCGCTCAGAGACAGCACCGGTAGCAGCACTGTCTGTTTTGAATTTAAGCAAATAACCGCATTCACATAAAAAGCTCGTCGAGACACTTTTTACATAAGCAATATCTGAAAAGTTTTTTTAAATACCCGGTAACCTAGCCACTTTTACAGCATCTGCCCTGCAGCCCCTGGCAGTGATCCATAGGCTGCATGCGCCACTAACTGCGTTAAACGCTCAATATCGGGAATAACGACTGGTTTGTCATCCAGCATCATTTCGTCAATCACAGAAATATGACCATCTGCTATTCGCGGCTGGTCTTCTGGTAATTCGATCAGGTTATCCGGCGTGACGCGTGCCAGCTTGGGGAAACCTTGTGCCAGAATGCCAAAATACGGCATCCGTTTCGGTGCATTCAGCGCCTTGACTATCGCAATACGTGCATTACGCAGCTGCTCATAATCCACCAAATGCAATAGTTGACTCCACGATGCCAACGGTGCTTGCCAGCCCTGCCATATGACAGAACCCAAAATCCAGTTCGGTGCATCACTGATCGGGCTGGGTTCAACAAAGCTGATCATGGTTGCCACCGCGGTGTTGGGCAGCAATAATTGCGCATTGGTCGTCGGAATGATAATGCTGCTTATCGCTTGATCACTCATGATTTAGAGCCTTTTTTGTGTTTACGACGGCGTTTTGAAGCTCTTTTTTTATTCTTTTTGCCAGCTTTCCCACTGCTCCCCGCTTTCGGCTCGCTATCTTGATCGTCACTATCGTGGGTATCAGTGTGTTCTTTCTGATTATTCGTTTCAGACACCTGGGCATCACTTCTCTGAGTCTGAGTACCTCCAGTTTGAGATTGCTCAGTCTCGGATTGCTCCGCTTGTTCGGCAGCAGCTTGATTGGCAAGACGAGATTCCTCAAGCAACAAATCTGCATGGCGCAGCAGCTCTTTTTCCTGGTAGGGTTTGCCCAGGAACTGGCTGGCGCCGACGTCCATAGCTGTCTGTCGGTGCTTTTCACCACTGCGTGATGAAATGATAATAATCGGCAAATGCCGTAACCGTGCATCTGCCCTCACGTAACGGGTCAATTCAAAACCATCCATCCGCGGCATTTCAATATCCAGCAGAATCAAGTCTGGAATGCGGTCACTCATGACATCCAGTGCGTCCACACCATCGCGCGCAGTCATTACTTCCAGTTGATGCTGCTCCAGTACACGCGAAGTCACTTTGCGTACTGTAATTGAATCATCCACTACCAATACCAATGGCTGTCGACGGCTTTCCTGTTGCTGCAGTTCTTTTAAGCTTGGCAGGCTGACATCTGCCGAGGTGGCGCGACGAATCAACGGGCCAATATCCAGAATCAGAATGACATGACCTTCACCGGAAATCGCACCAGCCAGAATACCCGGAATACTGGTTAATTGCGGACCCAGTGGTTTGATCACCAGTTCCTGATGACGGCGCAATTCAGGGATACGAATGGCAGCGCGTTGACCACCGGCTTCCAAGACCACAACCGAAGCCAAACCTTTGGTAATGGGTGCCGGTGTGTAGCCCAGCATGGTTTCCAGTTCCATTAATGGGTTATCGGCGCCAGCATATGGCAGCACACCCTGCTCAAAGTATTCATGATATTCAGCAGCCGGCAGTTTGGTGACACCCAATATATTACCGACCGGAATAGCAAACTGGCGATCATCAATATCGACCATCAATGCCTGCATGACTGTCAATGTCATTGGAATGCGGATAATAAACTCAGTACTGTGTCCGGCCTCTGTACTTAACTCCAGACTACCGCCGATTTGACGCACTGTGCTGCGCACTACATCCATCCCGATACCGCGACCGGCTAATTCACTCAAACCTTCTGCAGTACTGAAGCCGGGGATAAAAATTAAATCTTGAACATTCTGTTCGGTCAACTCTGCATCGGCTTCAATCAGCCCACGCTCAACCGCACTTTCCAGAATCGCTTTGCTATTCAGGCCACGGCCATCATCACGCACCTGAATAACCAATTCTGTGGCTTCACGGAATACCCGAATACTGACCAGTCCCTCTGCAGGTTTACCTTGACGTTTTCGCTCGCTATGAGATTCAATACCATGCACAACCGCGTTGCGTAGCATGTGCTCAAGCGGTGCGCTGATTTGTTCGAGTACATTACGGTCCAGTTGACCATCTTCGGCGATGAACAATTCCAGATTCGCCGGCTTGCCGGTTTCCCGTGATGCTCGTCGTACCACCTGGCGCAGCCGTGGAGCCAGGGTACTGAATGACACCATTCGGGTTTGTAGTAAACCGTCCTGCAGTTCGGTATTAACGCGCGATTGCTGAACCAGGATGGCTTCAGACTGACGAGCACCATGCTCTAAGGTTTCCTGAAGACTGATCAGATCGTTAACACTTTCTGCCAGCGCACGTGACAATTGTTGAATGGTGGAATAACGATCCAATTCCAAAGGATCGAATTCAGAATCCATCTCGGCCTCAATTTGATGCCGTGAGAGAATTTGCGCTTCGGTTTCCAGCTCCAGATTACGTAGCTGATCACGTAAACGGCTAACAGTTTGCTCAACTTCATTAACGCCGGTCCGTATCTCTCCCACCTCCTGCGTTAAACGAGCACGGAAAATACTGACCTCACCAGCCATATTGGTCAAATGATCCACAACCTGTGCATCGACCCGCAGGGTCTCGCGTGACCCTGAAGTTGCTTCCTCACCTGCTGCCGTTTGGCGTAAGCGCTCAGCCTGCTGTTTGGCCTGTTCGTCGGTATCCGAATCATCCTGTAATTGCTCGCCCAATGCTACCAGCTCAGACTGCTGGGTTTTGGGCAACGCCTGACGCTGACCGGCTGCAGCCAGCATGTCGTGTAAATCATCAAAGCCGCCCTGCAACACACGCAGATGATGCATATCAGCTTTATCTGCAGCAGAGCTTTCCAGTAAGGTTTCCAGTTCGTGGCTTAACTCACCGATAGGGTCCAGGCCAGCCATCCGCGCACCACCTTTTAGTGTATGCAATGATCGCCGAACCTCAGCGGCCACCTGATAATCACCCTGACGAATCCAGCGTTGCATGCAGTCATCAACTCGCAGCATTACTTCACTGGCTTCTTCCAGGAATACATCAATCAAACTGCCATCTAGCGATTCATAATCAACCGAGATTGATTCCGGTATAGCTGGGTGATATTCACTGATCTCATTTTCATCAAAGTCAGTTTCATCCAGGTCGGTTTCCCGACTGTCGCTGTGTTCATCATCCGGGCTGTGCTGTTGATCTGGCTCAGCTTCAACGCTTTCATCTTCAGTGTTGGCTGCTGATTCATCAGCAGTCTCTTCAGCACCCTGATCATCCAATGATTCATCCGTGTCCAATGCTTCGGTTGGCTGCTGATTTTCTTCAGCATCGCTGGACAACAGGCTATCGTCGGTTGATTGTTCCGCTTGATCGATATCACCCTCTACTGTATCGGTATCGGCTTCAGCAGCTGACTGTTCAGTGGCTTCGGCCTCTTCATCGGCGGCGTCATTTTCATCCGCTTCGGTTTCTGCGAACGGATCTTGTAGACTCGTTTCCAGATCAATGGGGCCATAATGGATACTGTCACTGCGATCCTGCTGTAGCAGCACATCATTGACCTGTTGCGTCAGTTGATGAATGATCGAGGTATCTAACTCGACATCATCGCTATGTTGATCCAGTAAAGTGAGTCTGCGGTCGAGCAATTCATGCACGGCAGCCAACAATCGCATACCGATGACATCAGGCGCACGTTCCAAATCGCGCAGTTCGGTTAAATAGCTTTCAACCTGATGCACCGCTTCGGCTTCATCATTGATCGGTGCCAGTGATAAAGTGCCTGCCAGAGTATGTATTGCGCGGATTAATTCGTCATTTGGGATTGGTGCCCAGCTTTGTCGCGCATAGATGGCCAGATAATCGCTCAAAGTTTGATCGTGTTTATATAGCTCTTCACGAATCAAACCAAGCAATTGTGGATCAATGGACTCTTCTGTTTCGCCAGGCTCTGCAGCATCAGCAACCACTGCACCTTCTAACTCATCATCAGCAATTGACTCCGAGTCCAAGTTGTTTGATTCGACCCAATCAATATCACTGTCTGACTGTTGTTCAGCACCAGCACTGTCAACGCTATCGACTTGTTCTGATAGATCTTCAATGACCGGTATTTGATCGGTTACTTGTGTTACTAATGGATCAACCTGACTGGCCTCTGCCTCTGTCTGGCTATCTGTTAGGTCGGTCAAAGCGCCTGTTGTATCGGTTTGTTCTGATGCGTCATCTGTCGACAAATACTCTACGGGTTGTTCATCAGTAACTTGTGGTTCGTTAATAGCCGCTTGTGCGGTCTGCTCTGCAGCTTCACATTCTGCCAGTAACTGTTGTTCTACTTCATCGGTGGCATCAAAACCCTGCTGTAACCAGCGGCGCTGCCGTTGCAATGCTGACAATACACCGAGGAGTATCTGGGTCGCATGCGCGTGATCTAGCGTACCGTCAATAACGCGGTTCAATAAACACTCAAGACTTTTGCCCAGCTCGCTAACATGATTGGCATCAACCATCCGGGCACTGCCCTTGATGGTATGAAATGAACGCCTGATAGAAGTCAGTGCTGGTGCTGACTCAGGACTGGCCAGATAGGTTGGGATTTCGGTATTTAGCGCTTCTAGAACATCATCGTATTCTGCCAGGAAAATACTACGCAGCTCATCGTCTGTCTGCCATGGCTGATGCTGCTCTGGTAAATCTGTTTTTGAATCACTGGGTTGGGAATCGTCAATGTCAACCCCGCCCTGCTCAGTACCCTCGCCTAAGGCCAGCTCATCTGAATCGGTTGGTAATTCCTCTGGGCTTTGTTCTGATAAAAACTCAGTATCGACAGACTCATCAACGCTCAATTGTTCTATCGAATCAGCATCAGATACTTCTTCGGTGCCGGTATCAGCGGTGATATCCTCATCTGATTGTTGGCCAGCAGAAGCTATTGCCTCAATATCAGCGTCATCACTACTATCACCTTCAATAAACTCCATGCTCTCTAAAACATCGTCAGTATCTTCATCTACACTGTCTTCTTCAGCCAGTGTATAGGCTCCGAACTCTATTTCTGCATCTGTGGTTTTGTCAGGTTGCGCTTGAATATCACTGCTATCTGTATCTGGTTGCGTCGCGCTTGCAGACAGTTCATCGTTGGCTTCTGGAGCGATATCTTCTGATGATCTATCCAAATCACCACTGACATCAATATTTAATTCATCAGCGTCTTGATCATTTGTAGTTAACTCATCGCTATGGATATCGGTATCGGTTTCTACTTCAAACTCGTCAGCGATAACCGCTTCATCTTGTTGTTGGTCACCTTCCTCGACTACAGCAAGTTGTTGAGCATAACTCTGCGTTGCTTCTTCCAACTGATAGTTGGCTTCGCCATCTCGCAAACTGATCAGAAACCGTTCCATTGCTGCCAGCATGTCGGCAAAAACCGGTAACTGGCTGTCAGCGGATTGCTGTTCAGCACGTAGCTCAATACTGTGCAAGTAGTCAGCGCCTGTTCTAAGCACCTTGGCATCTTGCGGACGATTGGCCAGGTCCAGTGCGCCTGCAGCTTCACCCAGAACCCGCTCAGGCATAACTGTAGAAGTCTCTCCCTCTTTGTTGCGCAACAAAGTATCCAACGTTTGCTGAGCCAAATCCAGATTGTTGATTGCCAGGTTCAAGACTTGATAGGTACTGGCATCCAGGCCCGTCGATCGTGCTTCATCAACATTAAGCCTGGTGCTGGCAAGCTGTGCTTCCACATCCAATAACAAACCCGCCAAGTCAAGCAATTGATCCTGTGGCATAACTTGTTGTTGCTGAATATGCCCATCTATTAAACCGGCGATATCCGTCAGTTGCTCTGCTAACCCTCCTTCGTTCAATACCAACAGGCTGCTTGATAAACGCTGCAGTTCATCACTAAGTGACTGTTGATGTTTCTGCAACGCTTCTGGCTCAGCACTCTTGCTTTGCTGTTGCAAGTGGTCGATACGGTCTTTAATCGACTGCAGCTCTTCCAAAATGGCGCTGGCAACACTGCTTTCCAGTTCACGGTTGCGCCCTCGCAAACTCTGACGTGCGGTATTTAGTATGTCTTTATCGACCAGTTGATGCAGATCATAATGGTCTTTGAGTTGATCAAAAATAGCATGTGGCTGGTCGTAGCTGGCGACAAAATACAACAAGCCACGACTAATACCATCGGCACTTTCCTGTTCTCCAGAGTCAGGATTATTGCCATTGCCCGCTTGCTGTTGCCCAAGATATATATCCAAACGTGCCAGCAAGCGCTGCAAGCTGACATCTGGGTTTTTGCAGCCTTCGGCAACAGCCTGCATGGTCATGGTCGTTAACAACCACACACATTTTTCATCTTTTGACTTGCCTGCGTGATACAACTGTTGGGCAGCATCTGACAACGTGCTGCTGGCGACCTGAGATGCTTGTTCCTCACCATCAGCCTCAGCTTTTAACCAATCACGAAGCGCCCGTTGCCATTGCTGACGCAACTCAGTGGAGTCGGGACTCAGTTCAAAAGTCTTGTCAGTGGATGACCATGATGGTTGTGGTAATGGTCTTTCCAGATTCGGGAAAAATAATTTACCCTCGTGCAGCAATGCTTCACCGCGCCTACTGCGCAACTCGTTTATCAGTGGTACCAGCACCATGGCTTGGTCGTAGCCACGGCTATGTATGTAGTCCAAATAATCGCGAAGATTAACTACACCTTCCAATAATTGCCCGAGTGACTCAGTCGATTCGGCATCGTGTCCGGCAGTGTATTGAATGGTTTTCTGAAGCTCATCAGCCAACTTGGCTGCACCTTCAGCACGTAGCAATACCAGGCTTTTCTGTAAGCAATTTATATGGGTATTGGCAGTGCTATAACCATCCGCAGGAGACAACTCTGCCTCTTGCAGTGCTTGCGCTGCTTGATCGAGCAACTCGGTCAAGTATTTTTTTACCCAACCCAGATGCGCCTTGCCGGCCATGGTATTCACGTGATGCTTGATAAACTCAGTGGGCAACAGTCAGAAGAAAATAGCGATTACGCAACGCTATTATCATCAGCCTCGTGTTGTTCTTGTAATTCAGGGTTATCTTCCGGCAGCTTAAAGTCGGCCACGCTGTCACTCAGACTGCGCACCAGCTCAGCCAACTGCTGCACTGACTCAGCGGTTTCACTGGTACCTTTTTGGCTTTGCTCGGAAATATCACGAATCGAAGTCATCGAGCGGGAAACCTTGGCTGCAGTTTCCGAGTGACTTTGCGATTGTTTGGAAATATCAGTAATCAAATCCGCCAACTGTGTGGATACCGATTCGATGGAGCTCAATGCAGTACCAGCATCCTCGGCCGTGCGAGCACCGCGAACCACTTGACTGGTGGTCGTTTCCATAGAGTTCACCGCTTCGTTGGTATCGTTCTGAATACCCTGTACCAGACTTTCAATCCGACGGGTCGCATTGGTGGCACGTTCCGCGAGTCGTTGTACCTCGTCCGCTACCACCGCAAAACCGCGCCCTGCGCCACCGGCAGAAGCCGCCTGAATCGCAGCATTCAAAGCCAGCATATTGGTTTGCTCGGAAATACCGTTAATCAACTCAACGATGTCACCAATTTCCTGTGAAGATTCACCCAAACGTTTAATACGCTTGGAGGTTTCCTGAATCTGCGAGCGGATCGCGTCCATACCTTCAATCGTTTCACGTACTCGGGAGGCACCCTCACCGGCAGTGCTCACCGCACGTCCGGCCACCTCGGCCGACTCGCCCGATTGTTTCGCCATATCGGCGAAGGAGTTGTTCATTGCATTAATGGTATCTGCAGCACTACGAATCTGGTTGGACTGGTATTCACTGGCTTCTGCCAACTGGGTGGTGGTAGCACGCGTTTCTTGCGCCTGTGCAGACACTTGTCGAGCTGTTTGATTGATTCCTAGCACCAAATTACGTAACTGCTCAACCGCATAGTTCACTGAATCGGCAATCGCGCCTGTGATGTCCTCGGTTACCGTCGCATTAAAAGAAAGGTCGCCTTCCGCCAGTGAACTCATTTCATCCAGCAATCTTAAAATAGCTTCTTGGTTTCGCTGATTGTTTCCTGAATCAATTTTCGAACGACGGCGTGCTGAAGTTAATGCAACCAAGCCAATCAGGAAAAATAAAATCAGCGCCAAAGCCCCCAGACCCAAACCAACTTGAACCGATGGCCATAACCGGGAGGTATTAAGGTTCCGATAGCTTTCTGACAAGCTTGATGCTGACCCACTCAAATCACCACTGTCCACGAATACATCATCTGCTGCCAGTCTTACATCAGATAATTGCACGGATGAAGACAGGATATTATCGATTTCGGCTGCGGCATCATTAAAACGGCTTTGTACATCTTCCAAGATGGTGCGAGCAGCTTCGTTACGCACTGGAGTAATACCCAATTGTGGGTTGCCATCGATCAGGCCGTTGACCACTTGTGAAAACAATGTTGAGTCACGGTTAAGGTTATCAGCAGCGGTAATCGCAGCCTGACCACCCTGCAAAATTTCACCGACATGACGCAACATACGATCAGCCAGTACCAATTGACGGCTGGCAATATAAATCTGGCCTGCAGGCGCACCGGCTTCAGTCAAAATACGGGTCGCTTGGTCAGTACGTGCCTGCAGCACAGGAATGCTACGGTTGAAAATACCAGCACTATCGGCCAGATCCTGAACCAGGGTTTCACGCTGACTCACATCGGTGGCATTGGCGCTAATGGTTGACCACAGGTTTTCAATTTCAGTTAGCTGTTCGTTGACCACCGCAGGTGATGGCGGTAAACCGGTTTCCGCATTGCCATTGCGCAGCAGGGTGAGATTGTCATCAATCTGATCACGCTCAGCACGCAGGTTGGTAAATGCCTCAAAGTTACCTACCGCAGCTTCACCGGCCGATTTAGCCAGCTGCTGTCCGAGTACCCGGACATCTGTGGTTAAAGCAATGTATTCTTGCTGGTGACTGTTTTGCTGGTTAAGCAGGTAGAAGTTATAAGTTACTACCACCAGCATGATGATTGCCAGAACAAACAAAATGACCTGTATAGGCCCGAATGCTGTCCGGTTTGTATTTGCTGCCGCCATCGTTTTAATCCTGTTTAAATTCCTGCACGCTTCTTATTGGTTATTCGCGAATAATATTATTGGTCGTTAAATGTCTGCCTGCATTGATATTTTTTCATCAGGCTGCTCCATCTAAAAACGTTTCCAGTTTGCACAAACGACCAATGCTGAACACACCCCAACGATGATTTTCCAGATGAAATTCACGCTCAATAAAGTCCGTGATTTCTGCCCAGCCATCGGCATTTTGCTCTTGGTCAGACGAGTTTTGCTCAGCCACATCGGTTGATTGATTGTCTGAAAAGTGTCGTTGACCAAACACTTCATCTACCAATAGTGCCAATGGCCGGCTTTGCAAACTGGTCAGCAGTAACCGGCTACTGGACTGCATAGGAGAACGCTGCCCGAACAGATAACCACCCAAATCAACAACCGTCGTCAAATTACCGCGCACATTGGCCAAACCCAACAGCCAGCTTTTAGAGCCAGGAACAGGCGTAATATCAGCAGGGGTGATGATTTCTTCAATTTCCCGAATGCTACTGGTCAGGTAATATTCATTCAAACGGTAAACAACGCCATCCCAATAGTCACCGTCACCGCCAGCTTGAGCTTGCGGACGATGTTCCAGGCATTGCTGTTCAAAAGCCAGCAGGCGGTTAAAAACCGATTGTTGTGTTGCTCCCATGAACTCTGAAATGTGTTTAGGTTCTCTATCCCTGATTAAAATATGCCTTAAGCAGGCAGGTGTTGTCGCAAACTGTCTAACAACTCATCTTTGGTAAACGGTTTGGTCAGATAAAAATCTGAACCTACAACCCGACCACGCGCCCGGTCGAACAAGCCATCTTTGCTGGTTAACATGATGACTGGTGTTTGCGCGTAATCTGGATTGTTTTTAATGATGGCACAGGTTTGATATCCATCCAAACGTGGCATCATAATATCAACGAAGATCAACTTTGGACGGTGCTCGGCAATAATTGATAATGCCTGAAAACCATCCTCGGCAGTCAATACGGACAGACCTTCACCGCTGAGCATGCTCTCGGCTGAACGTCTGATCGTTTGACTGTCATCAATAATTAATACTTTACGATTATCCATAACCCATCGTTGTGCCAGTTTATGCCGACACAGCAAACTTAAGAATGCTAGTCTAGCGTTAAAATGCTTTAATTGCGAGCACTTATATCATGAAACTTCAAGTAAAATCCAGAAGTCTTAGCCACCTAGACCAAGCCATAAACAGGAGTTTGACCTTATGATCAAAATGCTGGTGATAATGGATTCACCTACCGTTATCAAGCCCTACAAGGATACGACAGTGGCAATGCTGATCGAAGCACAAAACCGTGGCTATCAATGTTTAATAGCAGAGGTCAATCAACTTTGGCTGGACAATGCCGACCCTCGTGTAGCGGCGCATTCTATCAAAGTCCGTGACCAAAATGATGATTGGTACAGTTTAGGCGAGCAGCAGATCTTATCACTTAAAGAGTTTGATGTAATTTTGATGCGCAAAGACCCACCATTTGACATGCAATATATTTACGCTACTTATATTCTGGAAATGGCAGAACATCAAGGCGTAATGGTGGTTAATCGCCCTCAGGCATTACGTGATGCCAATGAAAAACTGGCAGCTCTGTGGTTTCCAGAATGGATCCCTGACACGCTGGTTAGTGGCCAAGCCGAACGACTGAGGGAATTTGTAAAACAGCAAGGTCGCTGTGTACTCAAACCATTGGATGGCATGGGCGGGCAGTCTATTTTTATGACTCACGCCGATGATCCAAATTTGAATGTGATTATTGAAACCCTGACTGATGAAGGCCAAGAGCGGATTATGGCCCAGCAATATCTGGAAGCTATCCGTGATGGCGATCTGCGGGTACTACTGGTTGCTGGAAAAGCGGTGCCTTATATGCTTGCGCGTATCCCAAACAGCAGTGACTTTCGCGGTAACCTGGCGCGCGGTGGGCGTGGGGAGCCGCGTGAGATTGGTACAATAGAGCGACAACTGGCCGAAGCGGTGGGACCAGAAATGTTGCGCAGAGGCATTTTGTTTGCTGGTATTGATATCATAGGTGGTAGGCTGACCGAAGTGAATGTAACCAGCCCAACCTGTGTCCGCGAACTTGATCGGGCATATGGAATCAATATTTGTGCTGAGTTATTTACTGCCATTGAAAAACAACTTGCTGTATGAGCAATTGATCACATGAATACCGTTGCTTCTGATTTCAGATTAAACCCTGCCAATCACGGCATGCTATCTGGTTCCTTTGCTATCACTATATCGATGGCCTTGGCCCTGCACGCGGGGCTGTTGCTGATCCATTTCAAAAACCCTCCACGCCCGTATGAGGAACCTAATCTCGATATCACGTTACTGCAACCTGCAGACAATCAGGCTCAACTGCAAAGCACACCTGAATGGCAGCCAGATCTGATTCCTATTCCACAACCACAGGAGGATCCCGTACCGGAGATTGTTACTACAACAACACCAAAAGAACCGGCACCAACATTGGTCAATCCTACTGCAGAGCAAGCACCAATTATTGATGAAACAGAACCTGCCATTTCCGCATCTGCCCTTCGACACGCAAGCCTTAGTGCAATGCGTGCCTTGCCAGAGATACAGCTCGCACCGGAATCTGTTCGCCATAAATACGTTTCTACCAATACACAAGACATGAGGTACCGCAGCTATATGCGTGCCTGGGTCGATAAAGTCGAGCGAGTTGGTAACATGAATTACCCAGAAGAAGCGAGGCGACAAGGTTTATTTGGAACCCTTAGAGTTTCTGTAGGTGTACACCCAGATGGCAGCCTCGGAGCTATTGAAATATTACAGTCATCAGGCTTTGCCGTATTGGATGATGCAGCCATCAGAATTGTTGAGTTGTCCGCACCATTCGCAGCTTTGCCAGAAGAAATCACCAATGAAACCGATATTCTTCATATCACCCGGACATGGCGTTTTACACCTGATCAGGGGTTGGTTAACTAGCAAACAACAGCCAATCAAATCAGCTTTGTGAACCTAATAAAAAAGCCTGTCATTTGACAGGCTTTGTATTAATCAGCTGATGTTTAGCAGAACTCAGGTTTCTACACGCTGGTTCTCTTGCAAGTTAACCTGTAGCTGGTCCATGGTTGTTCGCAACGTTTGTTCATCATCACCAAAGAATGCTATAACACCCAAGTCAAAATTACCCATTAATAAGGTAATGTCATCCATCTTGGTCAGAGTCGACTCTTCAGGCAACTGCAAGTCCGGTATGTATATAGCTGTGACCAATTGATCGCCATTGCGCATCACTATATGCACACCATCACCGTTAGGGGTTCCACAGTTACGTGCGTAGGCAATATGCTGCATCAATTCGGAGTTGGCTTGTAACGACAATGTTGCCAGAATTTGCTGATTGCTAAACTCATCGGTTGGGCTTTGCCGGGCCATCAACTCGGTAGCCTCACCATCGTATCGCCAATGCTCAACCATAAGCTGCTGCAAACTGGGTTCCTGATTATTGATAAAGAAAAGAGTAACAACAAGACCGATACCCATTGCAATACCAGCTGCCAATGCAGGAATCCATCCTATGTACTTTTTATCACTGACTGACTCGTTATCAACCTGACTGATATTATCGATATTATGTGAAGTACTTTCTTCAGCAGCGATCGTTTGCTCAATGCACTCTAACAAGTCAGACGGAACGGGTATATCGACAGCCTGGCGTAGCTGGTCTTCGAAGCGGTCTGACTCCAGTGCCGCTGCGGTACAGTCAGGGTTATCTCTACGAGCAGCAATAAAAGCCTCACTACGCTCATAGGGGTCCACCATTAATTGTCGTTTGAACTCTAAGTAGTTCATCACAATCGCCTTCTGTTTGTTCTTATAATCGACCAGGTGCGGCCTGGTGATTATTATGTCTGCTCAACCCATAAGCATAACTCTAGCCACAACTTAAGTCATGGTTTATGCTTTTCATATGGCACTATCCTTAAGTCTAGTATAACAGAAGCCACTCATGCCTAGGCGCATGTTACCTGGGATATTCTTAGAGCTGTTCGATTCTTATACGAAAAAAGCCCTTCATCACGAAGGGCTTTCAAAAAAATTATCCAGCGAAATGTTGAATTCGCCGCTAGTTCTAGCGCTAGGTGTTAATCCGTTGATTCTCTCTCAAATTGGCCTTCACAAACTGCACGCTAGAATCTAAATTCTGCTGTTCAGCGCCTATGACGGCTATAGAACCATGTTCCATTTGCGTTAACAGTGCCTCATTACTGGCAACATGCATGCGTTTGCCATCATTAACATCTGCTTCAGGCATGTAAATCACGGTTACCATGCCTGCTTCGGTACGCATCACCATATGCACACCATTACCATGTGGTGTTCCACAGTTACGTGCATACATAATGTTACCCATTAATGTGTCATTGGCCTCTAAATTTAAAGTGGCCAGGACCTGACTAACACCAACATTATCCATAGGATTGATGGCTGCCTGCTGTAAAGTGATCTCACCGTCTTTCATCCAGTGACTAGCCAAGTGATGTTCTATGTTTTGATCGCTAGTGCTATTGAATAAAAATACAGCTGTCGTTAAGCCAATACCCATTGCTAAACCAGCCGCCATAGCTGGCAACCAGCTGACCTTTTGTGGTTTGGGCAATTCTTTGTTGCGCTGATTAATTGCCAGACTCACCAAATCCTTTGGTGCAGGCACGTCGATAGCTGATCGCAATATCGCTTCAAAGCTATCTGACTCCACTGCTGCTGCTGCGCAATCACTATTAACCTTTAACGCTTCCTCGAAATCTGGGCTGCGATCATACGGGTCAACCATTAATTGTCGCTTAAATTCAAGATAGTTCATGAACGTTATCGTCTCTCATTACATCGTCAACCAGAGCATCTTTAAGTTTTTCTCTGGCCCGAAAAAGTTGTGTCATCACCGCGCTGCGTGAAACCCCAAGCTGGTCTGCAATCTCCTTGCAGCTATAGCCTCCGACCACTTGAAGCAACAACGGCTCCCGGTATTTTTTTGGTAGTTTGCCAACGGCTTCTCGAAGAATCCCAACCTCAGATTGTGTTTCTGGTTCCATGTTAAGTTCATCGGTGATTACCACATCATCGACATCTACCAGCGGTGGTACCTTTCTCTCAAAAGTTCTGGCGTATTCACGTCTTATGATCGTAAATAACCAACCCTTCGCCGCTTTCTCATCTTTAAGGCTATCCAACGCTCGCCAGGCTCGCAAGTAAGTTTCCTGAACCAAATCCTTAGCCAGGGTTGGATTGCCACACATCCAAACTGCATAACGGAACAAATCCGTTGAATACTGACCCACAAGGGCATCAAAACGCAGCTTTTTATCGTCTGTATTAGTCATGACCGGTAAACCAGTAAAATGATTGCATTCAATTTAATTTTTTCTTCACTTTTGTGACGGCTATTATAGGCATAGTATTGATCAACATGCCTTTCAAGCCGCGAAAACAATGAGCACAGACAAGTCACAAGACCCTATCCCCGCCCGAATTGCCCTTAAGCTACCGGGCGGCGGTGCACGTGGCGCATACCAAGTTGGCGTGCTAAAGGGTATAGCAGAGTTTATACGAGATGCCGATGGTTTACAGCATGCTAACCCCTTTCCGATCATCACAGGGACCTCAGCAGGGGCAATAAATGCCGGTGTTCTGGCCAGTCATGGACAATCTCTGGCCGATGGCGTTCAACATCTGGAGAGGTTCTGGGGGCAAATGCGCAGCCAGCATATCTTTCGCACTGACTTACCAACGGTACTGCGCTACTCCTTGCGTTGGTTTAGTTCGATCTACATGGGCTTTTTCGGTTTTACACCGCCACGTTCACTATTGGACAACTCCCCATTAGAAGCACTACTGACCAATGAATTGGATACCGACGGTATTACCGAAGCTATCCGGTCTGGTGCCTTGCATGCTTTCAGCGTTACAGCATCTGGCTATAGCCGCTCCAGCGCAATCAGTTACTTCCAAGGACATAGAGACATTGAAGAATGGCGCAGTGGCCGCCGTGAAGGTTTACGAACTGCCATTAATGTAAAGCATTTAATGGCCTCCAGCGCTCTACCCATTATCTTTCCTGCAACTCGAATAGGTAATGAGTACTTTGGTGATGGCGGTATGCGCCAAACCGCGCCACTAAGTTCAGCCATTCATTTGGGCGCAGAAAAAATTTTGGTCATCAGCACTCGTGATATTGAGCAGGATGAAGAACCGCCAGTGGAATGTCTGCAATACCCCAGTCTAGGAGAAATTACCGGCACAATGATGGACATTATCTTTTTGGATAACCTGGCGGCCGATATGGATCGCTTGCACCGTGTCAATGCCAGCGTCGAGCATTTTCGCGATAGTGATAATAAAAAAATCCCTAATCTGCGTCATATCCAGACCCTGGCCATATCTCCAAGCAAAGATGTCCGTGATATTGCTTACGAACACAGTTGTGAAGCACCATCAAGCGTACGTTTCTTGCTGCGCCGTTTTGGCGCATCCGGCGAGGGCAACCGGGTTCGCCTGCCAAGTTACCTCTTGTTTGAATCAAGCTTCTGTAACGCCTTGATTGAACTCGGCTATCACGATGCCCTCAACCAACGTGCTGAAATAGAGGCTTTTCTTGAAATTGACGAGCAGCATTTAGAAGCCAAGTGATAACAGCAGCCCAAAGTCTAATGAACAACCGTACTGAAACACCATTCAACGACAACGCAACCAATAACCACCCAGGCAGCAAGCTGCCCGATGTTGGCTTGTCTATATTCGCGGTGATGAGCCAAAAGGCCATAGCGGCTGGAGCACTAAACATGGCACAGGGATTTCCAGATTTTTCACCCCCTCAGGCCCTGCAAAACAGCTTAAAAGCACACCTTGATCAAGGCCATCATCAATATGCGCCCATGCCAGGCTTACCCCGGCTAAGACAAAAAATCGCTGCTAAAACCAAGCATTGTTATGGGGTGGAAATTGATCCAGGTAGCGAGCTAACCCTTACCGCTGGCGCTACCGAGGCACTGTTTTCAGCCATTACCTGTATGGTACGCCCTGGCGATGAAGTGGTCATTTTTGACCCGGCATATGACAGTTATGCGCCAACCGTCCGATTGGCAGGTGGCATACCTGTGCATTTATCGCTAAGCCCGCCTGACTACAAACCCAACTGGTCTGCTGTACGTACAGCAATCACCACTAAGACACGTCTGATTATATTGAATACACCACATAACCCTTGTGGCAGCGTGTTGAATGCAGAAGATTTTGCCGAACTCGAAAAGATCGTTAGCGGCACTGATATCTATCTGATTTCTGACGAGGTTTATGAGCATATTGTATTTGATGAGCACCGTCATCAAAGCATGCTGGAATTTCCTGCACTGCGACAACGTGCCATGGTGATGTCTTCTTTTGGTAAAACCTATCACGCCACTGGCTGGAAAATGGGTTATTGCATCGCCCCACCAACCGTCACTCAGCAACTACAGCTAATTCATCAGTTTGTCACCTTCTGTGTATCAACACCTGTTCAGCACGCTATTGCAGATCAGTTGGATGAGCGCCAACATTACGATGAGTTACCGAGTTTTTATCAACAAAAACGTGACTATTTCCGCAAGGTTGTCGCACATTCACGCTTCAAGGTTCTACCCTGCCATGGGAGCTACTTCCAGCTACTGGATTACAGTGCCATCAGTGATGCTCCGGACATACAATTTGTTGATGAATTAATCGCTGCCCATGGCATCGCTGCTATTCCGGTCTCTGTATTTTATGCTGATGGCACCGATCATAAAGTGCTGCGTTTTTGCTTTGCCAAAGACAATGACACTTTGGATAAAGCTGGGGAAATTTTATGCGGGATTTAAATATTGCGCTGGTACAAACCCAACTGCACTGGCATGACCCTGAAGCAAACCGCGCCCATTTTTCTACCCAATTGGCTGCCATCGACCGTGCCGATCTGATTATTCTGCCGGAGATGTTCACTACAGGCTTTACCATGGCTTCTGACACTCAGGCCGAACCGGCCAACAGCACGACATTGAAATGGCTGCAGTCGATGGCTATAGAAAAACAGGCTGTGATCACCGGCTCCCTATCCACCAAAAGCGGTGACCATTATGTCAATCGTTTGTACTGGGTCCGACCAGATGGCAGCCACACCAGCTACGACAAACGCCACCTGTTTGCCATGGCCGGCGAACACCATTCCTATCGACAAGGCCAGCAACGACTGATTGTCGACTTGCACGACTGGCGGGTCTGCCCATTCATTTGCTATGACCTGCGTTTTCCAGTCTGGAGCCGTAATCGTAATGATTATGACTTACTGATTTATGTCGCAAACTGGCCGGACAAACGCCGCCAGCACTGGATCAAACTACTGCAGGCAAGAGCCATCGAAAACCAAAGCTGGTGTATCGGTGTTAACCGAATTGGAGAGGATGATAACGGCCTTAAATATGCTGGAGACAGTATGGTCTGTGATCCTTTGGGTGAGGTTATCGCTGATGCCGGCAACCGTGATGCGGTGGTCGAGCTATCCTTATCTGCGACACACCTCAACAAAGTACGTCAGCAATTACCTTTCTTAGATGATGCTGACGATTTTCAACTGATTGATAAGCCAGATTCACCCGTCCAAAGCCAAACCTAAGGCTTAATCTGGCGCAGACTACCCGCTGACATTTCAAACACCCGGTCGGCTCGTTCAATTAATTCCGGCCGATGAGCAACAACAATCCGGGTAATCGGCATGGCCTCAATGACATCAGCAATTTCTCGCTCTGATTGTGTATCCAGATTGGCTGTGCCTTCATCCAGAAACAACACACGTGGATCACGATACAAGGCTCTTGCCAGTAGTAAACGCTGTCGCTGACCACCCGATAACGCTGCACCCATATCACCAATCAAACTTAGATAGTTCATCGGCATACGACTGATATCCGCATGAATTCGAGCCGTTTCTGATACGCTTCTGACTTGCTCCATATCAACCTGGGGATCAAAGAATGAAATATTGTCTGCCATGGTGCCTGACAATAATTGATCATCCTGCATCACTACCCCAGCATGTTGACGCCACGCCCGTAAGCCAAATGCTGACATTGGCAGTTCATCAATGCGCAATTCTCCATTCTCTGGTTGCGCCAGCCCCAACATCACTTTCATCAAGGTCGATTTACCACTTCCGGATGGTCCTGTGATGGCAATAAACTCACCTGGTTCAATGCATAAATTAACATCGGTAAACACGTATGGTGCATTTTGTGCATAACGAAACGAAACATTATCCAACTCAATCTTTCCCTGGATCTCACGGTCTGCAGACACAGTGGCATTCAATCCAGGCTCTTGTTTTGTGTGTACGATGTCGGACAAACGCTCCAAATGCAGCCCTAGCATTTTGAACTCCAAACCTTTGGTCACTAAACCACCGATCCGATCTGAGAAGTTCTGTCGATAAGCAAGAAAAGCAAACAACATGCCCACACTAAACTCACCAGCCAGAATAAAACGCGCACCCAGATACACGATTAATACCAGTTGCAGCCCAAACAACAAGGTATTGAAAAACGCGACTGCAATATCCAACTTGCCACTGGCAACGGTGGCATTGACCACATTAGAGAATAAATTGCGCCAGCTGCCTTCGCGCTGAGCCTCACCACCAAACAACTTGATTGCTCGAACCGCACGCAGTGATTCCATAATGTAGCTTTGTTCTTTGGCCGTTGCGGTAATCATCTCTTCCTGACGCCGGCGCATCATCGGAAACACCAGCATCGAAAGCAACATGTAAATAACGGTAAACCCAAACACGACAAGCGCCAGCTGCCAGGCATAAATCAGCATCAAAATCGCTGTCGTCAGTGCCATAACGCCATCAATCAATGCTGAAACCACACTTTGTGTCAGTGCATCTTGGATGGGTTTGATAGAACCCACACGGGAAATGATATCGCCAACATGTCGCATTTCGAAAAAATTTGTCGGCAACCGCAGCAGATGCCGTACAACATTGCCGGCCATCTGAAAAGTCATATGCTGACCCAGCGCCAAAATGACATAGGAACGTAACGCCTCAGTCACCGCACTTAATAGGTATACCGCAGCAAACCCCACAGCCAGCATCAACAAAAATTGCTGGTCATAACGAACCACCGCCTCGTCAATAACCAGCTGTAGATAAAACGGCATTAACAAAACAAATACCTGTAGCACCACTGATAAAATCAGCATTTGCATCAGTGCGCGTTTTAAACCGCTGATACGACTCCACAAATCCGACAGTTTCACCCGTCGGCGGGCCTCTGCAGGTTTAAAGTTACCTGTTGGTGTTAATTCCAACGCCACGCCTGTGAAGTGCTTGGAAACCTCAGCCTCATCCATCTCTTTAATGCCAAAGGCCGGATCATAGACAGTGGCGCGTAGCCCCCTACGGCCAGTTTTAACTTTGGTCAGCACCACGAAATGGCATAAATCCCAATGCAAAATTGCCGGGCACTGCACATCCGCCAAGTGCTCTAGTTCAACTTTTATGGCGCGTGAGCTGAAATCCAGCTCATCAGCCACTGTCATCAAATCCCTTAATGTTGCGCCAGTTAACGATAAAGGAAAACGCTGACGCAGCGACGACAAATCGATATTCAGATGATAATTAGATGCCACCATAGCCAGGCAAGCCAGGCCACATTCCGACGCTTCAGTTTGGCGGATAAATTGCATGCGCGAATATTACACTGAGAACAACTAAAATACGGACAAGATTAGCAAAGGCCTGATTAATACCCGCTGATCGAACCAAACAACAACGTCCATAAGCGTTGTTTTTCTTGAACAATATCTGCCTGCAGGGTCATCCCTGATTGCAGTGGGAACTGATTATCACCAGCATAGACATACTGATCTTCTACTTTGATCGATACCCGGTATGCTGGCTCATCCAGTGGGATTGAAGGCGGCAACTCCTCTGGGTTAAAAATAGTGCGAGAAACGCTTTTCACCAGCCCGTTGCTGATACCAAATTTTTGATAAGGGAAAGCATCATAACGAATCCTCACTTGCTGCCCGTTTTCAATAAATCCTGCAGCTCGTGTAGGCACAAACAATTCGGCTTCAAGTTGACCACCTTCTGGCAAAATGGTCGCCAGCAGCGTCTGTGGGCTAACACTTTGCCCAGTCCGGGCAGGCAAAGCCGCAACACGCCCACTCACTGGCGCTCGCATCACAACACTGCCTTGGCTTTCAAGCTCTGTTCTGCGCTGAGCCAATACTGCCAATTGACCACGCAGCTCAGATAATTCCGTTTGTTCACTATTGGGAGCAGCAGCGATTTCTGCCTGCAACTGACCAATTTCACGGTCTTTGGCCACAATTTGCTGAGCAAGTTGTTCTCGTGATTGTCGTAAAACCAACAAAGCCTCATACTGTCTTTTGGTTTCTAAACCTGAGGTGGCATCAATGCTAAGCATTGCTTCATACAGCTCTTCTGCAGCGATAATACGGGCTTGCTGAATGTCTCGCTCAGATAGCAATAGTTCATGTTCAGCCTGCAGCTGCTGCAGGCGCTGCGCTTTTTCCCGCCCGGAAGAATCGTAGCGTTCAACAATCAAATCTAACCTGGCGCGCAACTCCCCTTCCTCATTATTGATTTGCCCCAGCTGTGCGCTGACGGCATCACCACCGGAAACCAGGCCACTATCCAGAGAAACCGTAATCACCGGAGCACCAATGACAATGTCCTGGCCATCCTGTATATGCACTGTTTCAACCACACCATACCCAGATGAAACCATTCGCGACAAGCCTTTGTCCGGTGTCAACCAACCGGTGACACTTTCTTTTTTTGCATAATTGACAAACAACAACGCCGCAACGATGGCTGCAATAATGGTTATCAGCAAAGCCGTCATCACTTTACTGGATAGCGGTGTTGTTAACGTCACCTCACCATATAAACGACCGGCCTGATGTTCTACAGCTTCTTTGCGGAATAAGTCCATACGCTATGCTCGATTGATATCCTGGTTATATACCCTGGTCGTGCTGCATTGGCTGCGAGTCAGTTGACTCGCGGTTAAATTGATATTCGTAAGGCTCATGCCCCTGGTTAGGGTCATCCACAAAGCGCGCATAATGCTCACTGGTCTGATAGCTTGTCATGGATAACTCTGGCTTTTTCAAACCACTCCATAAAAAGTCAGGATCAGCGGAGAGCAAAAACTCGGAAAACACCTGCAACAACGGACAGTCAGGGTTTTCCAGCTCTATCCATAAAAACTGACCTCCATGATTAACCTCAAGAAAAATATACTCACCATCAGGTGTCACGATAAAGTCGAAGGCACCATAAACAATATCCATTTGCCGCATGAACTCACGACAGCGTTGATAAATATCCTTAGGCAAATCTATAGGCGCTGGTTTTAAGGAAATACCTTTGGCAGATCCATGACGCCAGTCTTGTTCTATGTCATCAATTCCCTGAGTATCCAACTTGACGGCAATACAGGTAGCACCCATAAACGTCGCACGGATTTCATAGGCTTTGGTAATATTTTTCTGGAAGATAGCAGGACATAATTGAATCGCCACATCATCAGCCAAGTCTTGTTCAGTAAGTGCAGTGGTATAAGTTACTTTTTTGACCTCACCTTTTTTCCACACCATAGAATCCAAAGGTTTATAAATCACCTTGCCATTGGATGACTGATAAAAATCACGAACTGCATTTGGATCATTGCTGATTAGTGTATTGGGGATTTGCAACCCCAAACGTTTGGCCAATGAGAGCTGTACCGGTTTATACCCAGCTCTGTGCAATGTGTGCTGTGGATTAACCCAAAATGCATTGGGTGCCAGCACACTTAGCAACGAGCGACGCATGCTCTCTACTGATTGCGCGGCAGCTGAGCGATCGGCTGGGTGCAGCTGTTTGGGTATCGGACTTTTCCAGAAACGCCGAAGCCATACCGTATCAAATTTTTTTGATTGGATATGTTGACCAACACCGCCAATCGCCAGGCTTTCACCGCGGTCTGATATTGCTTGTGATATTGACTGATGTTCCGGGTAATCAGTAACTACCCAGTTAGACAGTTCGCAGCCGCTTTGCTGCAAGGCCCATTGCACGGCATTGGTGTGCAAATCACCTGCGACGGTTATGATCAGTATTTTTGAGGCCATTATGGTTATACGTAGTTTATTATTGGCAATCTGGCAACGGTTGTGTCAATGACATGCAATATATGGGCCACTTCAAAATGGCCATAGCTCATGCAAAATCAAAGACAAGGGCCGCCAAAATGACGGCCCTCAAACACTTAATAGCATCATCAGACCACAGAGTAGTCAGATGCCATCATTAACTAGAACCTAGTAAGGGTTATCGTACTGCTGACCGCTGTGTGGTTCACCTGGTGTATTTTCAGCAGATGGGCAGCTGTAACCGCCGGTGACGTCCAAAACTTCCTCTTCAGTCAGTTCACGAGCCAGTTTGCTACCAAGAATGCGGGATTGCTTTGTATTCTCTAACTTATTCATAAATGTCTTCCTTATGTTGAATTTTCCATTTCATCGGGCTTCTCCGGCCCGACAGCTTTACCCTACAGAAATAGCTGTTAAATAGACATTAAAAATTTTTATTTATTATTACTGAAAATAGGTCAATATTTATGACCAAAAATACCTGTATCGCCTCTTTAAATCAATCATATCAATCGTTTGCAGACATCAATGGGGCCATTGATTATCGTTTATACTTTTTGGTTTATATTGATGCTTAATGAGTTTTCAGTTTTAGTAAAACCATCAGTGACAAAATACCTACAGATAGCAAGCCCAAGCATAGCAATATGGCTTTTAAATTGATCAATCGATCAGCTTCAAGAACCACAAAAACCGTCAATAACACCACCCACAAAGCACAATAAACCATTGCGATTTTTCTTATCGCTTCACCACCCTTGTTATTTAATGCAAATAGGGTGGCCAGTACACACAACATCGAAATCAGTGTGATTATCGATCCTCCACCTTTAATCAACACATAAAAACCCGACAAACAAAGTATTGACCAAAATGATATTAATACTGCCCTTAATATTTGCACCTCAAGACACTCCCCTGACCATCAAAAAGTTATTTAACCATTTCATCTATGGTTGATTGTGCCAATGGATGATATCCAGGCCTGGCTTTAGCGTAGATGGCTTTGGCCATTGCACTGCCCGACTCTGACCTCATCAATATTTCATACAACGGTACTATTAACTTCCGTCGCCCTATACTGATCAGGTACTGCTGCAGCCGGGCAAACGCGGGCTGATAATCATTTTGAATGGCCAGTTTGAGCCAACTGTGAGCAATTTCATTATTCCCTATCTGAGTCAAACCGAAGGCCTGATCCAATGCTGCCATCCGTTCCACACCAATATCTTCCGGCAGGTTATTAAGAAAATACAGCCACTGTTGTGTAGTCCACTCATCAGTGTCGATGGCATCAACAGCTTGCTCCCCTGTCAGCCATTGCTGGCGAGCAACATCAATGGGTGCAAATGCGCTGGACTGTGGTACCAGATGATCATCAGGCAGACCTTCGCCCTCTACCCACATTTTGACCTGCTGGATGGTGACTTCGTCTGGATAGCGTTTTAATAAGTTTTCATTGATATCCTGCAAAAAACCGGTAGTGTCAATACTTTGAAACTGGTGTCGCTGAAAATAACCTTTCAGCCAGGCATCAAAGCGTTCACGTCCGTACTGGCTTTCCAGCCAGGTTAAAAACCAACGACCCTTTTCATAAGCCACATTGGAAAAACCATCATCAGGATCACGCCCATCCAGGTCGATGGCAAGGCGGGTGTCAGCCGGAGAGTCGGTATTTTCCAGTTCGGCCTGCAGATCCTGATAGCCAAGCACTGCCTCCATGTTATAGCGTGCCTTTCCGAAAATATCTTCGATGATCCGGCCTTCCAGATACGTGGTAAACCCCTCATTCAGCCATAAGTCAGCCCAGGTAGAGTTGGTCACCAAATTGCCTGACCAGGAATGTGCCAACTCGTGAGCAATCAACGAGACCAGACTTTTATCCCCGGCAATCACCGTTGGTGTAATAAATGATAAACGCGGGTTTTCCATACCACCGAAAGGAAAGCTTGGCGGTAAAATCAATAAATCATAGCGTCCCCATTGATACTCACCAAAGCGCTTTTCAGTCGCATCCATCATCGCCTCGGTGTCATCAAACTCTGCAGCGGCCGCTGCCAACACCGATGGCTCTGCATACACACCGGTACGCTCACTCATCGATTGGAAACGCAGCTCACCAACTGCCAGCGCCATCAGATACGATGGGATGCGCTGCGGCATATCAAATTGATAATCACCGTCCTGGTCATTCGGGTCGTTGTTTGCACTCATCACCGCTTTTAAGCCCTGCGGTGTCCGGATATTGGCACGGTAGGTAAAGCGCACCTGCGGGGTATCTTGCAACGGCACCCAACTGCGTGCATGAATGGCCTGGGATTGGCTGAACAAGAAAGGCTTTTGCTTACCTGCGGTTTGCGACGGCGTTAGCCACTGCAAACCGGATGCAGATGGCTGGCTGGCGTAATGAACCCGAATCTGATCTGCGCCAGTCGGCAAGCTGATCGTTAGTGGCTGCCCCAAATCACCGTCGGTTTCTCCCAGACTGAAATCTGTTTTGACCCATTGGCCATCCAACATCGCCTCTGCCCCTTTAATGCTCAGCCCACGAGTATCCAACACCAGCTTATCAATGGTGTCAGCGATGCGCTTTAGACGAAAACATGCTGTACCCGACAGGGTTTTATCGTCAAAGCGCACATCCAGGTCCAGATCCAGATGATCAATCAGCACCCGTTGTGGTTGACTAAAACTGTGTGGATCATCCCGGACCACTGGCTCTGTTGCCATTGAAACGATATTCGCCGATAACAACAACATTGCTAACAGGCCTGACAAACGGTAATGAATGGAAAAACGCATAAGGAGTCCGACAGATTGAAAAAGTGAGTTATTCTAACAGCCCGTTATTCAATGATGGCTATCAGAGACCTACCATGTACCGCTTATCTATATCACTAGTGCTGATCCTGCTTGTTTTCATACCCACCAGCTTGCAGGCAGCAGAGGGGGCTCTGCTTGGCGATTTGACCTGGCCGGAGGCACAGCGTGAGCTGACGACGCGGCCGGTGGTCATCATCCCATTCGCCGCAGGCTTTAAAGAGCATGGTCCGCACATTCCAATGAATGCCGATGCGGTGGTGATGCAGTATCTGCTCGATCAGTCTGTGGCGCATAAAAATGTGCTGGTTGCACCACCGGTATTGCATGGGTGGTTACCAGCATTCCGAGATTACCCGGGCTCAGAGGTCACTGATGCCACCATATTCATCGACTATATGACGTCAATTTCCGAAGCTCTGGTCCGCTCCGGCGCACAGCGGATTTTGTACCTGAACCTGTCCATTGGCAAAGCCAGTGGCCTGCCGTTGGGTATCGTTGCCCGAGAAATCCGAGTTCAGCATGAGGTGCCAACTTTATTGATTAACTGGGAGGATATGGAAACCGAAGCATTTGCTGAATTTACTGAACAAGCAGCCGGTGGCCACAGTGATGAAATCGAGACCAGCATTAATCTGTTTTTACAGGGTGATAAAGTGCAAATGGACAAAGCCATTAAAGATGAACGTTTAGACACTTTAAAAGACTACCCGGGCTATCGCCCTGGCCTGTTCTCCCGTAACCCCGGCGACCCGGCTTATTCAGAAACTGGCATTTTTGGCGATGCAACCAAAGCCACTGCTGAAAAGGGTGAGCAAGCATTGGGAATTATGGTGCAGCAGTTATTTTTGGCGATTGATGGGTTTTCACAGGAACCACTGATACAGAACCGCCAGTGAAACAATGATATTGTCGTCTTACGACTCTTCGAGTCTAAGACGACCTACTAAGTAGGTCGGTTTAGGCGCAGCCGTAAACCGACAAATGTTCACCAAAACCAAAACAAGGCCAGGCCCAACAACAATCGGTAAATCACAAACGGCCACATACCAATGCTGGCCACAAGACGAATAAACAAACTGATAGTGGCAAATGCAATAACGGCTGAAACCAACATCGCGGTCAACAATAAGCCCACCGACGCTGTGGAGCTGGTACTGTCAGTGACCACTTGCAGTACGCTATAACCGCCTGCTGCAGCCAACACCGGCACCGACAGTAAAAACGCAAATCTCGCCGCAGCCACTCTATCCAGCCCCAATGCCAGGCCCGCCGTCATGGTCACACCACTGCGTGAGGTACCAGGAATTAATGCCAGCACTTGCGCCAAACCAATCATCACTGCCTGCGGTAAGCGGATGGTACTGATTTTTCTGCTACCAACGCCCAGCCAGTCGGCCAGCCCCAGTAACAAGCCAAAAACGATGGTGGTTGTGGCAATCATCGGAATGCTGCGGGTGTTGGCACTGATCCAGTCGGCCAGCAGATAACCGATCAGCAAAACCGGAATACTGGCAATAATAATGTTAACCCCCAGTCGCGAAGCCTCATTGTTTTTTCGCTGTAACAAACTGGTTGTGATTTCGATTAGATCACGGCGCAGATAAACCATGATTGCCAGCAAAGTTCCCAAATGTATCGCAGCATCAAATGCCTGACCCTGATCCTGCAGCCCGGTAGTTTGACTTAGCAGCAACAAATGACCAGAGCTGGAAATCGGCAAAAACTCGGTCAAGCCCTGAACAATAGCAAGAATAATGGCCTGGAAGAGGGTCATCTCGATGAAGTTTGTCTTTACCTAGAAATCACTGTGTGGCTGGTCACATTCAATAAAATCATAGCGACCATGTTGGATCACTAAGTATGTCGCCGACTGTTCACTGATGTTTTTCAATGCATGCGGTTTTCCAGCCGCAAACCTGGCCTGTTGCCCCGTACGTAATACCTGAGTTTGCTGTTCATCAGAGACACAAATTTCTCCGGCCAGACAAAAAACACTTTCCTCAATATCCGTGTGATAGTGCCAGGCCAATCGCTCTCCTGCATCCATGGTAAATTCAATCACACGAACATCATCGGTGAGCACTACTGCATCACGCTTGAGCATTATGTTCGCACGTGCGGATTCAAGGTGTATTTACCAGTAATACCTGCATGGCCCAGCACATGCCCTTGCATCGCAGCCTGAACATCACGTCCATCAAAACCATCCGGCAAATCCAGTTTATCGATGCTCAATGCGTAAATGATGAAACGGTAGTGATGCAGTCGTTCATCATTCCATGGTGGGCATGGGCCATCATAACCGTAGTATTGACCTTCCATCGGACTGCCTTGCATAAAACGGGTGTAGTCATTTAGTCCCTGACGGGTTCCAGGTGGACCTGATGGGTTTTGTTTACCGCCTGATATCGCCTCACTACTGCAACTGCCTTGCATCAGCTCGGTAACCGAAGGGCTGATGTCAATCATCGCCCAATGGTAAAAGTCCACTCTCGGTAGATTAAAATCGATAAACACGTTCTCCTGATTGGCATCATCAACCACCGACGGCACATCCGGGTCGACACACAGCAGCACAAAAGAGCGTGTCCCTTCAGGTGCACCCGACCACGCCAGGTGAGGGTTGAGATTATCAGATAACGCCATGTGTTCACTGGCATGCTGGCGACCAAACGCGAATTTGGGATCTATCAGCCCACCATCATCTAAATCTTTCGACCACAACCTCATTGTGCAGAACCTTCAGAATCAGCGGCGTAACTGATGCGATAAATCACACCGGCCTGATCATCCGAGACCAGCATAGAACCATCCGGCATCATCAGTAGCGCAGCAGGACGGCCCCAATTTTCTTCACCTTCCAGCCAACCGGTGGCAAACGGTTCATAGCCGGTTACTTTGCGGTCAGCGTCCAGACTGACCTTGGTGATGCGATAACCCACTTTGCTGCTGCGGTTCCAGGAGCCATGCTCAGGAATAAAGATCTGGTTTTTATAGCTTTCCGGAAATTGATCACCGGTATAAAACGCCATGCCCAATGGTGCAACATGCGCACCCAGGTTTTGTGCAGGTGGTGTGAACTCACTGCAGGCCCGCAGCTCACCAAATTCCGGATCTGCAACGTCGCTGCCGTGACAAAACGGGAAACCAAAGTGCATATCGGCCTGAGGTGCATGATTTAGCTCACAGGGAGGAATATCATCACCCAGCAAATCACGGCCATTATCGGTAAACCATAGCTCGTTACTGACAGGGTCCCAGTCAAAACCAACCGTATTGCGCACACCATAGGCATAATTTTCAAGATCACTGCCATCGGCATTCATGCGTTTGATGGTGGCATAACCCTCTTCATCACACACATTACAGGGTGCACCAACGGGCACATACAATTTGCCATCAGGGCCAAAAGCAATAAATTTCCAGCCATGGTGCTGATCGGTTGGCAGATCGCCACGGACGACAACAGGCTCGGGCGGATTATCCAGCTGTTGTGCAATATTGTCATAACGCAGTACCCGGCTGATGGCACCCACATACAAACTGCCATCCCGATAGGCAACCCCTGAGGGCAAATCCAGATTGCTATCAATGGTGTATACCTTGTTGGCGACATAATCATTGTCGTCATCGGTCACTGCATACACTCGGCCAGCGCGACGTGAACCCACATAAATGGTGCCATCACTGCCTCTTACCATTTGCCGGGCGTTTTCAACATTGTCGGCAAATACAGAAATCTTGAAGCCATCGGGCAGCTTAATTTTATCCAGGGGCAAATCAGCTGCCAGACCAGCGCCAGTGACCAAACACCCAACCAGTGCAGCGGCAGACCAGCGAGCGAAAGCAGGTGTTTTTTGTGCAGAATATGCCAATTCAGCCATCATCCTATTCAATCCATACAAAACAATTGCTATCAGTTTAAACCTGGTACGCCTGTTATGCATCCAATAGACCGACAACATACCCCTGCAAGGAGTCAAAACAATGTATAAATCTAAGACAGTGATCATTACCAGCATGCTCTCAAGCCTGCTGTTCAGTGCCGTTGCACTGGCTGATGTTAATGATGAACGCCGGTTCGATTTCGATCTGAGTTCGGGTGACAGCTTTAGTATTGAAAATGTTAACGGCGATCTGGAAATACAGGTTGGCAGCACCACTTCGGTGGTGGCAAAACTACGTGCCAGCTCTCAGGAACTGCTTGATCGTATTGAAATCAATATCGATGAATCCAGTCGCCGGGTAGTCATTGATACTGAATTGCCCAACAGAATGCGTCGCGGTCATGCATCGGTAGATTACATCGTCACTTTGTCGGCCGGTGTTGAGCTCAACCGAGCCACTACCGTCAATGGTGATGTAGACATCACCGATATCGAAGGCGATATTAAAGCCCAGACAGTCAATGGCGACATTAACGCAGACAATCTGAGTGGCGATGTTGATCTGGAAACCGTCAATGGCGGTATTGATGCCAGCTTCTTAACCATGGGTGGAAGTGACAGTATCAAAATGGATACCGTCAATGGCAGCATTGTGGTGGATATACCCGCCAATGCCGATGTCACCGTTGAAGCCGAAAACATGAATGGTGGTTTGAGCGTGGATGACATGACCATCGTCAAACAGCATAAAAACCGCTGGGGACCAGGCAAATCCGTAGAAGCAACCAATGGCTCAGGCAGTGCACGCCTGGTTGCAGAAAGCGTCAACGGCAGTATCAGAATCCGCCGTGGATAATGACTCACAAAAACCTTAAATACGCAAAAAACGGCCAGATTATTCTGGCCGTTTTTTAACGATCTAAAATAATACCTGAGTCGTTTCAGCGAACAACTAAGTTTGTGCTTCCTCATCACTGGCAAATAACTCTGCCAGCTCTCTTTGAGCCTGTTTGGCCATTTCAATGCGCTTATCCAAATCATCGACATGTTCAATGGCAGCCTGCAGTAAATCTTCATCGTGCTGGCGAAACAGCCGCACGGTATTGGCCGCTGCCGATTCTGTCAGGCCGATCTCACTTAAGGTGGCTTTGGCCATCTCCAGGCTGGAAACATACATCTCACGTGTCACCATATGACAACCCAGCTTGGTTAACCGTATGGCATGATCGCGATTGCGGGCTCTGGCGAACACTTTCAAATTAGGGAAGCTGGGACAGATCATTTCAGCAAGACGCAAACTGGCATCTACATCTTCCAGTGCCAGCACCAGTAGCTTGGCTTCACTGGCACCTGCGGCACGCAATAATTCCAAACGGCTGACATCTCCGTAATACACTTCATTGCCAAAACGTTTGACCAGTTCTACCTGCGTCGGGTCACTGTCCAATGCAACGTATTTGATCTTGCGAATACTCAAAACCCGACCAACGATCTGACCAAAGCGACCAAAGCCGGCAATAATCACCTGTGGCCGATGGTCTTCGATGGTGTCGAAATTTCGACTCTCCGGTTTATTCAGTCGCTTGGCAATAAAATTATCGAAAACCCACAGTAGCAAAGGTGTGATTGCCATCGACAATGAAACCACCAAGACCAATAACTGACTGTCAGCCAATGGAATAATCTGTTGATTGCTCATTTCTGCCAACAGCAAAAAAGCAAACTCACCACCCTGGCATAACACCAGGCCCAGAGTGATCGCTCCAGCATGGTTCAAACCATTAAACCGGCCCAATGAATAAAGCACGCCGGACTTAATCAACACCAACACGATGACCAATGCGGTCACCACCAGCGGTTTCTCAACCAATAGGCCCAGTTCAATACTGGCACCCACAGCCACGAAGAACAGCCCCATCAGCAAACCTTTAAAGGGTTCGATGGCCGCTTCCAGTTCGTGGCGATATTCTGAATCGGCCAGCAAAATACCCGCTACGAATGCCCCCAAAGCCATCGATAATTCTGCAGCATCCATCGCCACAGCAACCGCAAACACCAATAACAACGCCACACCAGTAAACGCTTCGGGACTTTTCGAACGGGCCACGAACTTAAGCATCGGGCGCAGCACATGACGCGCACTTAATGCCAGCAATATAATCAAACCAATGCCTGCCAGTGGCTTCCAGCTAAGACCACCGGATTCCTGACCCAACAACGCAATCAGAACCAACAGCGGAATGACTGCCAGATCTTGAAACAACAGCACCGAAAAGCCTTGTCGTCCATGAGGCTTGGATAACTCATTACGCTCGGCCAGCATTTGTAGAGCAAACGCCGTGGAGGATAAAGCCAGCACTAACCCCAGCAATGCAGCCGGTGCCCAATCCAAACCCAACAACATTGCCAAACAGAAAATCAGCAGGCCTGAGATAAACCATTGTGAAGTTCCCAGCGCCAGCAACTGTTTACGTGATTCCCATAAACGCTTGGGCTGTACCTCCAGGCCGATAATAAACAACAGCAATACCACACCGATTTCGGAAAAGCCCAAAACAACCCTCGGGCTGGACATAAAATCCATCCCCCATGGACCGATCAGTACCCCAGCGCATAAAAACCCGAGCACCGAACCCAGCCCCAAACGGCGAAATATCAGCAGCCCCAACAAAGCCGCAGCCAGAAAGACCACCGCATCCTGCAAGAAAATATGGGAATTGATGTGTTCCACACGATATCCAGTAGTTGATTGACGCCCTATTATGCCCTAGCCGGAGCAGTATCGGGCCGCCTTCATATCCGGAATAATCAACGTGAATTTGTGCTGGCCCGGTAAGCTTTCAGCCAATATCTCCGGGCAATCTTTACTGAAAGACTCTTGCCTTTACCGACAGGCTATCAGGCACCAACCAGTTCAACATTCTGGCCCGGCCGCAGGCGTTCATTACCACGGATAATAACGCGATCGCCCGGTAAAACATCACCCTCGATACCCACCAGGTCGGCATCACCAACACCAGCCCGGACATTCACCTGACGAACGGTCATGTCTTCCTGCAGAACGAACACGCTGGTGCCATCACTGCGCAACACCAGCGCATCACGAGGTACCGCGATCACTTCAGCCTGCGCTGCAATCGGCACGCTGACACGGACAGTCTGGCCATTTGCGTAAAACTCACCACTCACATCCAGACGAATTTCGAATACGTGAATTTGCTCATTGCCAAGTGACACCTTACTGCGTACAGGCCAAAATTCACTGCCACCGCTGGTTGTTACTTCCAGATGCTGATCACGCTGCACAAACGAAAAGTAGTTCAATGGCGGCCGGGCAATAATTTCCAGGGACTGCGGATCAGTCAGACGAGCGACCACCTGCCCCAGACTAACCCGTTCACCGATCTGCACCAGCCGCTCGACCAAAACACCATCAAACGGTGCCTTAACTTCAGCCCGAGCCACATCATCAGCAGCCTGAGCCAGACGGGCCTCGGCAACTGCCAGCTCACTGGCAGCAACTTTTTGATCAGAACGGGTCTGCTCCAAGGTAGTGGCTGATGTTAACTGCCGGGCTGACAGTTCCTGCTGGCGTTGATATTCAGCCTGAAGAAAATCCAGCCGGGCACGAATCCGCTCAACATCGGCAGCCAGTTCGGCCATCCGTAATTCCAGCGGTCCGGCATCTAACCTGGCAATGACATCACCGACAGCTACCTCACTACCCACCTCTAAAATTTCCAATACCCGTCCATCCTGTTCAGCAGCAATGCGTGCATCCCGCTGGCTAACCACTGTACCGGCAACTTGAGTGACCGGCGCAATCATCATTTCGACAGCTTCTGAAACCTGTACCAATGCCGGCCCACCAGGTTGTGCGAATAGCAGGCCTGGTAGCACGAACCAGCTTGTCAACAGCGCAATGCGCAAACGCAATAGTTTGATGGTCATGTTAAAGCTCCAAGGCCGGTTCGCCGGTGGTGAAATCAGGTTCCTGATTGTCCTGGACATTTGCTCCAGCCGGGTGGCGGGCCTCGTTCAAACGCAATAGAGAGGGTAACAGTATCAGAGTAAACAAGGTCGAAACCAGCATGCCACCGACAATCACCGCAGCCATACCGCGATACAACTCGCTGCCCGAACCGGGTACCAGCAGTAACGGCAACATGCCGAATACGGTGGTGGTGGTACTCATCAGAATCGGTCGCAGACGTAGCGAAATGGCAGTTGCAACAGCCTCACGCCGTGATTCGCCATCACGCTCTGCTTCACGCGCCCGGTAAACCAGTAGAATCGCATTGTTAACCACCAGACCGAGTAAAATAACAAAGCCGATCATAGTCAGCAAATCCATGGGCTGACCAAACAGCCAATCGACCAGCCGCAGACACAAAACCCCACCGACAGTTGCCATTGGAATGGTGGTAATCACCAACAAAGAGTCTTTGAAAGATTTGAACAGCGCACTGATCAGTAAATACAAAATCACAATGGCCAGTAGAAAACTGCCGGCCATCGTCGTCAACGCTTCCTGCAGCGCCTCTGCTGTGCCGGTATAGCCGATTCGCGCATCATCCGGCAGGTTTTCACGCAACACCGGTTCGACCTGTTCACGCAAAATAGTAATGGCCTCTTCCAGTGGCATGCCACTGGGCGGGGTGACTTGCAGGGTCAGTGTCCGGCGACGGTCAATACGTCGGATTTCAGATGGCCCTGCAACCCTTTCCAGCTTCGTCAAATCGCCCACTGTTTGAATACTGCCGTCCGGCACGGCCAGTGGCAATGAAGCCAACTCTTCCGGTGACTGCCATTCGGGGCCACGCAGAATAATATCGACCTTGCGGTCGCCATCAAAATAATCCCCCAGGAACGTACCATCGCCCAGCGCTCGCACAGCAGTCGCCATGCGCTGCCGGTTCCAACCAACTTCAGCTATCAATCGATCATCTGGTACCAGACGCAACTCCGGTTCTGCCAGTTCCAGTCCAGGTTGTGGCCGAACCTGGGCATCCGGCATGACTTCCCGAATTTTCGCAAAACCGATACGGCCGGCATCCAGCAAAGATTCAAAATCAGCTGCCTGTAGATCAATATCAATATTCCGCCCACCGCGACCGCCAAAAATAGCCCGCCGGCTGGCGCCGCCAAAGGTATCCGGAAAACCACGCATCACTTGCGTGTTCATTAGACCCAGCAATTCATCAACCTGGTCTTGCTCCATCGCACGGGCACCAATAAAGGCCCCGGTCCCAAAAAATCCGACAAAGAAATTTTCCAGTTGCGGGTCTGCACCTTCTTCCAAATACGGTACCAACCGTTGGTTGATGACATCCATCAGTTCAGTACGTGCTGTCTCAAAACCCATCCCCGGCGCCGTCACCAGAAAACCACCGATATTGTTCTGTTTGCCTTCCGGCAGGTAATCGGCGGACGGAATCAAAAAATACACCAAACTCAGCGGCACCAGAATCAAACCGGCAATCCAGCCGGCTCGCCGGCGCGGCGTATCGGTCAACGCCATCAATCGACGGCTGATGCCCCGCCACCAGTTGGCATGGTTATCAACCACTTTGACATCACCCAACAAGCGGGATGCAGCAGCAGGCAATACCGTAACAGCCACCACCAGAGACATACACACTGAAGCTGCGATCACAATAGCCAGGTCAGAGAACAACTGACCTGCTTCATCACGCAAAAACACGACCGGCATAAAAATGGCGACGGTGGTCACCGTCGAAGCCAACAGCGCTCCCCATACCTGCGTCGTCCCGCGATAGGCCGAGGCGTTGCCGCTCAGACCTTTTTCTCTTTGCCGGAAAATATTTTCCAGCACCACAATCGCTGCATCCAGAACCATTCCGGTGGCAAACGCCAGCCCAGCCAGCGAAATAATGTTCAAGGTGCGTCCGGTAGCAGCCAATACCATAAAGGCCGCCATTAAACACAGTGGAATAGCAACGGCCACCACTACCGTGGCACGAAACTTGCGCAAGAACCACCACAGCACGCCCACTGCAAGGATAATCCCCAGTAGCATGTTGTTACGCACCATGGCAATTGAAGCATTTACATACAAGGTGTCATCAGAACGCTGCTCCATCACCAGCCCTGCCTGGCGTAACTCGTTGTCACCCAGGCTGGCCACTTCTGCTTGTACCTGTTCCATGACCTCCAGAATGTTGGCACCAGTTCTGGGCACAACGTTCACAAAAATAGACTCCCGGCCATTGCCGGTCATCATAAAACTCGGATCACGAGGCAGTTTTTCGACGCTGGCAATGTCCTGTAGCCGAACCGGCCGGCCACCATCCCAGCGTAAAACGATATTGCCCAGATCAGCCACTTCCAACTTGCCTTCGAAGCGAACCGTATATTGCCGACGACCGATTTCCTGAAAGCCGACGGACACATCGGTATTGCTGCCCAGTGCACCGCCTACATCAGTAATATCGATGCCCAGACTGGCCGCCTGATAAGGGTCAAAGCCAATCCGGATTTCTTCCTGCTGACCACCCCGAACCCCAGCCTGAGACACACCTTCAATTCGCTCCAGTCGAGGCTGTATAAGGTTTTCGGCAAAATCCTGATAACTGCTGATCGGTCGTGAGTTACCGGGTGCGGTTTGCAGTGAGAACCAGGCAATGGTGTCCTCACGGTCGTTACTGCCCACTGTAATCCGTGGCTCATCAACATCCGCCGGGTAACTGGGCACCTGGTTCAAACGGTTGATCACTTCGATGGTGGCCTGCTGCATATCAGCCTCCACCCCAAACTCAAGGTTGATATTGGCTCGGCCTTGCTCAGCCTCTGCAACCATCCGGCGCAGACCAGGTAAACCACGCAGCGCATTTTCCTGTGGTTCCAGAATTTCCGATTCCACCTCATTCGGCGCAGAGGCGCGCCAGTTCGTATTGATGGAAATCCGTGGCCGCTCAACATCCGGTGCCAGCTGTACCGGCAAATCCATCAGCGCTAGGATGCCGAAAATGACTGTCAGAATACCACCGACAGCAACCGCTACCGGATTACCCAATGATAATTTTGTCAGTGTCACGTGTTTGCCTGTGTTTTATGCATTATTTAGGACCGCCAATCTCTATCATTATCGCAAGAAACCGGTGTTTAGAGTCATTTCATACGTGCTATACGGTAAAACGGCCAGAGGATAAGGTGATTATCAGCTTCACAGCAACGATAGCCATGCACCCTCTTAGGCCATTAAAATCACTGATCAGCAAAAACCTGTTGCTGGCCAGCATGCTTTTGAAGCGTTCTGCCTAGCGCGAAAAACCGCAGGTAATGAGGCGATTGTGGTGAATAATTTTGATCAAAATCGCCCCACATGTCACACTTAACACAACGATATATATCATTGACACCATATATGTACGATTACGTGATTGTTGGCGCCGGTTCAGCTGGCTGTGTGCTGGCCAACCGGCTCACTGCCAACCCCAATACCAAGGTTTTATTGCTAGAAGCCGGCGGCCGTGACTGGAACCCGTTTATTCATATGCCTGCCGGGTTATCACGCCTGGTGAACCACAAAGGCATCAACTGGAATTACGACACCGAGCCACAGCAACAACTGAACAACCGCCGCCTATATTGGCCACGAGGAAAAGTGCTGGGTGGCTCTTCCAGCATCAACGCCATGTGCTATATCCGTGGTCAGGCCGAAGATTATGACCACTGGGAAGCATTGGGCAATCCAGGCTGGAGCTATCGTGATGTATTGCCTTATTTCATAAAGTCAGAAGACAACAACCGAGGCGCTAGCAATTACCACGGCAGCAAAGGGCCATTATCAGTCACCGATTTACGGCACACCAATAAACTAAGCCATGCATTTGTAGAGGCAGGAACCCAATTGGGTTACTCACAGAACCCTGACTTTAATGCCGGACGACAAAGCGGCTTTGGTTTTTATCAGGTAACCCAACGCAATGGTCGGCGCTGCTCCACAGCCGTCGGCTATCTGGACCCTGTGAAAGACCGCCCCAACCTGACAATACAGTTACGCGCCCAAGCCCGCGAGCTGTTATTCGACGACCAACGTATACGTGGCATCCGCTACCACCATCAAGGCAAAGATATTGAAGTCGAAGCTGGTGAAGTATTGCTTTGTGGTGGAGCAATCAACAGTCCACAGCTGCTGATGTTGTCTGGTATCGGCCCAGCCGATCATTTGCGAGAACTCGACATTGCTGTCCAGCATGACTTACCCGGTGTAGGCAGTAACCTGCAGGATCATCTGGATATCTGTGTACTGCAAACCAGTACCCAATCAATTACCTACGATCAGCCCAACGAAATTGCCATCGGCTTGAATTACTGGGTAACGCACGGCGGTGTCGGCAGCTCCAATGTGGCCGAGGCCGGTGCTTTTATCGCCAGCGATCTGGCCGCTGATCGCCGACCAGATATACAACTGCATTTTGTCCCGGCACAATTGGATGATCACGGCCGCAACCGCTTGCCTGGTTATGGTTACACCATCCATGCATGCTATCTGCGCCCACATAGCCGTGGTCACATTCGCCTGCGCTCAGCAGACCCAGGTCAGGCACCACATATTGACCCGCGTTATCTGAGCGAGCCACACGATGTCGAGGCGATGTTAAAAGCCGCACGGATCGCCCGTGATGTACTTGCTGCACCTGCCTTTGATGAATACCGCGGCCCCGAAATTTTACCGGGTCGCGATTTCCGGACCGATGATGATCTGTTGCAGTTTATCCGTCGGAAAGCCGAAACCATTTATCACCCTGTAGGCACCTGCAAAATGGGCAATGACGATCAGGCTGTGGTTGACCATCAGCTAAAGATTCATGGACTGGAAGGCATTCGAGTCGTGGATGCTTCAATTATGCCGGAACTGATCAGCGGCAATACCAATGCACCAACAATCATGTTTGCCGAAAAAATCGCTGACCAACTAATCAGCGATAGCAACACCGAGCATGCCAACGCTGCCTAAAAGCGATATCCAGCGAATTCCAGCTCTAGTCTTACGTCTGTTGCTGATATTTTTGGGTATCTGCCCCTTTTATCTGACACAGGCACAAGAGGTCTTATCAGAAGCGCCCGAACTCACCCGCTTTGGCTGGATTGAACCGGTGTTAATCTTAAATGATGAAGTGTTGCTTAAAGCCAAACTGGACAGTGGTGCCAAAACCTCATCACTGGACGCCAGCAACATTGAATACTTCGACTGGAACGGCAAACGCTGGGTACGCTTTACGATTACCGACCCAATAACCCATACACCAATCACGCTAGAACGCCCCAGGGTACGCGATGTGGTCATTAAACGACACAACAGTGATCATCAACGCCGACCCGTGGTATTGATGGAAATCTGCCTGGGTGAATACGCTCGTGAAGTAGAGGTCAATCTCATCGATCGCAGTGAATTTTTGTATCGACTATTATTGGGTCGCAGCGCCCTCGAAAGCGTTGCGATTATTGACCCTGGGGCAACTTTGCTGAGCACACCTGCTTGCAGCAATACAACATCTGACATCACTGCCTTGGAGTAAATCCGATATGTTCCGATTGCCTCATTGGCTTGTTTTAACCATTGTGCTGATTGTGGCTGGTTTATCCGCCATGATTTATAAAGTAGGTACTTTGGGTTTCCCAATTGCCCCCGACCAGCTTAGCGAGGCCTGGACGGTCCAGGCCCGGGTCCAGATTAACGCACCTGGTGGGCCGGTTAAGGTGAATTTACAACTGCCACGGGTCACCCCTGGCTATAGTCATTTGAACGAAACCTTTGTCTCGCGTGAGTTTGGGCTTACCGTAGAAAACGAAAACATTGGCCGTGAAGCTGAGTGGGCCAGACGACGCGCCAGAGGTAAACACAGTTTTTATTATCGTGCCACCTGGTTCCGCTCCAAGGACGAAATGTCATTGCCGGTACGCCCCAACTATCCGCCAGTACCCAATTTGCGCGAACCTTTTGCCACTGCTGCAAACGCATTGGTGGATGACGTACGTGAGCATTCCGCTGACATCGCCAGCTATACATCGGAAATGCTTAAACGCTTGAACGATAACGACCCCAGCCAGGAAATCCGTTTATTTCTGACCAGCCCCGAATACAGTCATGATCGTGCCGCCACTGCCCAACTGTTGCTGGCAGGCGCACGTATTCCGAGCATCCAGCTAACCGGTATTCGTTTGAACAGTTCCGAGCGACGAGCAGCGCTGGTGAACTGGCTGGCCATTCACAACGAGCAGGATTGGTTATTTTTTGACCCTGTCAGTGGTGACCAGGGTTTACCCGATGACTTTCTGCTGTGGTCCATCGGCAGTGAGCCTTTAGCACAGACCACCGGTGCAGAATTAATTGATACCCAAATTACTATCCAGCGCAACAGCCTAAGCAGTCTGGATCTAGCGATTCAACGCTCTGAAGAAGAAAAATCCCGACTGGTGGAGTTCTCACCGCTGGGCTTGCCATTGCATGCGCAAAACCTGTATCAGATGTTACTTATGATTCCGCTGGGCGCGTTAATGATTGTGTTTTTGCGCAATATTATCGGCATGCGCAGCTTCGGTACTTTTATGCCTGTATTAATCGCCCTGGCATTTCGGGAAACCCGATTATTGGCTGGCATCATTCTATTTCTGGTTGTGGTTGGCGTTGGCCTGTTATTGCGTTTTTATCTTGAACGATTACGATTGCTGCTAGTGCCTCGCCTGGCAGCCGTGCTTTGCATCGTGGTGATTTTGTTAATGGCAGTCGGCGTGATCAGCTATCAATTAAATATCGAAGTCGGTTTGTCGGTTGCACTGTTCCCAATGGTCATTATCGCCATGGTGATTGAGCGTATGTCGATAAGCTGGGAGGAACATGGCCCGCGCGATGCGATGATTGAAGGTGCCGGCAGCCTGATTATGGCCATTCTGGCATTTTTAGTGATGGAACAGGTTTTCTTGCGACATTTGATGTTGGTATTTCCGGAATTGTTACTGGTGGTTTTGGGTATCACTATCGCCATAGGTCGCTACACCGGCTATCGGGTCAGTGAATTAACGCGCTTCCGTTACCTGGAACAGACAACGCCCGCCATGGATGAGGCGACAGAAACAACCACCACCCCCAAACCCGGCGAATCATAAGCATGCTATTTACCCGCTACCAGCGACTCAAAGCCCGTGGGGTGCTTGGTTTAAATGGCCGTAATGGCGACTACATCATGCGCTGCAATGACCGCCGCCTGTATCCACTGGTGGATGACAAGGTGTTATGTAAGCAGCGGCTTTTGCAAGCCAATATTAATGTCCCGGTACTACTTGGTCATATCAAAACCCAGCACGACGCCAATCATTTATTAAAACGTCTGCAAGATCACGATGAGTTTGTGATCAAACCTGCCAATGGTTCTGGTGGTGAAGGCATTCTGGTTATTACATCGCGACGCAATAAGCGCTGGGTCACTGCCGGCGGCAAAATGATCGATCTGGATACTCTGGAGCATTACGTCAGTAATATCCTCACCGGCATGTATAGCCTGGGTGGACACCCGGACACGGCAATGATTGAAACACTGGTTCATTTTGACCCGGTATTTGCCAACCTGACATCTCAGGGTGTACCCGACATCCGTGTCATCGTTTACCACGGCTACCCAGTCATGGCCATGACCCGTTTGCCTACCCGGCAATCGGACGGCAAAGCCAATCTGCACCAGGGCGCAGTCGGTGCAGGGATTGATATCAGCAGCGGTCGTACCGTCAATGCAGTATTGCAAAATGCCAATGTGGATGAGCACCCTGACACCGGTGCTAATCTGACGGGTTTTAAAATACCAGGCTGGGATACCTTGTTGGAATTATCTGCCAGATGCTATGACGCTATTTCACTGGGTTATCTGGGTGTTGATATTGTTCTGGATCGCGATCTGGGGCCGATGGTACTGGAACTGAATGCCCGTCCTGGTTTGAATATCCAGATAGCCAATGGGTTTGGTCTAAAACCACGCCTGGACGAAATTGATCGAGCCATCAAAACACTTAGGGATTTGCCAACCGAGCTTGCCGAACAACGCGTCATACGCTCAAAAACACTTAACGAACAGCATTGGAAAAACCAAGCCAACCATTTCTGATAAGAATCTTTTCGGGCCACCTTGAGAATCATCTGATGATGACTGTGGTCGCTTCATTTTACCGACCGCAGGTCGGTTTAGGCGCAACCGTAAACCGACAACCAGCTTATACGATGTCTGGATTAACGACTTTGGTTCAGTAACTTTCTGTTGTCCGCTTACGAACCTGTTGTTCTAAGCTGACCTACATTAAACCTGCCCTATTAGGCAAAAACCCGGCAGGTACAAAAAGTGCTTTTAGCTGGCCGAAAAAAGCAGGCATGAGACTTTGAATGACACAAAGAAACACCAAACCTCACTGCCCAAACGCATGAAACATGCAGGTCAACTAATCGCCTTTGAGCGATTTAGGTAACAACACCCGACACAAAGCAGGCAGCAGCAACATGGCTGCGATCATATTCAACAGGAAGAAGAACGCCA
Source organism: Wenzhouxiangellaceae bacterium (assembly GCA_965230265.1). Classification (GTDB taxonomy): domain Bacteria; phylum Pseudomonadota; class Gammaproteobacteria; order Xanthomonadales; family Wenzhouxiangellaceae; genus JAJFKX01. The sequence continues at coordinate 176,918 of OZ245999.1, read as the reverse complement.
GCAACAGCCCCATATCGGCCTGGAATTTCAATGGTGACAGCAACCAGGTACCTACGCCAACAGCAAGCGTTACCGCAGTAAACAACACCGCCCGACCGGTTAGGCGCAAGGTTCGATAGTAGGCCAGCTCCAGCGGTACGCCTTCTTTCAAAAGACTTTGCAGACGGCTATAAATGTAAATGCCGTAATCCACGCCAATACCAACACCCAAGGCCACCACTGGCAAGGTATTAACTTTCAACCCGATACCCAGCAACGCCATTACGGTATAAGCCAAATAAGACACCAGAGCCAAAGGCAACACAATCGCCAGTGTGGCAGCTATCGAACGGAAAGTGATCAGGCATAAAACAATAATGGCACTATAGACCCATAACAAAATGGGGGTTTGTGCGGCAGAAATAACCTCGTTTACAGCCGCCATTACACCCACATTGCCAGTGGCCAGTCTTACCCGTAAACAGGTTTCGTCAGCGGTAGACTCACCACAAACATTTGACTGCAGATCACCCACCGTGTCGAGCTCGTCGACTGAGACGGTTTCAGCATCCGCGCCCACCACTTCAACAGCATCCGGGAACAGGTTGTATTCTTCCCGTAAATTCTTCACAGCAGCCACCACTCGTTTAATGGTTTCTGCCTTGTGATCTTCGGTGAACACCAGAATTGGCATCGCGCTGCAATCTGAATTTAGCAAACCGGTATTGGTTTCAATACCGCCGATCGCCTGCCGCATAATGAACTGATCACGTGATAGCGTACGCCAGTTGGGATTGCCCTCGTTCCAGCCGGCATTGACAATTTTTGCCACCATCGACAGCGTCAACACTTTCTGCACGCCCTCAACATTGCGGATTTGCCAGGCCACCTCATCAATGCGGCGCATCACTTCGTAATTTTCTGTACATGATTCAGGTGCAGTCTCAGTAATAACACCAATGACATCCACCCCTAATGAAAAGCGTTCACTGATTAACCGGGCATCCTGGTTATAACGAGAATTTTCCCGCAACTCCGGCACCCCGGATTCAGAATCACCGATCTGTACATCATGGCTTTTCCAAAAACTGACTGCAAACAATACCGCGGCAATCGCCAATGCCACCTTGGCTGGACCGGGCCGGGCCAGTTTGGCTGCCCAGCCCCAGATTGGCATAGAGTTTCCAGCACGAGCATAGGTGTCTTTGCGATACTTCTCGTCATCGCCCAGTTTCATATACGACAATATCACTGGCAGCAATATCAGATTGGTCAGAATGATAATGGCTACGCCCACACTGGCCGTAATCGCCAACTCCTGAATGATACGAATATCAATCAGCAAAATGGTAAGAAAACCGATGGTGTCGCTTAACAGCGCAATCGCACCGGGCGCCAGCAAACGTGCAAAAGCCGCTTTGGCCGCATCCAGACTGCTGTTAACCGGTAATGACTCCACCGCCAGTTGCTCTTCTAAACATTGGGTGGGGGATTTTCCAGTGAAGTATTTTTCCACAATCCAACCACTGACCATCTGCACGCCATGACTTACCCCAATCGCAAAAATCAAAAACGGCGTCAGAATATTCATTGGATCAATGCCAAAGCCCATCAGGCGCAATGCCCCCAGACACCAGATGACCGCGACTATAGCGCACACCATAGGCGCCAGGGCCAGTTTCACCGAGCGAGAATAAATCCACAGCAGCACTAAGGTGATGATGATGGCAAACAAGAAGAACAACACCACCGATTTGGCGCCGTCAGCGATATCACCAACAATTTTGGCAAAACCAATAATGTGGGCACTGTGCGCTTCATTGGCAAAATCGCCGCGGATGGTTTCCAGTTCTGCAGCCACTCGCTGATAATCAATTTTTTCACCCGTCAGCGGGTCTTCTTCCAGTAAATTGGCCCACACCATCGCGCCACTAAAATCACTGGTCACCAGCCGGCCAATTTCACCCGACTTGACGATATTCGCACGTACCCTTTCGAATACTTCCGGATCGGGCCGAAAATCGGACGGAATAACATTGCCCCCCGAAAAACCGCCTTCGACCACTTCCACAAAACGCACATTGGGGGTAAAAATCGAGCGTACTGTGGCTCTATCAACACCTGGAATGTATGTCACTCGGTCAGTGAGCTCTTCTAATGCCGTAAAATATTCGGCATCAAACATATCCCCATCAGTTGCCATTAACGCAACCAGCAAGCGGTTAGCGCCTCCAAACTCTTCATAAAACTGGAAAGTTTGCATGTACTCATGTTCTAGCGGGATCTGCTTTTTAAAACCCGCATCAACACGCAACTGGCTGGCGAAAAACAGCATCGCCAAAGTACCAAGTACAAATAACAACAAAACCAGCGGTCTGGCACCAAATACCAAACGTTGGCCAAATTGAATCAAACCACTGGTGGGTTGGCTGGGTGCGTTCATACGCCTGACTCGCGAATCAAATTAAAAGTTGTTGTGAAAATATTCAGGATTAATCAACGGTTGCTAAACTCATCAATTCAACACCCGATTCTCCAATCAAAATCAGGCGCTCACCGCTAAATAGCAAACCATTGTAGTCGTCACCGGTATCTAGACTGATGGGCCGTAGTGCACCGCCTGCAGGTTGTCGCAGTAAAGTTCCATTGGCGCCGATCAACCACAAATCACCGGCTGCATCATATGCACCGTCAAAAATACCGGCACTCACACCACTGTCGACAGCTTGCCAGCTATCGATTCCATCACAAGACCGGAAAATATTGCCACGCAACCCAAAAGTAACCATGCAATCGTTATTATCCGATCGTATCACTCCAAACATGGAGCCATCATAGGGCAAGCGAAACAGTCTCCAGTTTTGACCATTGTCTTCAGAATAATAACCTCGACCAGCTTCAGCAGCGATCACCATCCGCTGTCCACCCAGTCGTAAAAGGCTATTTAAATGGTATTCGACATCCAGGTCTTCAAAGTCAGCCATATCAGCCTGATTCAAAAAACCGCTGTCATCAATTAAGCTGTCTTCGTCAGCCGGGCTTTCCTGATCTTCAATCACTTCATCTCGAATGACCAGGTCTGCCATGATTTCCTGTGACCAGTTTTCACCACCATCATCGCTGATCATAAACAGGCCATAGGCACCAACAGCCATACCATAGCCATCCGCACCAAAACTGATATCCATTAGCGGATCGCCACCGATATCTTCAAACTGAACCGACCATGTTTCACCATTATCCTGACTGTTGATAATGGTGGTGTCATGCCCGGCCACCCAAACCTGATCGCCGACAGCAGTCGTTGTGGTTAAAGTTGCCCGGGTTGGAACATTCAGTATTTGTCGCCAGCTATCGCCCTGATCATCAGACACCAGTACATGACCACGCTCACCTACCGCCAGCAAACGATCATTTGCCACTGAAACAATATCCAGTAGCAGTGACTTATCGGCCAGACGGGCAGGAATCACCTCACTGCCCTCAGCCATTATGCTGGATTGAGCGCCTTGAGTGGTTTGATCAGAGGGGACATCATTGGTCTGCGCATGCAGACTGAAAGCAGGGAGAATAAGCAAAACAGCAGCACCTAATGCTGCTGCTAACTTTGCCCGCCTGGGGCGGGCAAAAACCATCGTTAATTTCTTCACATTATGCAAAGCCGTGTTGTGCTTTTATAAGCGTATTATTAAATACATTACCACTTAGCGGCGGCCACGTTTACGCAATGCCTGCGGTGTGTAGTTGGCCGGTGATAACTCCTGATCAAAAGTATTCACTTTATCATCGTTATCCAAACCCAATGCCAGATAACGGCCTGACTGCAGATCATAATGCACTTCAATCGTTGTCCAGAAAGTAGGTACTTCATAGTAATTAATCGAATGCGCTTCTGATAAACGCCAGATTTCTGAACGGCTATCATAATGATCCAGAATCAATGGCTGATAACTGTCTTCGTCAATGTAGAACGTACGGCGCGCATTGACATGACGTTCACCGTCTTTCAATACAGCCTCGACTTCATACACCCGGTGCAATTCATAACGCATCAGGCTTGGATCCATATGACCTTCCATCAACATGTCATCCGTATCAAGATCGCCAGAATGGACTTTGTAGGAATTGTATGGCACATACTTTTCACGCTTGCCTTCTATCGTCCAGTTATAGCGGTCAGTCGCACCATTGAACATATCGGTCATGTCAGTGGTACGCAGGTTGTCTGATGCCGTGCCTGGATTATCATAGGCAATATTGGGAGCCCGACGCACGCGGCGCTGACCTGGGTTGTACACCCATGCCTGACGTGGCTGCTCAATCTGATTCAAGGTTTCATGAACCAAAAGAATGCTACCCGCCAAACGTGCCGGTGCCTCTACTTCCTGAAAGAAGTACAGCAGAATATTATCAATACTTTCAACAGTTTCGCCTTCTTTGTAGTACAAACCAAGGAACTCTTCACGTAGCTCTACAAGGTTATATGAACCACCTGCAGTCACTGCCGCCTGATTGTTATAACGCACACCACCGATGCCTTTGAACTTCAGTTTGTGATTCCAGATCAGCTCTTTAGGATCATCCGGAAACGGAAACGGGAAACCAACCCCAGCATTGGTAATGCCTTCACCATCATTAATCAACTGAGCGGTTGCACCATTTTGTTTGGTGGCATCATATACACGCTGTGGAAACGAAGCAGTACGCCGACTCGGATACACATTCATATAATAGGTATCAGGATAGCGTGTCAGCATCGCGATCTGGCCGGCAGATAAATTGTCCTGATACTGCTGATAGTTACTGGCATTGATGGTAAACAAAATCTCATCATCAGGAAACGGATCAGGATGATGATCACCAACCGTGTAACCGGCTGGCGGACTGGTGATACCACCATCCCACGCGGGGATAGTGCCAGCTTCATTACCAGCGGCTTCTGAACCCATCGGGGTTAAATCGGCACCAAGCCGGTCTACCTGGTCAGGCTTGGGGCCAGCTATTGCGGTGGCTGCCATCAGGCAGGCCGCAGCCAGCAGTGAAAATTGATATCGCATGGGGATCTCCTCCGAAAATCTGGTTTAAATATCTCTCGCCGTCAAAATTAAATGTGACGATTAAAACGCGTAACTGATCGAAGCGGTAACAAAATCCCTGTCACGCAAAGTGTTGAACGTTCCACCACCAAAGTTAATGGTGTAACTCAGGGTTCCGGTCCAACTGGCCAGATAAGTCGCGTTAACTCCGAACGTTAAGGCCTTGCGATTCTCGATAAAGTTCCCACCAGGTCCAGGTGTAGTACCATTGACATCATGGTTAAATGCGATTCGCGGTGCCAGCGTGACAGAGCCGATGGCATTGTCGTAAGTCGCCGCCAGTACTGCACGATAGCCCCAACTGAACGAATCCGGGAAGCCATCAACCTGAGTCACCGGATTGCGAAGGTTACCAGTTGTTTCGTCGAACCCGCCACCGGTATTTGTGCCTGGTCCGTTCAAGCGAAGCACATCCGGGTTGGGCAGATCCCAAACCTTGGTTGCGCCCACTTCAGCCACAAATGCCAACTGACTAGCACCAAAAATATTGTTTGGGCCAAAGATATTGGTCAGCGTAAACTGTGCCTGGGTCACTTCACGACGGATAAACCCGGGGATTTCCTCACCGGCAGAAAACTCACCCAACTGACTGACAAAACGATCAGCAGGCTCAGCAATCACTGAATTCAGTGGCGTCAAACCAGCGAACAATACCTCGACATCATCGATCTGGTAAGGCTGGTCATCCCGGTGGGTAATTTCACCCGCCAGTGATACTGTTCCACCCAGGGTGGTATTAAAGCTGGCGCCAAACAAGTCAATGCCTTCTGGATATTCTACAAAGAAAGTACCACTGGACAGGCTGCTGTTGGTTACCGCTGTACCACTAATCAACGGCAGACGGCTGTTGTAGTGCAGGTAGAACAGGCCGAACTCTGTACCATTCAATTCTTCTGCGTAGTAACGTATTGCTGCACCAAACTGTGAGTCACTGTCACTGGGGGCACGGTCCGGTGCCCGTGGTAGTGCGCCAAATGGCAGGCTACCGTCAGGTAAGCGATCATCGCCTAGCAGACCAAAGCCCAGCAGGGCAAACTCACCACCGGGTACCGCAAAATCGTTGTCGCTGAAGAAAGTCCCGGCAGGGTCAGGGTCGATCTGCTCGAACTCAAACAGGTAGACACCTTCTATCGACAGGTTTTCAGTGATCGGCACGCTGGCCCAAACCATTTCCACTGGCAAGAACGCATTACGCAATTCTGCACCCGCAGAACGCAGCGCTGCTACGTTGATTGGATTAATGACATTAATGCCGTTCTGAATAAAGGTACTTTCACCCCAGCTCACAACCTGACGGCCCAGACGAATTGAACCGAAATCAAAATCACCGTAGATGTATGCATCCAGCAATTGTAGATCGGTACCTACAAAACGACGTGCTTCATCGGACAGCTCTGAGCGGTTTTCGTTTTCAAAATCGTAATAATAAGTCGCTCGGAAAAAGCCACCGAACTGACCATTGGTAATATCCAACTCACTGGTGACACGCACCTGATTGGTATACAAATCCCATTTGTCATAATTCAGATTGCCATCGTCGCCATTCACAGAGAACGCGCCGAAAGGCAAGTCGATCAGCTCCTGGGTGGTCAGCTCAGAGGGGTTTTCAAGCAAGTTGGCAAAGCCAACCAGATCCTCATCGCGGTCCTGCACTCGAATACCAATACCATAGGTAATGGTGGTATCAAGGTTTGCTGTCCAGTCACCAAACTCGAAACCAATGGCGCTGGCATTGCCCGATAACCCCAATGCGGTCAGCATCACAGCACCGGAAATGGCAGTGCTTAAGCGGCTGCGCTGTAACTTACGGGCGGTCATGATGTTTTTGTTTGTCTGTTTCATCTTAAACTCCCTCAGTCCTGGATCACATCTGGGTTGGCGATCACCACACTCACACCGCCACTGGCCAACAAGCTGGCCATTTCACCCTGCATTTCTGCGGTCGCTAAAGGTGAAGCCGTAGGATCCAGTAATGAACCATGGCTTGCTGGCGGGATGAAGGTCACGTTGGCTCGTACACCCATGGGATCGGTTGTCGAGCTGCTGATACTTTGGATACCCAGCGCAGGTATTAACGGGAAACCACCCGATAACGGTGCACCCGGCACTGTATTCGGAATCACCTGATCATTGATTACCGTTTGCGTCACAATCGAGTTGGTCGCACCAGTTATCGCTGCCCAGTTAATGGGGTCAGCACTGTCAATTGCAGTTTGTGCAGCACCCAGGAAGGCTGCGAAATCAGCCGAGCCTGGTTCGATACCTGCCGCTGCCTGTAAGCCGGCAGCAATGGCTGGACCAAACGACGCTGAGCCTGCCAGCAGGTTGGCAATACCGCCACCAGGTACCGACAGTAGACCGGTATTCACTGTTGGTTCCAAGCCCAAGAATGGAATGCCTGCAATTGAGCCTAATGACTGACCAATAAAGTTAATATTGGCACCATCCAGATCGGTATTATCAGCTACTCCATCTAAATTGATGCCAGGAATGCTGACCGCCAATACTGATAAGTCAGTAATCGATTGGCGTAGATTATCGCGGGATGCCAGCAGGTTGGTCAGATTGACAAAATGCGTACCTGAAGGATCAATCATGCCATCTGGGCCAGGCGCACTGGTGGCATTATCCACCACATCCAGATCAAAGGTACGCTCGTTGGCCGCATCGGCAAAAAATGGATTATTTTCGATATACAACGGTGAAGTCACATCGGTAATGCCATGTAAAGCCTGATCAATTGCAATGACCACGAAACCCACCGAAGCCATGGTATCGGCGATGGCCAACATATCGCTGCGATCCCGAGTGATGCCATGCATATAGATCGCTACCGGCCAGCCACTGGCTGGGCGAGTCATACCACTGGCCGCATTAGGAACTGTCATCAATACCGGTACTGTTTGGGTTCCGGTAGGTACAGGGATAGGATTAGCCACGGTCAGATTGGTGGAAGTTGGATCCAGACCAAATGCATCAAACGGTGGAATATATGCCCCTGGCGCTGCCTGCCAAAAATCGGTCAATGGCGCAATGGGGTTAGCCGCTGAAGGTATACCGCCATAATACGGTACAGAGATAACGCCAGCAAAAATATCGGCAATACCTGGTGAGGCACCCGGCGGTAACACATCAGCTGTAGTGAACCCTGTTGGCCCAACCGTTACCGGCGCCGGTGAAGTTTGAGAGCGCAGAATGCTTAACGTTGGGGTAATGGATTGTGTGGTTAACGACCAGCTGACGACAATTTCTTCGGTCGGTATTCCTGCAAATGCTGAAACCAGCCCTTCTTGCAGGCTGATCAACTGTCGCAATGGCTCCAAAGCCTGTGCGCTCGGTGTGGGTAACACCGGATCCACGCTAACACCATTGGCATCAACCAGCGGTGTGGTGCGCTTGGCAATAAAGTAAGCCTGCGAAGGTGTTGAGTCATTACCCACTGTGTCCTGAACATCATCAGTAATAACCGCCAGATAAGTGGTCAATTGGTCCAGAGGCTGCAAGGGTACGATGGCAACAGTCTGCGGGCTTGCCAGGGTGGCTACATATTCAACACCCGGCGTGAGCTCACGAACAATACTCGCCAGTGCGGAACTGCCTGTCACCCGGGTCGCCTCAAACACCCTAACACTACTGCCGGGAATGACCGTAGACGGATTAATGATGGCCGAAAAGCCTGTCGTCCAGGGAGCCACCGTACTGAACCCGTCCAGCGCATTCAACGCAACCGTCGGATCACTGATATCGGTTGGATCAGCCACTGGAATATTGAGTGTCAGATCAGTGGTGCCTGCCAGCAGCAAATCGTTGGGAAACGGAATGACCGCCATGGTGGGGTCAAAGTTCGCGGTGATGATGCCGGTTACGACTTGACCGTCATCGGTGGTGGCAGGTGGAGTGGGGACAGCAAAGTCAACACTACCGTTATCAGAACAGGCAGTGAGAAACATTACCATCGCCACCGTGAGCAAACAGAAAACTCTATTCATTTTTCTCCCCGAAGGCAGTCGGTTAACAAATTGGTAACGTATATTAGGGAGTTGATCGGCCTTATTGCAAGCAAAATAGCAAGGAATGTTAATAATTTACAAAATTAAGCTCGATTTATATCAATGTTATTGATATAAATACCGTACTATTGCGTACTGTGGTGCGTAAAGTCGTGCTTTTGCTCTTTGGGCGCTATCGCTATTCTTCTATCTGGCGGCTGGCACGTTTGCGCTCATGTTCCAATAGCAGCTTTTTACGAATTCGAATCGCTGCGGGTGTCACTTCAACCAGTTCATCATCATCAATAAACTCCAGCGCCTGCTCCAGGGTAAAGCGAATGGCTGGACTGAGCTGTAGACTGTCATCTTTACCGGCTGCCCGAATATTGGTCAACTGTTTGGCCTTTAGCGGATTAACTGTCAAGTCGTTGCTGCGGCTATGAATACCGACCACCTGTCCCACATAAACATCTTCAGCATGGCCAACCAGTAACCGGCCTCGATCTTGCAAAGTAAACAACGCATAGGCCAATGCTTTGCCTGTCTCTTTGGAAATCAACACGCCATTCTTGCGCTGCGCGATCTCACCAGTCTGATGTGCTCCCCAGTGATCAAAAATATGATGCAAAATACCGGTGCCCGCGGTTAGCGTACGAAACTCATTCTGAAAACCAATCAAGCCGCGCGCAGGGATCACATAATCCATACGCACCCTGCCTTTGCCATCCGGGCGCATATCACGCAGTTCAGCGCGACGCTCACCCAACTTCTCCATCACCGCCCCCTGATAACTGTCTTCCATATCCACAACCAGTTCTTCATAAGGTTCTTGCTTGACACCATCAACCTCACGCACAACAACCTCTGGCCGTGATACCGCAACCTCATAACCCTCGCGGCGCATCGTCTCCAGCAAAATCGAAAGGTGCAACTCGCCACGGCCTGATACCCGGAATTTATCGGGATCATCCAGCTGCTCAACCCGCATGGCGACGTTATGACTGGTTTCGCGCTCCAGCCGTTCGGCAATCTGACGACTGGTCAGATATTTGCCTTCCTTACCGGCAAACGGGGAATCATTGACCCGGAACAGCATGGAAATCGTCGGCTCATCGACGCTCAAAACCGGCAATGCCTCGACTTCATCGCGCAGGCACAAGGTATCGGAAATACCAATACCCTCAACCCCCGTCACAGCAATGATATCGCCTGCCTGGGCCTGCTCGACCTCTACCCGTTGCAGACCATGAAAACCCAGCACCTGCAACACTCGTGCATTACGGGTTTTACCATGGCGATCAATCACCGTGATCGGCATATTGGTTTTTACCCGCCCGCGCTGTACCCGGCCGACCCCAATAACGCCAACATAGCTGGAATAATCCAGTGAACTGATCCGCATTTGAAAGGGACCTTCCACATCCACTTCAGGTGCATGCACCGATTCGGTGATGACTTTAAACAATGGCTCCATATCACCTTCACACACATCGCTGTCCAGGCTGGCATAGCCTTGCAGCGCAGAGCAATAAACCACTGGAAAGTCCAGCTGCTCATCCGTCGCGCCCAGGTTGTCAAACAGATCAAAGGTCTGATCCAAAACCCAATCCGGACGTGCACCATCACGGTCAATCTTATTGATGATTACGATCGGCTTAAAACCCATGGCAAAGGCTTTTTGAGTCACAAACCGGGTTTGTGGCATCGGGCCATCAACCGCATCCACCAGCAGCAATACAGAATCCACCATGGAAAGTACACGCTCTACTTCGCCACCAAAATCAGCATGGCCTGGTGTGTCCACAATATTGATGCGGTAATCGCCCCAGGTGATCGCAGTGTTCTTGGATAAAATGGTAATCCCACGCTCGCGCTCCAGATCACCTGAATCCATCACCCGCTCAGGCACATCCTGACGCTGATCCAGCGTGCCGGACTGGCGCAGTAATTGATCCACCAGCGTGGTTTTGCCATGATCCACATGAGCAATAATCGCAATGTTGCGAAGTTTGTCAGACATAATTTGGTAATCCTGAAGAAAGGTAAAGCCCGGTGTTTTGAAAAACACCTTTGCAAACTGCTTATTGTACCGGTTTAATGCTCAAGAACCTATAAGCCATCTACTTTCGGGCTATGACACTGTTGTGCTGTCACTCGCAATAATTTGCTTTTTTATTGCCGAAACCAGCCGAGTTCCCAATAATCTGCAATAGCGGTGCTGAAAACCTCACCTGTAAACTCATCGTATAATAGGTTGGTTAAATTTTGAACGAGCACCAACCATGGACCGTGCAACCAACCTGCTAACTTTAATCGGCGCACTGATCGCCATCGTTGTCATCATTATTATTGGCGAACCAACCAATGGCCAATGGTGGATAAATGCCAGCGGATCCATTGCCTGGGCACTATGCCCATATGCAGTGATGTGGTTGCTAAATAACGTCCTAGTAGAAGAACATCGACAACGCGATATGGTATTGCTGGTTACCGTATTGGCGATGGTGATTTTAGAGGGCATTCAGATCGGCATGGTGGTGTACAACGAAATGCAGCAATCGTTGGCCGGTCTGCTACACAATCTGCCAGTGATTCAACTGATTATCGCTGTTGTCGGCGGAGCAATTGCTTATTTAATGCCGGTGGCCATTAAACCCCGAGTTGAGTAAGCAAGAACCTGTCCGATCAGAGAATTGATTGCGCAAAGGGCTCAAAAGACCATCGCTATAAGTATAATCAAATATGACAGCGACCTGACGAAGTTAACCCATGCGTTATTTTATTTGTATTGCACTTATCTTATTGATCAGTTTTGAAAGCAACGCTAAAGTCATTAAATCATCCGAACATGGCTTTATCATTGAGCATCAATTTAAAGCCGATGCCGACATTGCTGAAGTTTTTAAAACCATGACCAAAGATGTGGGCCAATGGTGGAACAGTGAACATACTTATTCTGGCAATGCCGAAAACATGTTGATCAATAAGGATTGTTTCTGCGAACAGTGGGACGGCAATAAAGTATCTCATCTTGACACTACCACCTGGATAGAAAACTCTCAGATTGTTTTTGAAGGTGCCCAGGGTCCACTCAGAGAATTAGGGTTACACGGCAGCATGATATGGAGCTTAAGTAAAAACAACCCCGGCACCACCGTAACCTGGCGATATTATGTGCATGGTTTCAGCGATGTGGATATTGCTGGTTTTGCCAATGTGGTCGATGGCGTACTAAACGCTCAAATTGAAAACATGGCCAAATTGCTGGAAGATTAATATTCAAACAAAACGAATAAATTAAATGACTGAAATTAACGATTATCGCGGTATTACACAGTGGCGTTGATTGACCATCTCATGACATGAAAACTTATGGCCATGTTAATTCGCACACAGACAAAAGGGCTATTAATAACCTTTAACAATTGCCGCCGCATATTTACACCACAAAACAAAAACTTATTAAAACAAACGGTTGTGGCACATACCCCAAAAACAAGTAGCGGATCGGATAGAAAAAAACAAGATTATTAAACATCAATACCCATCGATGTTTGCATGCTTGCTACAACTGAAATACCCTTCTTAGACTTACACAAAATTAAGCTATATTATTTATTATTTATTGCCAAACACGCCAACATGCCGTGGCGTTATTTAGTTTGAGCTTAATGATTATTTTTGTTCAATTACAATATATCACCAACCACCATTTTTAGGAGGCAACATGAACAAATACGGCGCAGAGTTTTTCGGAACATTTTGGCTGGTTCTCGGTGGCTGTGGCAGTGCGGTATTGGCCGCAGCATTTCCTGATGTAGGCATTGGCCTGCTGGGTGTTTCATTCGCTTTTGGTTTGACTGTGCTGACAATGGCTTTTGCCATTGGGCATATTTCCGGTTGCCACCTAAACCCGGCTGTATCAATCGGTCTGTGGGCGGGCGGGCGTTTTCCAGCAAAAGAATTAATGCCTTATATCATTGCCCAGTTATTGGGTGGTATTGTGGCTGGCGGCGTGCTGTATCTGATTGCCACGGGTAAGCCAGGCTTTGAACTCTCTTCTGGTTTTGCAGCCAATGGCTATGGTGAGCACTCACCAGGGGGTTACAGTTTGCAAGCTGCCCTGATCACCGAAATCATTATGACCATGATGTTTCTTGTGGTTATCCTTGGCGCAACCGATAAACGCGCACCCCAGGGCTTTGCACCTATCGCCATCGGCTTATGTCTGACCTTGATTCATTTGATCAGTATCCCTGTGACCAATACTTCTGTGAATCCTGCACGCAGTACCGGCGTTGCTTTTTTTGCGGGTGACTGGGCAGTCGCACAGCTTTGGCTTTTCTGGCTGGCACCCATTGTCGGCGCAGTGATTGGCGCTGTGGTCTATCGCTTTATCCAAAATAACCGCGAACCATAAGACCAGCCTATTCCGAAGGCTAACTAAGCAAAGCTCATAAACGATACGGTACTGACTCGAAGATAAGATGAGACTGGCAGCAAAACTTTATGCCAGAACCCACCTATCACTCCAGTTAAATACCCCCTCATCACAACGACCATGGTTAATGACCATGGCCGTTGGCTTCATTTTTAACTGCTCACCGCCGCTGGAATCGAGCCAATAGCCAGTAGGGAAACCGTGCTGATGCAATCGGGAAATTGACCTGCTTATACGCTACAATGTCGGCCCATAATCAGTACATTCCAGATGGCGTAGCGGCCGATTATCAATGAACCCCGTTGGGGGTTTTAATAATCGGCTTCATTTAAGCGGCCTGTAAGGTCTCTGCGTCATCACCAATAACCTGAGAGACTCAATGAATAACATCCGTGCTCTGGCCGTTTTAACGTCTGTTTTTTTAACCTGTCTTTTCGTTTCTACTGGCTTATATGCGCAAGTCAGTGACCCTGTGATCAACGAATTTGTGGTTGACCATACCGGCACAGACGACAACGAATACATCGAAGTGTTTGGCGCCCCCAACACCGATTACAGCGGCTTCACTCTGCTGGAAATCGAAGGTGACTCAGGCAATACCGGGACCATTGATGGCATATTCCCGGTTGGCACCACCGATGCCATAGGTCTTTGGAGCAATGCTTTTGTCAGCAACCAGGTCGAAAATGGCACGGTCAGCTTGTTACTGGTAGAAGGTTTCAGTGGAAGTTTCGGAGATGACATTGATAGCAATGACGACGGTACCATTGATAATGCTCCCTGGACACGGATAGTGGATGACCTGGCCATTCCCGATGGTGGCGGCAGTGATTTAAATTACAGCACTGTCCTGCTGGCGCCCAATTTTGATGGCATTACCTTTCAACCAGGTGGTGCATCACGTATCCCCGATGGCACCGATACCGACACCATCAATGATTGGGTACGCAATGACTTTAGTGGTGCAGGTATCCCTGCTCTGGACCCTGGCACACCCGACCCTGGCGAAGCACTGAATACCCCAAATGCCAGTAACATGGTGATTGGACCAGTCATGCCCGATTTTGTGATCAATGAAGTCGATGCCGATACTACCGGCACCGACACCTTGGAGTTTGTTGAACTATCTGATGGTGACCTGGGCAATTCTGCACTGGATGGTCTGGTATTGGTGTTCTATAACGGCAGCAATAACCTCAGCTATAACGCTTTTGATCTGGACGGCATGACCACCAATGCCAATGGTTATTTTGTCGCTGGCAATGCAGCCGTCCCTGGCGTCGACCTGGTATTCCCGAGCAATGGTCTACAAAACGGTGCCGATGCGGTGGCTCTGTTTCAGGCCGATGCCACAGACTTCCCCAATGGCACAGCCATCACCACAACCGACCTATTGGATGCCGTGGTTTATGACACCAATGATGCAGACGACGCTGAACTGCTGATGCTGTTGAACCCTGGCGAACCACAACTCAACGAAGATGCCAACGGCGCAAAGGACACCGAATCCAATCAACGCTGCCCCAATGGTGCTAACGACCCGCGCAACACTTCCGGCTTTGTGCAGGCAGTGGCAACCCCTGATGCCGCCAATACCTGTGGATCATCTACCGCAGATGTATTAATTAATGAAGTGGATGCCGATACTGCAGGTACCGATACCCTGGAGTTTGTCGAACTGTATGATAGCGGCATGGGCAATGCTGCACTGGATGGTCTGGTACTGGTGTTCTACAACGGCAGCAATAATCTCAGCTACAACGCCTTTGACCTGGACGGCATGACCACCAATGCCAATGGTTATTTTGTCGCCGGTAACACCGCCGTCTCTGGTGTTGATCTGATATTCCCAAGCAACGGCCTGCAAAACGGTGCCGATGCTGTAGCGCTGTACCAGGGTGATGCCACAGACTTCCCCAACGGCACCGCCATCAGCACAGCGAACCTGGTGGATGCAGTGGTTTACGATACCAATGACGCCGATGATCCAGAGCTGCTGGTATTGCTTAATGCTGGCGAGCCACAGCTAAACGAGGATGCCAACGGCGAAAAAGACACCGAATCCAACCAACGCTGCCCCAATGGTGCAGGTGGTGCACGCAATACCTCTGGCTATATTCAGGCCATCGCCACACCAGATGCAGATAATGACTGTTCTTCGCTATTGCCCAATGTGTTTATCAACGAAGCCGATGCTGACACGCCCGGCAGCGATGCTCTGGAGTTTGTCGAGTTGTTTGATAGTGGCACGGGCAACACGGCACTGGATGGTCTGGTGCTGGTATTCTTCAACGGCAGCAGCGATACCAGCTACAACGCTTTCGACCTGGATGGTATGACCACCGATGCCACTGGTTACTTCGTGGCTGGTAATGCAGCAGTATCCGGGGTTGATCTGGTATTTCCCGGCAACGGCCTGCAAAACGGTGCTGATGCCATCGGGTTATACGTGGGCGATGCCACTGATTTCCCCAATGGAACGGCAGTCTCCACCGTCGGCTTGATTGATGCACTGGTTTACGACACCAACGACGCCGATGATGCCGGTTTGCTGGTATTGCTTAACCCGGGCCAACCCCAGGTCAATGAAGCCGGCAACGGCGACAGTGCCAATGAGTCCAATGGCCGCTGCCCTAACGGCACCGGAGGCTTCCGTAATACAGATTCTTATGTACAGGCTGCTCCGACACCGGGCGCAGACAACACCTGTGTCCTGCCGCCACTGGCTTGCGGCACACCGGCCACCTTGATCAGCGCCATCCAGGGCAACGGTGCAGCTTCTGGCATGGTCGGTTCAGTTGTAGAAATTGAAGGCGTAGTGGTCGGTGACTTCCAGGGCAACACTGCCAACGGTGATCTGGGTGGCTTCTTCGTTCAGGAAGAAGATACCGACGCCGATGCCGACCCAACCACTTCAGAAGGTATTTTTGTATTCGATGACATTTTGGGTGTTGATTTGAACCCCGGTGATATCGTACGGGTGGAAGGCACCGTCGCTGAGTTTAACGGCTTAACCGAATTGATGCCGGTCACCAATGTCACCTTGTGCGATACCCTGACCGGTACCGCAACACCGGCAACCGTGAACCTGCCACGCAGCACTGCTGATGACCTTGAACCCTTTGAAGGCATGGCGGTTAACCTGCCGCAGACCTTGACCATCAGTGATGCTGGCAACGCCGTTCGATTTGGTGAAACCACCTTATCCAATGGTCGATTATTTACCCCGACCAATATTGTCGCTCCCGGCGCTGCTGCCAATGCTCAGCAGGCCGCTAACGATTTGAACCGCCTGATTCTGGACGATCAGCGCAATGGCTCCTACCGCATGCCATTTATCAATGGCCAGGATGATGCCACTCCGGTCAATGCCATCAACCCTATTCGGGGTGGAGCAACAGTGACCGGTGCCAGCGGTGTTATGTCGTTTGCTTTTAACAACTACCGTTTGCGCCCAACCACACCAGTGGTTATTGACGAAGCCGCCAACCCGCGCACAGCAACACCACCTGCCGTAGGTGGCAACCTAACAGTAGCCAGCGCCAATGTGTTGAACTTCTTCGATACTCTGGATATGGGCGGGGCAACCTGTGGTCCGAATAATAATGGCTGTCGCGGTGCCAACACCGCCAGCGAGCTGATTCGCCAGACCGATAAACTGGTTGCTGCTTTATCGGCCATTGATGCCGATGTGCTGGGTTTAATTGAAATCGAAAACAACGCCAGTTCTTCGTTGCAGGCATTGACCGATGCACTGAACGCCGTGGCGGGCGCAGGCACTTACGCATTCATCAATACCGGCACCATTGGTGACGATGTCATTAAGGTTGGTTTGCTGTATCAGCCTGCCAATGTAACCCCAGTCGGTAATTTCGCGATTTTGGATAGCAGTGTCGACCCATTATTTAACGACAATCTGAACCGCCCAGTATTGGCACAGACCTTCGCCGATAACAATGGCAGTCGCTTCACCGTGGCGGTTAACCACTTGAAATCCAAAGCCTGTGGCGGCGCCACTGGTGCTGATACCGACCAGGGCGACGGTCAGGCCTGTTTTAACCTGACACGTACCAATGCTGCCATCGCACAGGTTAATTGGCTGGCCACTGACCCTACTGGTAGCGGAGACAACGATTACCTGATCATTGGTGATCTGAACGCCTATGCGATGGAAGATCCGATCACTGCAATCAGCAATGCCGGTTACACCGATTTACTGGATAGCTTCCAGGGCGCGGCCAATGCCTACTCATTTACCTTTGCCGGACAAGTGGGTTATTTGGACCATGTACTGGCCAACACCAGCATGAATACCCAGGTGACTGGCGCCGTCGAGTGGCACATCAATGCCGATGAAGATTCCAACTTCGATTACAACGAAGAAAACCTGCCCAGCGGCGGACCGGCGAAACCCGCCGATTTTTATAATGCTGACCCATTCCGTGCCGCTGATCATGACCCACTGGTTATCGGTCTGGACTTGGTTACACCCACTGTGGCGTTTTCTGCTGCCAGCAGCGCCGTCGCTGAAGCCGCCGGCAGCATTGCCGTTGATATTGCGCTGGACATTGTCAGCCAGCAGGATATTGATGTCACTGTAACCAGCATGGATGGTTCAGCCACTGCCGGTGTGGATTACACCTCGGTCAATGAAACCGTGACCATTCTGGCCGGTCAATTGACAGGCTCGGTTACTGTCAATATCACAGCCGATGAAATTGATGAAATTGACGAAAACCTGACCCTGACACTGAGCATGCCGCAAGGCGCTCTGCTGGGCAGCCCGGATACCCATACTCTGACCATCACCGATGATGACGCAGCCGGTATTGTGGTCACACCCACAGCCGGACTGGAAACCACTGAAGCAGGCGGCACAGATACCTTTACGGTAGTGCTGACATCTGAGCCCGCTGGCAATGTCGATATTGCTCTGCAAAGTGATACACCGGCCGAAGGCCTACCCACACCAGCCAGCCTGCAGTTCACTGCTGGCAACTGGGATCAGCCGCAGACGGTAACCGTCACTGGACAGGATGATGCAGTTATTGATTTGGATATGATCTACAACATCCAGGTATTGCCAGCCAGTAGTGCCGATCCGTTCTATAACGGTTTGGACGGCGACGATGTTGAAGTCACCAATATTAACGATGACTTCGCGGTCAATAGCTTTACCGGCCCAACCCCAACGGGGACCGGCAATGCCACCATCAGCTTTACCGGAGGCGGGTTCCAGTGCACCTTCGAGAGTGTGAGTTTTGTCCCGGTTAGCATCACCGCACCCAGCAATCCACCACAAGACTTCGTATTCCCACATGGTTTGGTTGATTTCACGCTGACGGGCTGTATTCCAGGTTCCACAGTAGATGTCACCATTGAATACCCAAGTCGTTTGTTTATTCACTCGGTCTACTTTAAGTTCGGTAACCGTGCGAACAGCAGCACACCAGCGTTCTATGAGTTCCCGGCAATACTAAATGGCAATACCGCACAATTCAGCATTACCGATGGTGGTTTGGGTGACGACGACCTGATCGCTGATGGCATTATTAACGACCCGAGTGGTCCAGCCGTTCCTGTGATTGAAACACCGACCTTAAACCGTTGGGGCCTGATATTGATGGGGCTGTTAATGGCTGGCGTTGTAAGTCTACGATCAAGACGCCGAGCGTTCCGTTAACCCACTAACCCAAAGCTAGCCTGTTAATTGAAGGGCCAGGTGTAAAAACCTGGCCCTTTTTATTCGATCGTATTGGCTGCAGTCAGCCGGTATGGTTCGTCGGCACTTGCTTGACCTGTACTACCTGATGGCGCCGGTAACAACACCGATACCATTGCCAGATCAACCATAACAGCAGCAACGCGAATACCATCATCGCCACCCACAATAGCCAGCAAGGAGGACACTTGATGCCATCTCTTCCAGGTGGTCTTTCCGGCTTGGTCGTATCAATTTCACGCCCGGGAAACACAAATGACATCATGCTATGTCGGCTAAATGGTTCGTTGTTATTAGACACGCCGGTAGTGGTCAGCTCGACGGTATAGGCCCCAGGCATGCTGTGAGCAAACATCTGACCATAAATACCATCAGCATTGCCGCCATCGACATGAATGCCGTCGTCTTGCAGTGTAATGGGCACTCGGGTTTTATCAGGCAACACGACCTCACCGCTGACACTGGCCCATAAAATCGGATCAAAGTCACCACTGACGATTCGAATCGGCACCTGATATTGGCCCGGGCTGACTTCCTGAACATCACCCGTACGGCCTTTGACGATCACATCACTGATACCCGATGCCACCGCAAAAAACTCAAAGGGCTCATTGGTTCCCAGGTTGACCACATAGTGATACCAGCCCGGTTGCGGGTCGCGCAGGCGGTAAATTTTGTGTTTTGGATCCGTATGGATGGTACGTACTGGCGGGTTGGGCGCCACCGGAGTCAATGTCGGATCATAAAGCAGTACCTGCTCGACAGCATGATCCTGATTCCAGTGAAACCCCACGCTGATCGACTCAAAATCAGGCGGTACGTAGAATGAATCCACGCGTATGCGTTTACGACCATGGGTCAATGTAGCAGACACTTCGGCAAAACCTGCCTGCGTATAAATGACTTCCTCAGGCACACCTTCACGATAAAAGAAACGCTGTTCATCACGCATCTCCTCATCGATATATTTGTACACAGATGCCAGACGACTGATCAACGCAAATGAACCCGTACCCTCATACAGGCTAAAGAACTGACCACCTGTACTGTTGGCGATATCGATCAATAGCGGTGCATCGGCATCTTCGCCGACAGCAATGGTGTGTACCGTCACTTTGGGGTCGGCACCAATTATCTCTGGCCGAATCGGTAATATTATTGGCGGTCCTGCCTCTACCTGATTCCAAAATGGTGCATAGTTCTCAATACCATCTGACAACAACACTATTTCCCACTCATGATCGGCTGCACCCTCACTCTGAAGTTCATTCCAGGCTTCACGCAGACCTGCTCCGATGGTGGTCTGATAAGGGAAATACGTGCCATCAGGCTGTAATGCATTTAATTCATCAATGGCCAGCTCCCGATTATCGGTCATGCTGCCACTATCAAAAGCAGTCGTCATTGCCCAATCGGTTCGCGCCATTTCATCTTGTTCAGTAACTCCATTGCCATCATCAGCATTGCGGTTAAATGAGGTCACAGCGATACGATCGGCATCTTCGGATAAATTGATAAAGAAATTGCCTGCCGCTTTGGCTGCTTGTAGTTTTTCAGGATCAGACGCTTCTGTTACCGAGTTGTACAGCATTGATGTGGTGCGATCCACAGCCAGTGCTCTATCGAATAAACGCTCTTCCTCATAGCATAACGACTCAGGTTCAAGGTCATTCATTGCCGGGTCGTCACTTAGCGCCACCTGTAATGAATAACAGCCATCCGCCATGGCTGGCATTTGCACCAACAGCCAGTATTCCTCTTCTATCTTGGCACCGGTAACCGTGGCCGATGGCATTAAATCAGCCCCATCGACGGTGACCACAAAATCATCCGGTTGCAAGCCTGCAACCGGAGCATCAGCCCGCAACCGGACCAGCACCTTGCGACCACCAGTCGCCGATCCGGCATAGGCTGGTGCGGATTGACGAGGATTGACGATATCCAGGCCGAACAGCATATTTTCAAACAATTGATTGGGACCACGCCCGAAACCCGACCCTGAAGGAGCCTCATCATCGCTGTCCTGACCGGTCACATAAATATCCAAATCGCCATCCAGGTCCAGATCCAAAAGATCAGCCGATAAACGCTGATAATCACCATTATGGCCCGGCAATACTGACGAGCTATTGCCCCCGGTGATTTCTGTGAAAGTGCCATCACCATCATTAATCCAGATCGGTACATTATCCGCGGTGTCCAGAATACGCGCACCGACAATATCCGGAAAACCATCGGCATTAATATCGCCCACTTCCAGATCATAAAACGGGTTATTGCCCGCTGCTCCCAAGATCACTACCTCGGTGTAGTCGCAAGCACTGGCAGCATTGGTAAAACAGGCTGAGTTCGGATCCGTCAGATAAACATGCACCGCCGTTCGTCCTACCACAAAATCTTCCAGTCCATCACCATTAAAGTCAGCGGTAGCACCCGTCGTACCCGATAAAGGAAAAGTCCGGTTAAGATCAAAACCACCTGTACCATCATTGATAAACAGCTGCACACGAACATCCACAGAGTCGCTGTTAATGGTGTCAAATTCATTGGCGGCGACCAGGTCATAAAACTCATCACCATTGGCATCAAACCAAAACACATCATGGGTGGAGTTGCCGGTACGTACATCAATCACTTCCGGCGTTGAAAAAACACCGCCGCCAGTATTGGTAAACACTCGAATTTCTGAAGTTGTTCCGCTGCAAAACGAAGTGGCCGTTCGCATGGTGACCGCAAAATCCACGTCTCCATCGGCATCCATATCAATATGATCAATATCATCCGGGCAGCCCGTACTGCCAAAAGCTGCACCCGGCATACGGGCATTGGTTTCTTCACTGAACTGACCTGGTATACCGCCACGATTGTTCATCAAGATACGCACACGATGGGCCGAACTGCCACCAGCATTATTCGCCGCAGTCTGTAAAAGATCGGGCAAACGGTCATTATTAATATCCACCAGGTCTGAGTCATAACTGGTGTGATCTTCAAAAAAATCACCCCCTGCAGTGATCTCTGTGGCAAACGAACCTGAATCACTGGCATCTAATGGTTCAAATGCGATAGATGTGAAGCTTTTGTTCTGATTGTTCACACGCAGCACACTATGGGTGCTATTGGCCACGTTATTGGAGTTTAAATCAGCAATATCCGGCCAGCCATCAGCATTAACATCTGCCACATCGGCATCTTTGGTCCGGGCAGAGTTCATATTGGGCGATCCAAGCACTGTTGAAGTATCACCATGATTCACAATATTGGTCAGCTGGCGATACGACAACGTACCAGAATTACTGGTAATTACCTGAAAGCTCAGTGACCCGCTGACACCAGTGCCTGTATCGACAAACACCTGCAGCGGTCCCTTGGAGATAGGCAAAACACTACCGCCATCCAGCTTGCCGGTCGGCACTCGAATACGAATGTAATTATCCCGCCACAGATACGCTAGACCGGCATCCCAGGTATCAACCCCATCGGTGAATCGAACCACACTATTGCCCTGACTGGTACCAAATCCGGAACCCTCCAGTTCGATAAACTCCGAGACTCGTTGACTGGGCGGGCTTACCGATGACAAAGATTGTGCCAGCAATGCCCCATTGCTCAACCCTAAAGCCATGATCAAACCAAAAAATGCTTTGAAAAAAAGACATTCACTCTGACTTTTCATACCTGATCTCCTGTGTTTTATTGTTATACGGAGAGGTAAAACCATGATGAACAGAAGGTGACTGGTATCAGCCCAGCGCCTAGCCATTTGCATTACCTGACTAAGGTAGGCGACGGTCACCTGGCTAAGACAACACTTTTGGAAAAGCGCTGTTAAGGATATATTTCAAAATACTCTCGTCTCAACCATTCAGGCAGACATGCTATTGCAGCGACATGACTTTCCCGGCATGAGCAAAATAAAATCTTGATAACCTTCAAAACCTGTTGCTTTGATGGTGCGAATACCCGACCCGAGTGGTTAGAAACCCATGTTGCTAAGGCCATTGGCTATTGGACTAACAGCTTTTGCGGCAAAAGAAAATGTCTAACCGACTCATTTATTGTCATGCAAGACTCAATAAGCACCTAAAACTTACTATAACCAGCGCTTTTTAGAACAATTTAGTCATTAAAAAATTAATTTATATATTTGTAAGCAAATCATACTTTAGTAGGTCTTGGGTATACAACAGGGTTTCAAGGGATTATTTCTCAATAAACACGCTTTATGTATAAGGCGAACACACACGTTCTACCGCGGTAAACTAAAACCTGAAATTTTGTTAAATGAAAATATAAATTCAATAATTATTGTTTTAATAATTAATATCAATAATTAAATGAAATAACACAGCAACTATTATAGTTGGAAATTTTTTAATAACTTTACGGATATTCTTATGAAAAAATTTTACTTGGCTTGCTTTATTATTGCATTGAGCCTAACCTCCGCCAGCTTTGCACAACCATTCAGCCCCTTTCGACTTATTGGCAGCGTCTATGTTATGGACAATAACCCTGTTGACAATCGCATCATTTTCTATGGGCGATTTACCGATGGTCGTCTATTCAGGTTCGGATCAATTCGCACAGGTGGATCGGGTGCTGGCGATAACGCTTCTGCAGATCCTTTAGGTGGTCAGGAATCTATTATACTCAGCGAAGATAAGAGATTTTTATATTCGGTCAATGCTGGTTCCGATAGTATCTCTGTATTTTTCATTAATCGTATTGGCCGCCCAATCTTGATTCAACAAGTTTCTTCTAATGGTGATTTTCCAGTTAGCTTGACCATTGATGATGATCTACTATATGTATTGAACTCTGGCAGCGATGGTTCAATTGCCGGTTATGACATCGCAGACAATGGTCGCCTAAGTTTAATCGAAGGTTCAATTCGCAGTCTTGGCACTGGACAAGTCGGTCCTCCGATTGGTGGCGAACGCAATATTGCACCTGGTGATATTGCTTTTGATAGCATTAACCGTCGACTGGTCATTCCTTTTGGTGCCGGCACAGAGCTTGGCGAGGGACGCGTATTGTCATTCACCGTTGATGATAACGATTTGCCTTCTGAAACTTTTGTCGAAACGGTCGCACAAGGTCGTTTGCCCTTCAGCGTAGACTTCACTCGCAATGGCACAGCCTTAATTTCAGACGCATTAGGACCATTTGCAGGTGACCCGGCATCCGGTGATATTGGCGGTGGCTTATCATCATTTGATTTCACTGATGGCGCTAATCTGGTGCCAGTTAATACCGTAGCTAACGGCCAAATTGAAACCTGCTGGGTACGTGTTGCCCATACCAGTGACTTGGTATTTACCACCAGCACCGCTGCTGGTGCCATTAGCACATATAGCGTTAGCCGCAATGGTCAAATAAGTGTCGTAGACCCCATTGCAGCAACAGGCATCACCAGCCCTATTGATTTTGATTTAACCGATGACGATGAATACCTGTACGTCACAACTGGCGCTGGTGGCGTGCGTGGTTTCGCAGTTGACCCAGAAACCGGTGAACTGACTGATATCGGCCTATTCCCAGGCCTGCCAGTTTTTGATGTTGACGGGTTCGCACCACAAGGTTTAGCAATTCGCTAAATTAGATCACACTTAACGCACTACCCGGATGGCAGCCTGCTGCCATCCGGATTTATGACCAAACTCAAAACTCGCAACAATGAAAACACTAATCAGCACAATCTCTATATTGCTTTTATTGAGCCTGACGGTCTTTATAAAATCAAATACGAAAAATAACGGGCATAACAATGCTGCACCGGCAATACCAAAGCTCTTAGAGAACAATATTGCTGATACCAGTCAAACCACAACCACCAAGCCGGCAGCAGTCGTTTCATCATCACAACCAGCCAAGGGAATTCAAGCTCAATTATTGGATACAGATTCTTCTAAGGTTCACCTATTATCTGCTGATAATGCAGAACAAGTATGGATTGATGAAGCTAACCAGCAACTTGTTGTAAAAGACATGCAAACCAATAAAATCACTTATCAATTACCATTATCCGCTGATCTTATCGCCATTAATTTATCAAGTGATAGCGATACTCTTACAGAGTACGACAGTGAAGCTACCATAATAAGTGATAATGTTTTGGAAATTAGCCAATCACCAAACCAAGCCAATGACGAGCTTGAAATTTATTATGATCAGCAATTGCCTGATGAAATTATCATTCGCAACAATGGCGTCGATGAGTTTGTCTCAATAGACCAATTAGAAGATAACTTAGACTTACTTGAGCCTATTCTTGATGAAAACAGTGAGACATTAAAATAAAATGCCCTGATAATTTTTGAGAAAACTATTTTAATGTTGCTAAAACCAGCAATACTTAGCCTCTCCATTTAAAACTTCATCTTACTGTATATCACCCGACTCCAGATTTTACCTTTGTGGTCAAGCTCTAACATTGTATTATCTGAACTGGCAATTTATTTATTGTATAAAAGACCATGGGCATCGCCCATGATCTTCACACTTCCAAAGTGGTAAAAACATTGTAGCTATTGAATAACCTGCACTTTTACAATGCCATCTTGACTGACACTAATGGAAGCAATATCTTGTATATCACTTACATTATTCACTGTTTTATTCAACTTAATAAACGCACCGTTATCACTGATTAAAACGTATAACATTTGCTGCTCAACGGAAAATATCAATCGATCATTCAAGCCGTCATTATTCAGATCGATTGCCAATGAGTTCAGCTCTCCATTAATATTTTTAGCACCCAGCGCTGATAGCAGCACCTTATCAATTTGCCAATCAATATCTGGTTCAAAACCAGACCTGTTAAAGTCATCGCTCACACTCATCATTGCAGGATGATTAACGGTTTCGCTGGTGCCTTCAGTCTGCCCTGAGTTACGGTTATTGGCGACACCGACAAATGCAAAACCACTTGCGGTACCGCCAGTACCGGTACATAAAACCTGCGTAAAAATACTGTTGGTGATAAACCTGCTAGTGCCGCCTGAAGCTCCAACCGCAAAGTTTCCAAAAACGCTAGGAATTCTACAGAAATTAGCACCACTTGATACCCAGGAAAGGAAGCTAAAGCCCGGCACGGACAAAAAGCCAGGGTTATAGTTGGCTGCGACTACCGGCGGCCCAATATTTTCAACCACCGTTACTGAAGAGGTGCTGGCAGTCGTGCCGCTGGCATTGCTGCACTCTACTGTGGCGTCAAACACACCCGTGATTATCGGAGTGAAATTTTCACTCCGATCGACTTCGCCCACCTCTCCAGATACAGCTCCGGAAGTGATACAGCTCGTTGCACCCGTCGATGTCCAGTTAAAGCTCGTGGTTTGCCCGAGTTCGATCAAATCAGGTGTAAATGATGATTCTACAATGGGGGCACAATTGGCCCACTGATATTTAATTGCGTATTGGCAAAGCCTGTTAGTGGAGGAATATCATCAAACACTTGTTGTTCTTCACAAAGGGCGCTAACCGATAACGGTATCACTGAAGTCACGCCGAAGGTTATGGGTGGTGAAACAATGCCTTGAGGCTGGGGTAAACCAACAAACGAACAGGTCACTGGCCCCAGGTTTCCACCGACAACCAGGCTTAACTGTGATGTGCCGCCAGATTGTATTGTGCTGGGCAGAAAGCGCAGTGTGACATTGAGATAATCTTGGTCTCCAACTGGGCCAATTTGAGCGTTCACAGGTAACCCATGACCTGTGGAAATCAAAATAAATAACAAAAATAAATAATACGTATGCCTCTTGGTGTACATAGTCATTTCCTAAATTTAAAGATGTGTCATTATTTCGATACAAGCGGTGAACCCACCGCCTGTATCGGATACCATTGGTAAAGTCGAGCTACCGCCCAAAACCACAACTTAACGTTTCAGTTTTGCATATTCTGCTACACCGGCCCCCATCGGCATCCTTGGCCACCACACAAACATTTAGATTGAAATTTGTCCAGTTATCAGCGCTGTATGGAACAAAAAAAGCTTCAACTGTATCTGTCACACTGCCTGATTCGTTAAAAAGCTCCCAGTCCCAATCAAACGACACCAAATTTGAGGCTGCATTTAAATGGGCCAGTGTGCCTGTGCATAAACCACCGCCCGCTTCATGTGTAAACCCTATAGCTGAAGCAGCTGGGCAATTGTCAGGACGCTCGACAGCACAGATCGGGCCAACGCACTGAGCAGAAACGGTTGTAGAAAACGCCGCGCTGAGTAATGCGGCTAAAGTAACTTGATATAGTTTTTTCATGGTAACTCCTTATGCTTGAATTAAGTCCGAATGCATTCGTAATGCACCAGAGCATCTAAGCACAAGCCAGCATAATCACCATGACGAAAGCAGGATTTTTTTATGATCATTGATATCAAAAGTAGCTTCTGTACCGAACCAGAAGCTAGAAATTCACGAATATAACCATCAGATAATTTTTGAATTTTTATGAAAAGTCATTACAAAACAATAAGATAATCACATCACAACTTCATCATAGTTTGATCACGACTATAACCTTGACCAAAAAAATGGAACCAAGCAGATTAAAGCCAGCAGAGCAAAGGCTTAAACCACTAGGACAAAGTATGAAAAGATTAATCTTATTGCCCTTGGCAATAACGACAATGACGGTTAATGCCCAAGTAATAAACCCGAGAATACACCCTGATTGCCTGAATCGCGATGTCGATCTAAGCGGCTATGTCTCAGTAGATGATGTCGAAGCAATATTGGACTATCTGGATAATTCACAGCCTTTAAGCTGTATCCAATTAATGCATGCTGATGTCAATCGTGATCGGCAGGTCAACATAGCAGACGCCATGCAGCTCATGCTTGAACTCGACAATCCCTTTGTTGTTGTTCTACCCAATCATGGATGGGGAGATATTAATGGAGACGGATTCACTAACCAGCAAGACATGACTATGCTATTAGACTATTTGTCCGGAGTGTCCTTGTTGCCTACATTGGGCTTTGATACTGGTGATATCAATGGAGATGGCGTTATCAGCCCATCAGACCTTTTTACGTTCTGGACCTGTGATGCTAATTATATTGCATCGCCATTTGACTGACACCCCATTTGAAACCACCGATTAATTCATTAACGCCCAGCAACCCGGTTGTCGCTGGGCGTCAACAAAACAATGTCCGAGTCGCCCAACACGGTGCGACTATACAGTAAGGTTTTTTGATCCTGGGAAAGATCAAAATCAATCACCGAGTTTTTGTCTAAGCTCATTACATCAACAGGTAATTGCTGATTATTCTCTAGCGTCACCCGTTGAATGATCGAGACATCCTGAGGGTCGACGAAAAAAAACTGCTGCTCAGATGCAGATATCACCCAGTTACGATTAAAACTCCGGGTTTCCAGCCAATTACCCATCAGCATTTCTTCACCGGTATCTCTATCAAGCTTCCACAATCCAGGCTCATGAATTTTTGAAAGAAAAACAGCATTCCCAAATCGACTGGGACGGCTGCGATGTCCACCGGCTTGTGTAATAGGTGTTACTTCATCATTGGCTATCGAAAAACTGAACAACTGCCACTCTACGTTCACTTTTTGCGAAAAGTATATTTGTTGACTATCCCAGCCCCAGACTGGCTCAGCGATATCTCCAATATCAGGAGGGCCAAAAAACACTTCCCGACTGACCACATCAAGCCATACCAATTCGTTGTTGGCGGCAGCCGCCAACCTGGTTCCATCGGGTGACCAATTCAGCGTGCGAAAATGATAAGGTTTGTCAAAGTCGGTCAACTGATGCAAATCCTCCTCTTCATCCCGTAACCATATCTGCGGCAAACCCGAGCGCTCGGAAATAAATGCAACCAGCGAATTCTTTGGGTTAAGTCGTGCCTGATAGTCTGTCTGACTTGAGGCAATAAAAAGATCCATCGATGCTATCTCAGGCACTTCTTTACCAAACTCACCAACGGCACGCCAGATTTCACGACGGTGAAACGAACCCGCTGAAGCCACCAGCTTTTCACCGCCCGCAGAAGGGTGAAACAACGGCAATACCTCTGATGTCAGCACAGCACTAGCCCCGGTTTCTATATTAACTGTTTGCAACTGTTTGTTGGCATTGGCCACGACTAAATGTTCCGAGTCTGCCAGCCAGGTCAATGCTCGAAGCCTTATTGGTAAAGAGGTGATCCGTCGGGTTTCTCCGCTGTCAATCGCATGCAGCCACAATTCACTTTGCCCCCAGTAAACTGTATCTCGAACAAATGCCAGCCATTTGCCATCGGGTGATGGTTGCAGGCGATAATCGCCCCTGCCGCTGTTTGGCGGACTGGTTATACGGTGTCGATTTTTTGATGAAAGATGATAGCGATATATCATGAAAGGTGCATTGGCACTCTCTGCCTCGCTATAGTAGAGAGTATCCAGCCCTCCCCAGACAGCATTACCGTTACCCACAGCAATATTGCAATTTAAAACCGGGTCACCCATCACCGGTTTTTTCAAGTCACTGACATCAACAATAAAAAACTGGCAATGGTCAGGGCTCATGCTTTTATAGAGCAGTTTGGAGTTATCCGGTGACCAGGCCGGCAACCCGGCATTGTTGACACCAGGCGTTATCGCTGATATTTCCTGAGTCACAAGCGACTTGACCATAATCTTCCATGGTTGATCCATAGATTCACGGTGGGAAAAAGCCAATAATTTGCCATCCGAGGATAACGCCGGGTTAATTTCATCACCAACCAAAGCGGTGACCGGAACCAGCTTCATTGGTGAAAATCGTGTACCGACATCACGCTTGACTGACCAGTGGTTTGCCCCCACCAGAGCTGCCAACAATACTGCCGATATGGCAGTTACCCATAACCATCTCGGCTTATTTTCAGGTCTTTTTTCCCTGACCGCTACCGACGCTATTAGCCGATAGCCTTTACGTGGGATAGTGGTGATATAAAGCGGGTTTTGCGGGTCATCATTGAAAATCTGCCGCAACCGGAACATGCCACGGCTGACAGTATTATCTGAAACCACTGTCTTCCACACATTGTCCATTAGTTCTTGTTTGCTGATTACCCGGTTCGGGTTGCAAATAAGATAGGTCAGCAAATCAACTATTTTGGGTTCCAGGCTTAGCTCATCATTGCCCTTTATGACCGTCAGTTTATCGAGATCAAATAACCACTCGCCCACTTGAATTTTTCTAGCGCCGCCAAGCGCTGCTTCTGATTGCTTCGATGTCACAGAATTTATAAGACTTGCTATGCCAATGTTGTTTGTTTATTCAGGGAACCGACCATTTGTTCCCCGCAAATTCCCGGCTTGCCGCCCTATTTAGCCACTACCAATAACCACTACCGACAGTGGATGCTAAACTCAAAACAGGCAACATACCCTCCAGTCTCGGGCCAAACCCAACATTACCAACAATCAACAGATTACCGGCACGAGAGCAATACTCATCCATGACAATACCCAATTGGTCATATATAGCATACATTTGACTTCCGATCATTAAATCGGCTGCTGCCTGGCAGGCTTTACTTTAACGCTTTGATCATGAGCTTTACCATCTTGCCACATATCAAATCACCTTAACTTCCTCACTCACCGAGTCACGCTGCTCAAATATAAACACCTTCCCATTTGACCAGCAGAGATAACTACCCAGCCAGCCAAAAGCCAAGTTACTGTAAGAAGAAGGTTTTTATGTTGTCTTTAAAAAGCCTTTAAAACCAATTGGATAAAGATGCCACAACTTTGTCCTAGTTTGGTCACACTAAAAATATTGACCTCAAAGCCCGTATCCAACAAATTGATAATACATTCACCAAGAAAGGATAACTGCATGTATAAACCAACGGCTTTCATGATAGCCATGGCACTGACACTATCTACTGCAACGGCTGGGCAGCATATATTTCCAAACTGTGTTCGTGGTGATCTTGATGGTGACTTTACTGTGACTTTGCAGGACATTGAAAAGATTGAAGACTATATTCAAGACAAAGCGGTCTTGAGCTGCCATCAGGTAATGCATGCTGATGCCAATCGTGACTGGAGTGTAGATGAACAAGATATCGAATCACTTCTCTTAGACCATGGGCAGTCACCCCATGAATACTCATGGGGTGACATTGATGGCAATGGTACTGTTAACCTGCACGATCTTTGGCTGCTTGAAGAGTATGTCATTGATAATGACTTCAGGTTTTTCCCTAGTATCGGGCATGAAACCGGTGATATTAGCGGTGATGGTGTTGTCAATCAGCTCGATCTGGATATTTTTCTTCTTTGCGAGGAAGATAGAATTGCCTCGCCGTTTAGATCCTCACCCTATTGAAATGAAGTTAAACCAGCGGCTACTCAGTCGCTGGTGTTAACATCACAATATCACTTTCTCCGACCACGGTGCGGGTATATAGCAGGGTTTCATGATCCTGGGAAATATCAAAGTCTACGATGGTATCCTGCTTTAATTGCAGCACACCCATTGTTGTGCCTGAGGGGTCATTCAAAGAAAATCGCTGAATGGAAGAAACATTTTTGGGGTCAACATAGAAAAAATGCTGCTCAGACGGGAGGATCAGCCAATCACGGTTGAAGTTTTGAACCTTCATCTCACCATCAATCAACACTTCTGCACCAGATTCCATATCGAATTTCCATAGCCCAGACTCAGGCAACTTAGAGAGAAAAATGGTATTTCCTGATCGACCGGGACGGCTTCGATAACCACCCGCCCGTGTAATCTGGACAATTGTCCGGTTGGCAGTGGAATAACTGAACAGTTGCCATTCCAAACCCATTTTTTGCGAGAAATAAATCCGTTGGTTATCCCTGTCCCAAACCGGTTTAGCGACAGCCTGCAATTTTTCTGCACTGGAATGCACCTGTCGATTAGCAACATCTATCCAAATCAAACGATTGTTGGCAGCAGTGACAAGCTTTCTACCATCAGGTGACCAGTTCAGTGATTGAAAATGATAGGGCTGATCAAACGCCGTGAGCTGGTGCGATTGGCCGGTTTCATCCAACAACCATACCTGCGGTAATCCAGAACGCTCCGACACAAATGCAACAGACGCGGTCTTAGGGTTCAACCTTGGCAAATAATCTGACTGAGTAGAAACAATAAAGGGATTGAGGGTGGTTGCAGCAGGTTCCTCGCTATCAAATGCGCCTTGTGCACGCCAAATTTCCCGATTATGAAAAGACCCGGCAGAAGCAACCAATTTTCCACCGCCGGCTGATGGATGAAACAGTGGCAATACCTCTGAAGTAATTTCAGCAGTGACACCAGTATCAATATCAACAGTCTGCAACTGCTTATACGCGTTAGCCACCACCAGCTGGGTCGAATCCGGCAACCACGCCAATGCTCTGAGCCTTATCGGCAGAGACGTGATTCTCTTGGTCTCTGCTGTATCAACCGCGTATAACCACAGTTCACTTTCCGCCCAATAAACGGCATTGCGGATAAATGCCAACCATTTACCATCGGGCGATAACTG
Organism: Wenzhouxiangellaceae bacterium; assembly: GCA_965230265.1. Lineage (GTDB taxonomy): Bacteria > Pseudomonadota > Gammaproteobacteria > Xanthomonadales > Wenzhouxiangellaceae > JAJFKX01. Next base: position 144,180 of record OZ245999.1, on the reverse strand, counting down.
CATGCGGTAGTCACCCCTGCCGCTATTGGGCGGGCTGGTAATTTGATTTAAATTTTTTGAAGAGATGTGATAGCGATAAATCACAAAAGGATCGTTTTCACTGGCCGCTTCGGCATAGTAAAGTACATCTGTTCCTCCCCAAATAACATTGCCACTACCTACATTAATGTTGCAATCGAAAACAGATTCATTAATCACCGGAGCATTCAGATTACTGACATCGGCAATACTGATATGGCAATAATCCAGGGATAGATTCTGGTATACCAGTTTGGTGCTATCTGGCGACCAGGCCGGTAGCCAGGCATTTTTTGTTGGCGGTGTGATTGCATACAGTTCGTTGGTATCAAGGTTCTTAACCATGACCCTCCAAAGGTTGTCCTCTGACTTGCGATGCGCAAAAGCCAGCAGACGCCCATCTGCAGACAAGGCCGGGTCAGTTTCATCTCCCACCAAGGTAGTGACCGGCGTCAATCTCATCGGTACCGAAGGTCTATCAGCACCTGTGCTTTGGGGCCAATAAATGCGCCCTAAAATGATAGCCACCAGCAGCACAATAAACCCCAAGGTGGCCATCCAGACAGGTAAAGTTTTACGCTCTTGTAATTGATTAAGCGCCTGTACAGGTGCTATGAGCCGATACCCTTTGCGCGGTATCGTTGCGATATAAACAGGGTTTTGTGAGTCATCCCCCAAAGTACGCCGCAACCGCACTATACTGCGGCTGATCGTGTTGTCGGACACTATTGTGCGCCATACATTATCCATCAGTTCCTGTTTACCGATCACCCGGTTCGGGTGTTCGATAAGGTAACTCAACAGGTCAACACTTTTAGGCTCTAAACTTAATTCGCCATCTCCGCGAGTAATCGTGAGCTTATAAAGATCGAATACCCATTCACCTACTTGAATTTTTTTCGCTTTTCCATGCGCATGATTCGATTTTTTCGATGTAATCAAAAACATTCAATCACAGCCTATTTCGTACGAAAATAATCATACTACAATACATTACCTAACTATACAGAGCACCGATCGGGAATCATGGCCAGAGATTACGTTGATGCGAAAACAAAAGCCTTGTTGTGTTACAGCTATAGCAGCGTGTATAGATGCGTTGTGTTATTCGACAGGTTCATACCGATAATGCCCTGTAATTTTATAATCAAACAACATATCCTCTAGTTTTGGCCCCGCATTGATATTATGCACAACCATCGGATTGCCGATGAACGGGCTAACTTGATCGGTAATAATACCAATATGGGGTAAATGACCAGGCAACACCCAGGTGACCAAATCTCCAGCAGAATAATCTTTGGGATCAGATGTTATTGGCAATACCTCTCCGTGTCGGCTAAAAAAAACTTGCAAGTTTGGTACCCGTCGATGATCGATATTCGGATCAGTGTTGTTCAAACCCCATATACGTCTGGAAGGGTATTCAGAAAAATTTGCTGACATGCTTTCATGCACCAGCTGTTGAAGATCAATCCCCAAAGCCCGATAAGTTCGTATGACGACATCAGTACAAACACCAAGCCCCTCCGGCACATCACCGCCGGGGTAGTCCATCGAAAAATAAGAGCCATCGTATCTAACCACATGGTGCGTCCTTTCAATGGCAGCAACCACTAGTTGTTCTGCAAATGTTTCAGCCAGCACCCCTGTCGATATCAATACGGTTAGCGTCATTGATAATATGCTGCGCATATTTTATCTCTGATCATCAAAGCGATTGCTGTTTGACAGGTGTGATATCCGCCGGTTGGTCAATAACTTTAACTTTCTTACCTCCATACAAAATGGCTTTAAACTCTTTTCGGCTTACTGACACATAACGCTCATTTCCACCGACCTCTACCTGAGCACCCTGTTTGACCGCATAACCATTCTCATCCACCCGAACTACCATGGTGGCTTTCTTACCAGTGTGGCAGATGGTCTTAAGCTCAGTCAGATTATCCGCCCATGCCAGTAAAGCCTCACTACCGGGAAACAGTTCACCACGAAAATCTGTACGCAGACCATAGGTCAATACCGGTATATTGAGATCATCAACCACATCCGATAGCTGCCTGACCTGCTCTTTGCTCAAAAATTGGGCTTCATCAACCAAGACGCAGTGCACATTTTTTTTGTCGAGTTCCTTTTCAACCACTTTCAGCAGGTTTTCATCCGCATGGAAAGCATAAGCTGGAGATGAAAGCCCGATGCGTGATTTCACCGCAACTTCACTGTCACGATCGTTGATGGCAGGAGTCAGAACCAGCGGGTTCATACCGCGCTCACGGTAGTTCCACGCTGACTGCAGCAACGTGGTGGTTTTGCCTGCATTCATGGTGGAATAATAGAAATACAATTTGGCCATCAATAAAGTATGGCAAGTTTTTTACTGATTACAAATGCTGGATAAAGCATTCATATGCAGACAAATGCAGATTGAGCAAACTTTGCGCAGCGCCAGCGAATCAGCAAGCTAGAATAGCGGGCTATGCCTGCCCGTAAACCAACACTTAACCCCCAGCAGCAAGCTGCCGTTGAATATACCGATGGTGCCTTATTGGTATTGGCAGGTGCCGGCAGTGGAAAAACCCGGGTGATTACGGAAAAACTGGCATTTTTGATTCGTGAACATGGTCTGGCCCCCAACCGTATTGCAGCCATTACCTTTACCAACAAAGCCGCTAAGGAAATGCGCCAACGCGCACAAAAGCTGATCAAGAAAACCAAACTACCATTACAGGTCAGTACTTTTCATGCGCTGGGCTGGAAAATGCTGCGCCAACATGCCCAACACGTCGGCTACAGACCTGGCATCAGCATACTGGATGAAACCGAATCGACCCGCTTGCTCAAAGACCTGCTGCCTGCTAATGCGCCACCGGAGCAGGTCAAACTCTGTCGAGGACAAATTTCCCGCTGGAAAAACTCAGCCAGTTCAGTTGAACACGCCCACTCATCTGCAGAAAGTGAAGGTGAAGCCAAACTGGCAGGCCTGTTTTCTGGCTATCAACAACAGCTTAAACGTATTAACGCCGTCGATTTTGACGACCTGATTTCTATTCCGCTGGAACTACTCAATGATGACGACATCCGCGCCGAATGGCAGGAACAACTGCGTTACGTGCTAGTGGATGAGTACCAGGATACCAATACCACTCAATACCGGTTGTTGAAGCAGCTGATTGGATCGCGGGGTGGTTTGACAGCGGTGGGTGATGATGATCAGTCGATTTACGGCTGGCGCGGTGCAGAACCAGAGAACCTGAGACTGCTCGGGCAGGACTATCCCAACCTTAAAGTGATCAAGCTGGAACAAAACTATCGCTGCTCCGGCAAAGTTCTTGCTGCTGCCAATCAGGTCATTGCCAATAACCCGCATGAGCATGCCAAAACATTGTGGAGCGCATTGGGGCCCGGTGATGATATTCGGGTAGTGCCTTGCGCTGATGCCGAAGACGAAGTTCGCCGAATCGTGGGGGAAATTGACCGGCGTACCCAGCGAGGTGCCAAGTTACAGGACTTTGCTATTTTATATCGCAGCCATCACCTGGCCCGCCCATTTGAACGTGCCTTTCGTGAAGCAGGCCTGCGTTATGAAATTACTGGCGGCCAGTCATTTTTTGATCGCGCAGAAATCCGTGACTTGATGGCCTACTTACGCCTGCTGGTGAACCCTGATGACAATAGCGCCTTGCTGCGAATTATCAACACACCGCGCCGCGAACTGGGGAACACCAGTATTAATCGATTGGCTGATTTTGCCAGTAACAATCATTGCAGTCTGTTTGATGCTGCAACCGATGATGGTTGTCGTCAGGCATTTCCCAATCGCCAGCGTTCGGCACTGGATGGTTTCACTCGGATGATTATGGATGCCACCGATGATGGCAATGCACTGCGCGCGGTTCATGAGCTAATCGACAAGCTGAATTATCGGGAGTGGTTGCGCGATCAGGCTGATAACCCTGCTAACGCAGATAAACGCATCGCTGCAGTCAATGAATGGCTGGGCTGGTTGGAACGAGTATCACAGAGTCTGGAAGACCCATCACTGGAAGAGCTCTCGGCACAGATCAACCTGCTCAGTAATCTGGACGATGATCAACAGCAAGACGATGCGATTCGCATGATGACACTGCATGCGGCTAAAGGTCTGGAGTTTGCCCATGTCTATTTGGTCGGTGCGGAAGAAGGTTTATTGCCTCACCAAAACAGTCTGGATGAAGGCGGTGATGAAGAAGAACGTCGATTAATGTATGTCGGGATTACCCGTGCCCAGCAAAGCCTGAGCATAAGCTATGCCAGCAAACGCAAACGCTTCGGTGATGCCGTACGCTGCGAGCCCAGCCGCTTTTTGGATGAACTGCCTACGGAAGGCGTGTACTGGTATGGACGCGATGACAGCCGCGACCAACAGCGGCACGAGCAAGCCAGAGATGATCAATTAAGTAATTTGCGGGCATTGCTGGAAAGCTGAGAGGCTGCAGCAATAGGTTGCCCCAAGTTTTTCTTGCATTTGGTATAAAATACCTTTTATCAGCACCTACCCACTAAGACGAATCATGCTCAACTGTATGCCTACAAACTTTCCCAGCAAATTATCAGCCATTGTGTTCAGTCTGCTTGCCTTGACCGCCTGCGCCAGCGATTCACCTTATGTGGTTCTGGAAGGCGAACGTTTCATCGTGGATATTGCCGATGACAACGATGAGCGTACCCGCGGTTTGATGTTTGTTGAACAGATGCCGGATAACAAGGGTATGCTGTTTATTTTTCCGGATACGCAGCGACGCTCATTCTGGATGAAAAACACCAAAATCCCATTGGATATTTTTTATTTTGATGAGGAACTCAAACTCGTTAGTGTTTCTGAAAATGCACGTCCATGCCGGACTGCACAATGCTCACACTATCCCAGCGCAGGCCCAGCCAAGTACGTACTGGAATTGAATGCCGGCAAAGCCGAAGCATTAGGCGTTACTGTTGGCAGTGAACTGACCTTGCACAATATTAACTAGCCTAAAACAAACCCCTGATGAGCGTACTGCGTTATCTGATCAGCATTGTGCTTGACTATATTCGCTGGAGCCAAATGGTGCCCATGATTCTCGCCTGGGCGTTTATTTTGCTGGCTTTGGCGGCCATGACATTCATTAACTTCGAGGAAACTTCCGTGCCCATCCTGGTATGGCTGGCCGGCTTCTGGGAAAAGTATGAATGGTTACCTGCAATCGATTTATCCGCTTATGAACAGGCTGATGGTTCAATACGGATCACCGATGAATTACTGCAACCGGCTATCCTGAAAGCCTGGGGTATTATTTCGCTGGTTTTATTGGTCATCGACCTGCTCCGAACCAGCTTTTCTGGCCAGCGCGAGCACAAAACCTTGTCGCGTAAATTACTGATTGCAGCCATCGCTTGTGCCATCCTGTCTGTGGGCTTTCTATTGAATTACTGGCTGAGCAATGAATCTTACAATGGCGGTAGTGCAGGCTGGGTGACTTTATTTATCGGTGCGCCCGCGCTGGTGTGGTTGATCAGTGCCTACAGTTTGTCTGTTGGGCACTTGTTAAACAAAGTCAATGGCTTATTGATTGACAGAGATGATGACCCTGGTCGATTGGCCAAGTACTAAAACATAAGCAGTCAGATACAAAATCAGCCTGTTAGTCAAAACAATGTCGTTGACTACCCCAGCCCATGGCCAAGATCACTGATGTTCATCACGCGCCTTTCGCCAAGGTTATGGTTGGGCAAGTTTGCTCGCTCTACTTTCGTTTGCTTTTTTGACTTATCTCTTGCTTTTTAGGCTTGCGAAGGCTGGCGATAACAGCGGTTACCAATGCCATCAATATCTCATCCAAAAATGGCAGCGGATCAGGCAGCAACAAATTCAGCAGCAAACCTCCAGCGCTGATAACAAACAGCCACGGCAATCTTAGTTTGCTCAGGAATGAACCAAGGCCAGGTATCATCGACATTATTTTCTCTGCTGTTGAAATGGCTTCTGAAAAAATTTCACATCATGCAGGTAACATGTTGCCACATAGGACCCAGCTTATTACGACTGGTCCTGAATTGGCAATTGTGCCACAATCGGTATTCCCAAACCCATTAAAAAAATCAAGGAGAACAGCATGGCAGGTAAGTTTGTAGTCAACAAAGGTTCCAGCGGTAAAGATTATTTCGTACTGAAAGCAGGTAACGGTGAGGTCATTATGACCAGCCAGCAATACGCTAGTCGCAAGAGCTGCGATAACGGTATCGAGTCTGTCCGTAAAAATTGCATGGATGAAAACCGTTTTGAAGTGAAAACCGCCAAAGACGGCCGCCAGTATTTCACGCTAAAAGCCAGCAATGGCCAGGTAATCGGCCAGAGCCAGATGTACAAAACTGCCAGTGGCTGCAAGAACGGCATGGCTTCGGTACAGCGCAATGCACCAGATGCCAAAGTGCAAGAAGCCTAAGCTTAATTGCAGGACTTGCTTCCGATCTGAATTATCGGGTCCAGCCGCTGGCTGACCCGATACCCTCCCAGTAAAACCACCCCGCTTACAACAATTGCTGCAGGGCATCGATTAGCATTACCACACCACTGATGGTCATCATTGCCAACACACCCATCTTGAACTGTGCTGCAGAAATTTTGACAAATTGCCGTTTGGCCAAATAGCTGCCCCCAATCGCCCCTGCACCAAGCGCCAGGCCGGCCACCCAGGCCTGTTGACTCATCACCCCCAGAGTCATATAGGCACCGACCTTGGTTAACTGCATAAATAAGGAGTTGAAAGACTTGGTACCTACCATACCCTCTTTAATCAACCCGTAGTTCAATAAAAACGGATTGAGCACCGGACCAGTCGCACCGGTCAATGCTGACAGTGATGCGACGATGAAACCAACCGGAAAGAACCACCAACTGACCACTGCAAAACTGCGCTTGGATTTACCAAAACGGTATTGCAAAAAAATAGAAGTCAGAAACACCCCCAAAACCAACTGAATCCAAATGGGATTACTGCGACTGAGCAGCCAACTACCCACTATTGCCCCCACCAGACTGCCGGGCAATAACCAGCGAATCACATCCATCCGAATATGTTTTCGAAACATCAACGCGCGTGCCGGATTAGCCATTACGGTAGCCACTGAAAGCACCGGCGCAACCAGCTCAACACCCAGCATAAAACCCAGCACTGGAATCACCATCATCGCCGCACCACCTGCCGTCAGCGTGCTGATAAACCAGGCAGCTAGACCGATGATAATTAAACCTAAATAAATCATCTTTGTTGCGTCAGTCGCTTATCTGGGCGCTGTCTTTATAAGTCCTGATGGTGGCCTGCTCACAAAATACAACTGTGAAAAGGCATTCGTGCTCTGCCGGCAATGGTCGTATTGTTTCAAGCAAATATCCCTGTGTTGCGCTATCTAGTTCTTCACTACCAATGAAATGCCATCAGCTACTGGCAGTAACATCACTGTCACCCGTTCATCACTATGCAGTTTTTTGTTCAGGTTGCGCAATGCCACCGTATCAACATCATCAATACTATCCACTGTGACATTGCCCGACCACAACATATTGTCCAACATAATCAAACCACCCGGACGTATCAATTGCAGGCAGCGCTCATAATAACGGTCGTAGTTTTCTTTATCCGCATCAATAAAAGCGAAATCGAAACTATCTGCCTGACCATCATCGAGCAGTGCTTGCAGTGTCTTTTCTGCAGGTTGCAAGTGCAGGTTGACTTTGTGGTCTATACCCGCCGCCTGCCAATATCGCCGGGCAACGTTTGTCCACTCTTCTGACACATCACAGGCAATCAGCTCACCATCATCAGGCAATGCCAGGGCTGTAACCAGACTGCTATAGCCGGTAAATACCCCGACCTCAATACAGCGCCTGGCACTCACCAGCCCCAACATCACTTTAATCAACTGCCCCTGCTCGGGAGCAATCTGCATATTGGCCTCGCTGAGTGCAGCGGTTTCATCGCGTAATTCAGCAGCCAATTCTGGCTCCTGAATACTGACATCATTAACATAACGGGCAATGACCGGATCGAGAAATTTGCTGGCACGTGACATACAAGCCTCCTAAAGACTGGAACAGATTAAATAAAAGGCTATCATGCCGTCATGAGTCTGCGATTACTACAACTATCCGATTGTCATTTGCAATCTGACCCAACCGATGGCTATCGGGGCATTGATCCTGAATTGAATTTACAACGTATATTGCGTACAGCACGTGAATGGCAACCTGAAGCACTGGTACTTAGTGGTGACCTTGCGGATCACGCCACAACCAACACCTATCAGCGTTTGAATGATTATATTGCTGAATTAAAACTACCGGTGATGGCTTTTCCGGGCAATCATGATGATTTTAGCTTGATGCAAACTGCGCTGACCGATTCAGCATTTACCTGGCTGAACCCATGGGTGATCGATGGCTGGCAGCTGGTTTGGTTAGATAGCAACCTGGCTGAAAGGCCAGAAGGTGAACTGGATGCAAGCAAGCTGGCGGTACTGGACAATATCGACCCGGAACTGCCCACCCTGCTGTTTCTGCACCACCAACCGGTTGAAGTGGGTACACCCTGGATAGATCGCTTCAAGCTGACAAACCCGCAGCTACTGTGGCAATGGTTATCAACACATACACATCAAATTCAGGCGATTGCCTGGGGACACATCCATCATGGCTGGGTCGGTGAGAAAATGATCAACGACCGACCGATTCAATTACTCGGTGCGCCTTCCACCTCCGCCTGTGCCATGCCCGGATGTATTGAATTTGAACTGGACCTGCGTGGGCCACGAATGCGCTGGTTCAATTTACTGGATTCAGGGCAGATACAAACGGGTCTGTTAAGCGTGGTTTAATTCATATAAACAACGGGCAAGCCGTGCTTCCCGCCATCGTGAGCAAGGTCAAGCTCGGACCAAAGTGAGTGGCTTTGACCCGTTTTTTCACTCATACCGATACCCAAATGCGGCTTCGAATTTATCGCCGATTTCCTGACGGGTAAATTTGTGATTCTGTGGTCCCTGATGCGCCACTTTCAAAGAACCCATCAATGAACCCAGCCGCGCGGATGTTTCCAGACCCAACTGATTGGAAATGCCATAAATCAAACCGGCCCGGTAAGCATCACCACAACCGGTGGGGTCTTGTACTGACTCAGGTTTTACAGATTCAATCTCAATTTCTGTTTCACCTTCGTCGGTATAGATGACCGAACCGCGTGCGCCATGGGTGATCATCAACGCCTCTACCCGGCGGGCAATGTCTTTTTCATTCCAACCGGTACGGTCCATCACCAGTTGTGATTCGTATTCGTTAAGTGTCACCCAGTTGGCTCGCTCAATAAACGTTTTCAGATCATCGCCATCAAACAATGGCATGGCCTGGCCAGGATCAAAAATATGCGGAATGCCGCACTCGGCAAAACCTTGACTATGCGACAGCATGCCATCACGACCATCCGGCCCGATAATCCCGATGCTAATGTCATGTTTGATGTCGGGGATTTTGTTCAGGTTGCTTAATTGCATCGCCCCGGGATGAAACGCAGTAATCTGATTGCTGTCCAGATCTGTGGTAATAAAGCACTGCGAAGTAAATTCACCGTCTATTTCACGCACACAGTCTAATGAAATATCCAGGCTATTAAAATAATCTCTATAGCGATCAAAGCCAATACCAACTGCTGCCATTGGTAACGGATGTCCGCCAAGCATTTTAAGGTTATAGCTGATATTCCCAGCACAACCACCAAACTCCTGGCGCATTTGTGGCACCAGAAACGATACACTCAGCATATGAATTTTGTCAGCCAGAATATGTTTCTTGAAATGGTCGGGAAACACCATGATGGTGTCATAGGCCAGTGACCCGCAGATCAGTGCGTGCATGAATTATCCAGTCGATTTAAAGATACAGTTTACAAGAAAGGCCCAACGACTCAAAACCCTCAGCTCAAAAACTGCAAGCTGGCTAAATGCGCATATAACTCAGATTTCTCCAGCAGCTCATCATGAGTCCCCTCAGCAATCAGCTTGCCCTTATCCAGCAATAAAATCCTGTCTGCCTTACGAATCGTTGCCAGACGGTGGGCGATGATAATCATACTGCGATCGGCACGTAAATCATCAATGGCCTGCTGCACACGACGCTCGCTCTCCGCATCCAGATTGCTGGTCGCTTCATCCAGCAGCAGCAATGGTGGGTTTAACAGTACTGCCCGGGCAATGGCAATTCGCTGACGCTGACCGCCTGACAAGCGTTGACCTCGTTCCCCCAGATAGGTGTCATAACCATCATCGAGTTGTTGTACAAATTCATCGGCATGCGCTTGATTGGCAGCCTGTAAAATTTGCTGCTCATCAGCATCAGGCTGTCCATAACCAATGTTATCTCGCACATCACCAGAAAAAATCACAGTATCCTGCGGTACCAGTGCCAATTTGCGACGTAAAGCTTGCGGTTCCAGTTCGCGAATATCGATATCATTAACCAGTACACGGCCTTGCTGTGGGTCATAAAATCGCAATAACATTTGCAAGATAGTGGTCTTTCCCGCACCGGATGGGCCAACCAGTGCGACGGTTTCTCCAGGCTGAATAGTGAAATTGAGGTTATCCAGAACGACCACATCCGGACGCGACGGGTAACTGAAGTCAACATTGTCGAAGCTAACCTGCAAGCCTTTGCTGTGCACACTGTCATCGATAACTTTAGGGGTTTTGGGTGTCGCAATTTTCGACTTGGCCTGCATCAGCTCCAGCAACCGTTCCAATGCGCCAGCAGCCCGTTGCACACTGCCCCACATTTCCCCCAGCCCTCCAACGGCTGAAGCAGCAATTAATGCATACAACACAAACTGACTCAGCTCACCTGCACTCATCCGGCCATCCAGCACCGCGTGCGCACCCAGCCAAAGAATAAACACGATGCCGCCAAAGCTCAGCAGAATCACTGTCACAATCAACAATACATCAGCCCTGATACGGCTGCGATTGGCGATGAAAGCTTCTTCTGTGGCATCCACAAAACGTTGACTTTCGCGCTGTTCCTGAACCATGGCTTGTACCGTGGGCATGGCATTAATGGTTTCAGTACCCAGCGCCGTAAATTCGGCAATCTTGTCCTGGCCACTGCGTGATAGCTTACGAACTTTTGTTCCAATAATTTTAATGGGGACAATGATCAGTGGAATTAAAACCAGCATTAGCGATGCCAGTTTTGGGCTGGTCACCAACAGCATAATGGCTGAACCAATCAGCAGCAGGGTATGTCGCAACGCAAACGAGACATTGCTTCCCACCAAACTTTCCACCAGTGTTGTATCTGTATTCAGACGCGAGACCACCTCTCCGGTTTTGGTCGATTCAAAAAAAATCGCATCCAGCTGCATCACATTGCGGTATACCCGTTGGCGCAGGTCAGTCACCAGCCGCTGACCAAGCCAGGAAACAAAGTAATAACGAAACCCACCCGCAATCGCCATTAGTGCAGCAGCGGCAAACAGAAACCAGAACCAACGATCAATACCAGCCGGATCACTGGCACCAAAACCCTGATCAACCACCTGACGCAAGGCCACTGGCAGCACCAGTGCCGCGCCAGCAGACACCAATAGGAAAATACCCGCGCACCACAAGTACAACCGATACGGTGAAAACAGCGGCAACAGTGCTAACAGGCTCCGAACATCGCCTTTTTTTCCATTATCTATCATAGACTTATTAGAACTTTAGTTGTATTTGGTGAGATTTAACGCTACATTCACGCATCGTTTGCATTACTACACATATAAATTTAACTACAAACATAGGATATGCAGTCATGTTACCGGCAATAAAAGACGACCCAGACAATATCGACGTACTACTCGTCGAGGATCACAAAGATCTGGCGGTTACCGTCGGCAGTTACCTGGAAGGTGCCAAAATGGGCGTCGACTACGCCAGTGATGGCAGTATCGCCTATAACCTTGCTAGCACCAACATTTATGACTGCATCGTACTGGATTTAATGCTGCCCAAGATGGATGGTATTGAAGTTTGTCAAAAGTTACGTGAGCAAGGCTGTAACGTACCCGTACTGGTGCTGACTGCACGAGACCAACTGGATGACAAACTGGAAGCTTTCAGCATGGGTGGTGATGACTATATGGTCAAACCGTTTGAACTGCCGGAACTCGAAGCTCGCATTCAAGCTTTGGTTCGGCGCGCCCGTGGTGAAGCGCATAACGGCATTATGCAAATTGACGACATGATTTTTGACACCAACACCATGAATGTGGAGCGTGCCGGACAACGGTTAAAACTGTCACCAACGGCTATGCGGATTCTGAAAATCCTGATGCGCGAATCCCCCCGCCTGGTCAGCAGGGAAGCACTGGAACACGAGTTATGGGGCGAGTTAATGCCCGATTCGGACACCCTGCGCAGTCATATGTACAACCTGCGCAAAATCGTTGACCGCCCTTTTCCTACCAAACTGGTACACACCGTCCAGGGCATGGGCTTTAAGGTTGCCCGCCCCCAGGATTTATAGTTCATGCATTCAATTAATGCCAGCAGACTCTGCGCTGCTGGCAGCATTGCCTGATCACATCTACCAACCCTTACCCGCTGGAGGGTGATGGCCTACCTGCCGAATCCAGCTTGAATCTGGAAAGACTATCGTGATTTCTGTACCACGCCCCTGAATGCTGTCTGCACGAATCTGCCAGCCATAGCGCTGACATAAACGAGCAACCAGCGCCAGCCCAAGACCATAACCATCATCATTGTGATTGCTGCCACGGAAAAAAGGCTCGAAAGCATGATCCAGATCTTTAGGGCTCATGCCAATACCGGTATCCTGCACGACCACCGAGCGGCGTCGAATGATCACATCCACATGTCCTTCAGTGGTGTAGGTAAATGCATTGCGCAGCAGGTTGGCAAACACCATACTGACCACTCGCTCCGGAGCATCCACCAGCAATTGATGCTCAGCACTTAAAGCATGGCTGACACCAGGATGCGCACAGGCAGCGGCCTGCATTTCCAGCTCGCGTTCAGCCAGCACTCTGACATTAACGGTTTTGCGATGTAAATTGGAATCATCATCACGCGCCAGCAACAACAGTGTTTCGATTAATGCCTGCATATCGGCAACTGCACGGCGCATCCGCTTGATAATTTCTTTACTGCCTTCCGGGTCATGCGCACGCTGCTGTAATAAATCCAGATTGGCGAGTACCACTGCGATAGGTGTACGCAGCTCATGGCTGGCATTACGGGTAAACAAACGTTCGCGCTCCAGTAAGCTGCTCATGCGTTGCGTAAAGTGCTCAAAAGCACGCAGCAATGACAGCGTTTCGGTATCTGCTTCAGCAGCAATCTCTGTGAGACTTAAATCATCAATATGCGTGCTATGGAAATCAAATGACTCGACCTGCTCCGCTAAGCGAACCAGTGGGGACAAAGCCCGCTTGGAACTGATATACCCCAGCCAGGTAAGAAAATAAATCACGACCAGCGCTGCTGCCAATGGTGCCACACCAAAAATAAACGAAGCACGGGTGACCTGTACCTGATCGAACACAAGATATAGCAAGTCTTCTCCTTGCTGGCTGATATGCACTATCACCTGGCCACGTTGTGGAATCGATACCCGCCGGTAACCGGTCTGTTCTTGTCTTAAAGCCAAAGGGACTCGGCGCTGATCACCACCAATTGCCAGGTAACCGATCAAATTGCGGGTGTTTGGTAAAGGGTGGCGGGGGTTTGCGCTACGGTTTTCCCAAAAATACTGGGCTTCAACATCCAGTGCTCGTTTAACCAGCACATTTTCGACCACTATACTGGCAACCCAACCGCCCAAACCGGCAGCCAGACTGATGGCCAGCATCTGCAGTGCAAACACCCGAACCAGTTTGCTGCTGATCTGACCGTCCTGCACATCGCGCCAGAGCACACTGATGGGTGTAGTAAGCCAGTATTCAAGCCGGGTAAGCGCCATGTTTTAGCAAATAGTTACAAATGGGTTGTCATTTTAACGAGGCCGGAACAAATAATGCGCCACCAGCCATTCTCTGCCATCACGATAACCGAACAGTTCCGCACAGGCCATAAAGAACATGCGCCAGCGCTGCGCCCACAACTTGCCTTGTCCGACACCATATACCTGATCACAGACTCGTATCACCGCTTGACGGTTTCGATCCAGGTTTTGTAGCCATGCATTGGAGGTTTTTTCATAGTGGCGGCCATCAACAGCCCAGAAATCCTCCAATTGCAGCTGTTGTTGAAAGTGCATCAGGGTATCCAAAGATGGCATTAAACCACCCGTGAAAAAATATCGCCCCATCCAATCGCCCTGGTCACTGGAGCCTGTATTGCTGTCAATCTCAAACGGATACATCAAACGATGATGGCAGAAAATGTGCACAAACAAAAACCCATCAGGAGTCAACCAATCACTGATCCGCCGCATCAAGGTCTGATAGTTACGCATATGCTCGAACATTTCGATGGATATTACGCGGTCATAGGGTGCCGCTGGCGGTTCAAAACCATTGACATCAGCAGTAATAATTTCGATGTTAGATAAGCCTCGCTCAGCGGCCTGAGCCAGTATGTATTCACGTTGACTGGCCGAGTTGGAAACACCAGTAATACGGCTGGCGGGAAACTGTTCGGCCATCCATAAAGTCAATGAGCCCCAGCCGCAACCCAATTCTAAAATATTTTGCCCATCGCTTAGCTGAGCTCGTTCGCCGTAACATTGCAACATAGCGATTTCGGCCTGATCCAGACCACCACAGCCTGGCGCCCATAAGGCACAACTGTACTTTAAGCGCTTACCCAGCGTGTGCTGATACAACTCTGCAGCGACCTCATAATGCTGCTGATTGGCAGCATCCGTTTCAATCGCCACAGGACTTTTACGCAGCTCTTTCAGCAGCTCACGAAAACGATCCGTTTGTGCTTCGATACCCCCTTGTTGATGCGCTGACAAACGAGCATTTAATAAGCGGCGAATACCAAACCGCACCAAACCATCCGGCAACCAACCACGCTCTGCCCAGTCAAGTACACTCATATTTGCACTCCCGCCAGTGTTACATCGTTATTGTCCTGTTGTCGCCATCGCTGAGCCAGTGTTAAAAATATCGGAATCAATATCGCCCAGCTTAGCCCAGTCGCAGCGATCACCTGCCAGGCAGGTGCCAGCCATTCAACAGCACCTACTTTGCTGGCCAGATAGTAGGAAAAAGGCGAGCCAAGCATCAACACCAAACCGGTGATTGCACGCTGCTGTTGTAAATACAGCAAACAATGATTCATCGATAGCGCCAGTGCAACCCACAGTGCTGCAATCCAAACCGGTGCTATTGCCGGAAATGGTCCTGGCGTCGCATAGTCCAGCAAACCCATCTGAATCCATAAAGTGTCGATCAAAATACCCACAGGCAGCATTATCACCACCAGTTTCAAATCACCTCTGACATTAGAGTCCGAGAAATAATGCCAAATAACAAAAACCGCCAGCAACAGCACACCTGGCCACCACAGCCCATAGGCCGCGCCAATCACACAAGCAGGCCACATAAAGTGGAACAATAAGAAGTTAATAAATTTTTTGGTCATAGCTCAATGCACAGTTTAACTGCACAGTGATTCGACTGCGTATGGTTACGGTTTCATATTGATGCAATCAGTTAGATGAACTAACTCATGCCAGCCAAAAATAACTTAATGAAATGGCTTTTTTACAGCGTTATTTAAGCTCTGCCACGCATCGTGCATTTCATCAGTTTTGGGCTTTATTTTCTTGCTCTGTAGCAGCTTTAACCAGGTGCATCTGTATATCCCCTAGAGCCTGTTCACTAAAGCCGCCTTCGCAATAGCACAAATAAAACAGCCACATGCGAATAAATGACTGACTGAAACCCTGTTTTTTGACCTCCTCGAGCTGGTCAATAAATCGGCGGCGCCACTCAGCCAGTGTTAACGCATAACTTTGCCCCATTTCAAACACATCGTTAACACGCATATCGGTAGTG
The DNA here is from genome assembly GCA_965230265.1 of Wenzhouxiangellaceae bacterium. Lineage (GTDB taxonomy): Bacteria > Pseudomonadota > Gammaproteobacteria > Xanthomonadales > Wenzhouxiangellaceae > JAJFKX01. Next base: position 128,095 of record OZ245999.1, on the reverse strand, counting down.
CCTGCAGCCTGCAATAAGCGCGCCTGACTAGGAATAAAACTGCCAGGGAAAATATAACGCTTGATAAAATCCATATTTTTGGCTGCCGCTTCATAGCGATGGTCTTCAATGGTAATCGCCTGGATCAATGCTTCACCATCAGGTTTAAGCAAATCGGCTACTTTTTGATAATAAGTATCCACATATTGATGACCCACTGCTTCCACCATTTCAATGGACACTATACGGTCATACTGACCGTCCAGTTCACGATAGTCGTCACACAATAAATGGACTTTCCCGGTGAGTTTTGCCTGACGGATACGGCTCAACGCTTCTTGATACTGTGCTTGCGAAATCGTCGTGGTCGTCACTTCACAACCATAATTTTTAGCCGCGTATATCGCGAAACCACCCCAGCCTGTACCAATTTCCAATACATGATGGTGGGGTTGCAAACCCAATTGCTGACAAATTCTTCGCAGCTTGTTTTCCTGAGCTTGTCCCAGCGTTAAATCAGGCTGCTCATACAGCGCCGAGGAATACATCATGCGCTGATCCAGCCACAACTTAAAAAACTCATTGCTCAAATCATAATGTGCCGCAATGTTCTTACGGCTGCCTCGCAGGCTGTTTCTCGTACTGCGATGCCACATGCCCAGGGTCAACTTCTGTAGCCAGCTGCGCTTGGACTCCAAACCAGGCAATTCATTGCGGTTTCGCGCCAACACCCGAATCACCTCAGTCAGGTTGTCACAATCCCACAAACCATACATGTAAGCCTCACCAGCACCGACACTACCGCTGGCTGCCAGCATTCGCCAAAAACGTGAGTCATGAACTTCAATGGTTGCTGCCAGACTGGCATTTTCATCACCGAGCAGAAAGTTTTCATGTCGATCAATGATGCGCAAACTGGCATCTCGAATCTCGCTCAAACGATTCATTACTGCCTGGCGGATGCGTCGATCCAACGCTGATCCTGTGCTCGAAGGCAAACTCGATACGTTGGCTGGTGCAATATGACGGCTTTGATTCATCTTCACTCGCTTTTGGTCTTTCACGCTGCGCTTGTTGGACAGGTTATGTTTCGACCGTGCTGGTAAAGATAGTTTCGGTTACTTCACTCTTTGTGGATGAGCAAAAACCTGGAGTCGCTTTAACCGCAGTAACAATGCCTGCCAATAAATTCCAAAACTGACCCGCTGAGCTTGCAGAGGAAACCTCCAGGGCATTTGCTCGAGTTGTGTGATTGGTTGCATCTGCAACTCGAGACTGGCATCGAATACCCGTTCACCAGCGCGTTTAAGAGCCATAAAGATACCGATACCGGATCGATATAATGTGAAGGTCCATTCGTAGTTTAGATCCATCGGCATAAAAGGTGACACATGAAAGTCCTTAGAGAACATGAACTTATGCGTAAAATGGTCTTCGTCATTAGTATCTATCATCAGTACATAACGATGCCTCTCATCCCAGGGCGTATTGGTAATTTCAGCCACAATGGCCCTTAGCTGACCAGCGCGGTTGTGACAAAAATAAAACACCACCGGGTTAAAGCAATAGCCCCATTGACGCAGGTGTCCCAGGAAAAAAATTTTGCCATCAACGGCTTCCCCGCTCTGCTCGAACACTTGTTGGCGAATCAGCTCTGCCATAGGTGTTGCATGCGGTAGCAGATAGTCCTGACGTTCGAATCGCAAACCTGCCGTGCGCAATCGCTGCCACCAGGTAGGGCGTAGTAATCGCTCTGGAATCGATTCCAGATCCAACCATACCATCCACTGCGAATAATCAAATTGATGGCGTTTTGGCAAATATCGTCGATGCCTGACTTTGCCAACCGCGACACCCGACTGCTGCATTGATGGATTCATGATGCCAACGTGTGCATGGTGATTGGTCTCGAGGCTAGATTGTGTGCTTGAATATTCTCAACCACATGTGCTGCGCTGCGAGCACCGTCTTCATGAAACCCCCACCCCCAATAAGCGCCACAAAACCAGGTTCGCTGTTGACCATTGATTTCAGACCATCGCTGCACTGCAGCTCTGGAAGCAACATCTATCACCGGGTGCGCATAATGGCGCTTCAGCAAAATTTTTTCAGGATCAACCCTATGGGTTTGGTTCAAACTGGTAATAAACTGTGTATCGCCTGGTAAGGATTGTAATAAATTCATCCAATATGAAACGGCACATGGCGCGGAAGCATTTTCTGGAATAAGTGCATTCCAGCTTGCCCACGCACCAGGATTATCTGGGAGCAGAGCTGTATCGGTGTGCAATACCATCTCATTATCGGCATAACGGATAGCGCCGAGGATCTCACGCTCACTTTCGCTGGCATCACCCAATACCGCTAAAGCCTGATCACTGTGGCAAGCCAATACCACACCATCGACAAGTACAGATTCTCCGTTTACCAATAACTCCACGCTATCACTGTAGCGTTTAATTTGAGTCACTGGTGAATCCGTGTGAACAACGACTGACCAGTGCCCGAGTAAGGCCCGAACGTAACTCTGCGAGCCGCCTTTCACGCACTCCCACTGCGGCCGGTTTTTTAAGCTCAGCATGTCATGTGCATGCATAAAATCCAGTAAAAAGCTCAGTGGTACCTGACGTGCTTGTACTAAACTGCACGACCATAAGGCTGCTGTCATTGGCAGTATGTGCCACTCTGCATAGGCTTTTGAGTAACCCGCCTGATCCAAATAATCACCCAGAGTCAATGCTGAGTCGATGCTGTTCAATAAGCGCTGACTGGATCGATAAAAGCGCACAATATCCAACAGCATTCGCCAAAAATGCAAATCCAGAAGATTGCGTTTTTGGCTAAATAACCCGCCTTTGCGTCCGGCAGCATACTCATAACCACCGCTTTGCTCATAATGAACGGAAAAGCTCATATTAGAAGGTTGACTCTGCACACCCAGATCATCAAGCATGCCTGCGAATAACGGGTAGTTGTTACGATTAAATACTATAAACCCGGTATCAATTGTTAGTGCCCCCTCTACACCGTGCTCATTACAAGATACCTGATGGGTATCTGTATGACCGCCAAGTTGCGGGCCTCCTTCGAATAACTGGACATGGTAACAACCCAGCTGGTCAAGAAGGTAGGCGGCATACATTCCAGCTATCCCGCCCCCTATCACAGCGATTCTTGGCGTTGCGATCACAGGTATCTGACTCAAAGGTCTTTGTGAACGACTCGCCGGGAGTCCCGGATACTTACCGGAACACCTTTTAAATCAGACACTAAGCCTAACAAGTTCATTAGTTTTAGTAAATAGTAGCTTATATCTAGCTCCCACCAGAAAAAACCCTGGCGGGCACTGCCCGGGTAGTGATGATGATTGTTATGCCAACCTTCACCCAAGGTTAAAATAGCCAATAGCCAATTGTTGCGGCTGCTATCACTGGTTGCATAGCGGCGGCGTCCAAACCGATGGGTTAAGGAGTTGATGGTCAAAGTAACGTGAATCAAAACCACAGTAGAAACAAAATATCCCCAAATCAATAACTGCACACCATTGGTTCCCAGGTCCGGCGCAATGTGTTTAAGCAATACGCCCAGACCAAAAATTGCCGTTGCAAAGATAACCGGCACAACCATATCGAAGCGGTCTAACCAGCGCAGCTCAGGGTATTTGATCAGATCAGGAATCAAGTGTGCCTCTGTAGAGACATGCTTGCGGCTTAAAAACCAGCCCATGTGTGACCAAAAAAAACCCTGGTGAGGTGAATGAGGGTCCTCTTCAGTATCTGATGCGCGATGATGATTGCGATGGTGCGCCGCCCACCATAATGCCCCCCGCTGAGTCGCACAGGCCCCCAATAAGGCAAATAAAAACTGCATCACCCGACTGGTACGAAACGCTTTGTGCGCAAAGTAGCGATGATAAAATGCGGTTATTGCAAACATGCGAATAAAGTACATCGCAAATGCGAACCACACTGCAAACCAACTGAACTCAACGAAGAACACGCCCAGACACATCAGATGTAAAGCGATAAATGGAAAAATCCGAATAGGGTCTATTGCTCGAACATTCCCTGTATAAGTGATTTGATCGTGCCGGCCACTATCCAACCAGATAGTTGCAGCCTGTTTGAGGCGTGATAACAAGATTGTCTCCCAAGCATTCGGATAACGGTACCTGATAGGAGTATTCGTCGGCAGGCTGCTAATGGGTCACGGTGTTTAGTAATACTTTAGTCTAAATTTTATCCATTGGTGCTGAGATCAGAACAAATACAATTCAGGAGATTTGAAAATGCCCCATTCACCAACACAACATAGGAGCTGGATCATGTTGGTTTTGACTAGCATAGTGTCGATTTTAGCTACACTGGGCCTGCTACTGTTGCTAGCCGGCTGCTCAACCAAGCAGGTACGTAGCTATTATGCCGATGATTATCTACAAGCATTGGAACAACGCACGGGCACCAGCAATGTCGATATTCTCAATGATGCTGTTCAGCGTTTTGCTTACACTCTGGGCGATTTTACCCAGGAAGATCTACGCGAAAAAGTTGAGCAGCTGTATGCGCAAGAACTGTATTTCAACGATACATTCAAAACCTTCACCAGCTTGAATGATTTAGCACCGTACCTGCAGCATACTGGCGAAATGGTCGATGTGAGTACCGTAGAAATTCTTGGTCACAGTATCACTGGTCAGGATCTATATGTCCGCTGGATGATGGATTTGGAATTCAGCGCTGGCGGCAAAGATATTCAATCTCGTTCACTGGGTATGACTCATCTGCGAATTGATACAGACGGTAAAATTATTTTGCACCAGGATTTTTGGGATTCAACCGATGGATTCTTCAGTCACCTGCCCATCGTCGGTGGCCTGCTGCACCGGATACATAAAAAGTTATGAAAAAAATCAACGCTATCCTGATCGTTCTTGCCATAGGCTTGACCGTCTGTCATTCATCTTTTGTGAAAGCAGACGAGAGCCGATTACCTGCTCAGATAACAGTGGATAATATCAACCTGGAGTTATGCAGTGAAGTTGCCCTGCGTGCATTGTTGGGTATTGTTAAATATGGTTATGGTGGCCTGTACTTGGCCGATTGCTCCGACCATGCCAACGTCACCAAAGCAATACCCAAACAATGGTCGGTATTGCTAACCCGCGACGCTAAAGGCAGCAAACTCTCTGAAATCGCAGAAAGCACGCTGGAGGATAATTTCAGCGAAGAACAACTGACCAGGCTTGATGAGGTGTTCAGTTGCATGACCAGTGCCTATGAAGACACTCCCAAAGGTGGTCAAGTCGATGTCCGCTATTTACCCAATACCGGGTTACAACTGTTACGTGACAATGAAATTACCGCTGACTGTGGTGGTAATCACGAAGCCGCCGGGTATTTTCGTATTTGGTTTGGGGAAGAGCCATTTAATGACGCTATGAAAGCAAAAGTCATTGATCAAGCAGCAAATGTATCTGGCCGGGAATAAGTTTCTTCCGCATACCAACGTTGAGCTTCACTCCCGAACAACAACGCGCGCTGCATAACCACATTGATTAACGCGGGTGCTAATAATGCAAAATAATTGGGTTCAGCCGCCTCAGATCAAACATGCTGATCAACCAAAACTGTATTCCCATCCGGATCGACCACCACAAAACTGCCAGGGCCGGAACCCGTTTCATCAACCTCTGTATGCAATGCTATACCTTTTGATTTGAGCTGCTTCTGCAGCTCACGAACATCCGTAAAATCGCTTAAGGTTTCGGCCTTGTTGTTCCAGCCCGGGTTAAAGGTCAGGATATTTTTTTCAAACATCCCCTGAAACAGGCCTATGGTGCAATCACCATTTTGTAGAATCAACCAGCCTTGCTCTGCTTCACCACCGAATATTGAAAAGCCAAGTGCCTGATAAAAGGACAAAGACACCTGCAGGTCTTTTACATTCAGGCTGACCGAAAAATTACCCAGTTGCATCATTATTCTCCGATGTTAATTAATGTTTTTGCTACTCCAGTATTAAACTGCTGGTAAGGTTTTGCTGTTTTTTAATACCGCAGCAGCCACCAGGCTCACCAGTAATCCAATAGGAAAAATTTCCAGCATGGTTGTTGGCAAGCGAAACAGCGGGTTTTCATATTGAAGCTTAAAGGCTTCCATTTCTGCAATAAAAGTTTCAAGTTCCGCGCCTGCAACACCAGCTACCTGCTTCTCCTCGATTAAGGAAGCAGTATAAGTTTCGATAAAACCATATCCGGTCAGGTACTGGTAGAGCTCCCAAACCGCCACATAAACCACACTGGCCACCAATGTCACGCCGAGCCCCAGCATCAATGCCTGACCAAACCTGATTACCCCACCCAGGGTCTGATCTCGATACTGTTTGACTGCCACAAAGATGGTGCTAAAGGCAATGAACATCACCAAAAACCCAAGCCAGACATAACCATAGCCCAACTCAAAGCTAATGGTATTAATACTGATAACCACCAAACCGGCAATAAGTCCATACACGATGATAAGTTTATTCATAAGCTTGTCTCTCGATAAAAGTCGCGGTCAACATTAACGGTGCTATTCAAAAAACACATCACCCAAACGGTTGATTTAGCCTAATTCAACCGATCAGGTGAAGCGATCTGGCTTTTTCGACAGCCTGGGTACGGCGTGATACTTCCAACTTTTGATAGAGATGGTTAAGGTGGGTTTTGACTGTATTAAGTGAGATATACAAGCAATCAGCAATTTCCTGATTGGAATGTCCCTCAGCCAATAATTGCAACACCTGCTCTTCACGATCGCTGATACCCAGCGCAGTTAACGCTCTGGTGTTCTTCTCAAACGATTTAACCGGCCTTTTTCGGGTCAGGCGGTTTCCAATCCAAATACCCACTGCAGTAAACAAAGTGCCAATGATCACCAATGTGATTTCAGTGGAAAACCGCTTGATCGTGTACTGATAATCCAACCACTGCAATAGCAATGCACCAGCCGCCAGCGCAATTCCATAAATCAAAATTGATAACCTGGATATTTTCATTGTACGCACAAACAACCCACATTAAGGCCTTAATGTTATTCAGTGTAGCGGATACTTCGGTGCTATTGCAGTCAAATGCTTAGGTGCCCCCGATCAAAATCAGAAAAACTTTTTACCGGTTTGAGATAAAAAAAGCCGGGAATTGCCCGGCTTGTTGAAAATAATTTGATAGGCAGCGTTATTCGAAGCTGTCTGCAAAAATAAAATCTTCGTCATCTTCAAAGCTGACGACTCTTGGGAAACCATTGACAATATTGGTTTCCGGTACACCATCACCATTTAAGTCAAACTGACCGGAAACCGTCACGCTTTCGATCACAGTATTGGTCAGCGATGTTATGAATTGACCATTGGCGTCAGTTATGCCGCTGGTTTGGCCCAATACTGCACTACCTGTTGCTCCAATATCCACGGCAACATTTGGCAATGTTGTGCCATCAGCACTAACCAACTGAACCATCACCTGGACCACATCCATACCATCAGCCAGCGCGAAAGTGCGGTCGACTTCCAGCATGGTCTGTGGGTTGGTCACATCGACAATGCCCGCCCCCAGTACCAGCGAAACAATCACCGGATCATGATCAGCAGCACGGAAAGCATCTGGCTGGTAGAAGTCTGCTGGCCTGGGCAGACCATCGGCACCGCCCAGATTTTCTTCGTTGTAATCAAACACCGGTAGCTCATCCGCATTGCTGCTCCAATAAGTGGTATCCAACACCTGCGCCGATAACTCAGATGATGCCAGGGCAAAATCCAGTGTTCCAGACTGGCCGAAGAAAGTGAACGAATAGGCATCATTCTCAAACTCATTACCCAAGTCGACAAAACCAGCATCAGTCATCAAACGAATGGGGTCTTCCATGGCATAAGCATTGAAATCACCAATCAGCAGAAAATCCGGATCTCCGCTGCTGGTCGGATCGGTGGCTATCCAGTCAATCAGTGCCATGACTGCCTGACGACGGGTTTCATTGTGGCAACCCTGGCCATCTCCCTGATCCATATTCAAACCTGTTGCACTACTGCCACAACCCTTGGAACGCAAGTGATTAACCGCTACAGTCAACTGCTCACCATTGTTGTCCATAAATGTCTGCGCCAGTACTGGACGATTACCTAAATCGACAAAACGTGGATCCACTGACATATCTAAAATCGCAAAATTACCCACTGGCGTTACCGCTGCAGGCTGATAGATCAAACCAACCTTGATGGCATCGGTGCCTTGTGTGCCATTGGCGATAAAGTCCCAGGTGCCTGCAGCAGTAGCCGCATTTAAACTGTCCACCAGTAATTGCAACGATGTGCCAACATTATTTTCTACTTCAATCACCCCGGCAATTTCAACATCCATAGCCAGAATATTGGCCACAATTTTATCGGTCTGGCGTACCAGTTCAGAAGCCGTATCGGCGCCACGACAGCCCAAATTATTGGGGCCACAAGTATTGCCCCCCTGATCGAGGGTGCTGAAAAAGTTCAAAACATTGGCACTGCCTATTCTTAACGGCGTGTCTTCCAGCTCTGGTGCCGGGGTGCGTGGATTGGCTGTTTCGTCAAATACCAATGGTATAGTCGGTTCAACCTTGTAATCACCGAAGCTAAAGAACATCACGCCTGTTAAACCGGTGACCGCATAACCATTGCGAATCGGATTGTTGGCATTCAAAGGATTGATATCATCGCGTCCAACCACAAACGGCATCTGGTTAGCACCGCCACGGCCATCATCGACCAGAATTCGGTTCAAATCGTTAGCGGCCTGCTGGTTATTGGCATCCACACCCGGCATAACGATCTGGGTTGGCGTGAACAGGCGGCCGTTGGAAAGCTGAAACTCACCAAACTGTACCAGCGTAAAACTATCGGTTACCGTTAACGTCTGCGGTAACACCACGCTCATAGCTTCAATCGCTTCCAGGTCTAATGGATCGGCAATCGGCAGGGTCAGTGTCGCAGGCGTGGCGATTTCATCGCCTCTCGAGGCCCCTGCACATACTGCCAAGTTGGTCACATCAACAATTTCTGTCATTTCAAAGAATTCATCCACAGTACCGCGCACCCGGATCACATCACCGATATTGACGATCTCCATATTGTCCGGAGCAAACACGAATATACCTTCCGAGGTTAGTGGATCTGCATCAATATCTGAATCTTCCTCCTGAACAAAATAACCGCCTAACTCTCCGGCTATACCATTCAGAAAATCACCAACCACTACAGCTTCGATATCAACAACCTGTCCTTCCACCGGCGAGGCAAAACCAGGCCCTTGAACATCATGAATCAGGCTGGCTGGTGCACCACACATAAAGGGCAGTGTGCTTTGATCCACTGGCGCATTAACTGCTGCTGGCGTGTTGACCGCTTCGCCCAACTCTGGTGTGCCAGGGTCAAGGGCTGGAATACCAGCACCGTCAAAATCATTACGTACCCAATCGGATGTACTGTCAGTATCCGAACCATTAGGAATACGAGATGCTCCACCCACATCAGCAACGCCGCCATCAAAAGCCGCATCCAGTACCACAGCAGAATAAACCGTATCCATCACCCCTCCATCAGTAACCGCAACGTCATCCACTATCCGCCCCCAGGGTGTCAGGTCCAACACACCATCATCATCGGTATCCAAATCATCACCAGCAGCACCGGTGAAATTCTCTACCAGCAATAACGTCTGTGTCCCTTCTTCCAAAACATCGTTCAGAAACCCTGTGCTGAAAAAGCCATTGGCATCGGTAGTGGTCAGAGCAAATACAACATCAATAACACCGGAATCTGTTGGAGCGCCACTGTCATCGCCTTCGATCACCAATACGGTGAAAGTCGAAATATCAGTACTGGGTGAACCCAATACCTCGATATATTCATTGGTATCGGTTCCTACATGATTAAAAACAAACTCATTGATAACAGGCTCGACAGGACCACCACCGACAAATGTCTGGCCGGTATTGCAGTCGCCAAAACTATCGTCCGTTGGATTAACCCAGGTGAAGTCTTCGGCAAACGTACCGGTTCCGGTTAACTGCAGGGACTGACCAATCGCTGTACCACCATTTTCAGAAACACCAATATCAACACTGGTCATGCCACTGGCTGCCCCGCTGGTCGCAGTGAAGCTACCCTCATAACTGAGAAACTGAATCACTGCACCCATGTTATCGATCAGAGCAAGCCCATCCGGTGCCCCGTTTTGAATGCCAGCCTGAGCCATCGACACCACACCAAAACCACTACACAAATCAGGGATCGAGCCACCTAGGTTGATGGTGCTGTACAAAGCACCGCCATTGCCATTGTAAAGTTCAATGCTCCAACCACTCAGATCGGTACCAGCCTGCCCAGCAACTTCTACCGCCTCACCGGCATCTGTGCCGCCGTTGTCATAATGGAGTTCGTTAATAAACACCGAGGTCTGGCCGTACGCCATTGCTGAATACAGACCCCAGATCAACAGCGCTAAAAGATTAAAAGATTGTTTTAACATTCCATATTCTCTGAATTGATTGATTAAAAACGACGGTAACCCGTGCTCGCCGCCCCGGCTTTATCCCCTTTGGTTTTGCCGGCTAAACAAAACCCAGCAGATTGGCTGGTATAGCAGGCTTTACCATCTGAGGTAGTGCATGTTTTGGTTGAAATACTCAAAATATCTGTTCCGAGCCCTCTCTGGTCGGACAGATGCAACAGCTAACTATAATACTATGGCTATATGACAATGTCTTTGCAGGTTTGTAGAGAAGTTGTCGACTGTTTAAAGCCCTGACCCACAAAAAAAGCCCGCAATTGCGGGCTTTTTCAGACACTGGTAACACGACTACATTTTGCCGCGTTCATTCATCTCTTTAAGACATTGATAGATCTTGAACATCACAATCAACAATTCACAATACACTCTGACGATTAACGGACCGAACACAATCCACACCAGACCGATAAAAGTTGACGTACCACCTTGAAAAACCATCCCTATCCCCCCTAGGACAGCACCAACCATGCCTATGTAGTAGATGATCTTGATGATCGATGGCGTGATCATATCGTCAAAAGAGAGTAGTTTGGTAAAGAAGTTTTGCTCTGACATAAAAATATCCCCGGAAAGTTACGCCCTGTACTCGGGCATTTGGTTTACGGCTTATTGCCGAATAAAAGCCGACCCCGACAGGGCCGGTGACTCATTAACTATTATATCGCAGCCAGTAGAAACACCCAGTGTGCACCGGAGGCTGTCTTTGTTCTTGTTTGGCCTCGTCAGCCTTCTGTCGTTGCCACACTCACCGCAGTAATCCCTACAATATTGGCAGCATCCAACACAGTCACCAAAGCTTCGGTTTCCGAATCCGGATGTGCGGCAATGATTAATGGTGCTTCAGGACGGATCGCATTTTCGCGCTCCAGATTGGCGCGCATCGCTGCCAAATCCACCTCACGATCATTAATGGTAATCACACTGGTGTGATTAATTCTGACCACAATTGGCAGGTTATCCAAATCAGGTGGCGGTGGCTCAGAGGTTTTCTGTGGCCGCGAGATGTCCAAACCACGTTCTTTAACGAATGAAGTGGTCACAATGAAGAAAATCAACATAATGAACACGATATCGAGCATCGGTGTGATGTTAATCTCGGCTTCGTCTTCGGCGCGATGGCGTCTTTTCATAAATTATTCCTGTTGATTGGCTGATTAATCAGCCCCTGCAATACCCATAGATTACTCGACTGTGAACAATTTCGCCAGAGTCATACTTATCCCGATTACAGCAGGTCGGCTTAAGCACAGGCGTAAGCCGACAAGCCAATTGACAATACTGGAACGAAATCATCATGATTTTGTTGTGGATGTTGGCTTATGAACCAATGCACTAACCCGACCTACTCCACTGTAACCGATTTCGCTAAATTACGCGGCTGATCCACGTCAGTCCCTTTCAACACAGCGACATGATAAGCCAATAGCTGCAGTGGAATACTCAATACAATCGGTGCCAGACCATTGCCGCCGGTTTCCACCTCTACCACCGTGGCATGTCCGACCAGGCTTTGGCTGATGTGATGATCGGCCATTACCAACAGATCACCACCACGTGCACGGACTTCTTCCAGGTTGGATTGCAGCTTGCCCAGCAACTCATCGTTAGGTGCAACTGCGACCACAGGCATATCTGCATCCACCAGTGCTAGCGGACCATGTTTCAACTCGCCTGCAGGATAGGCTTCAGCATGAATATAGGAAATTTCTTTAAGCTTGAGCGCACCTTCCATCGCCACCGGATAATGACTGCCTCGGCCCAGAAACAGCGCATGATGTTTTTCACTGAAGCGTTCGGCCAATTGAGCGATTTGCTGATCCAGCGACAGTGCCTGTTGAATCTGGTGCGGTAACTCATGCAATTGCCGGGCAATATCAGTGCATAATGCCTGACCGCTGTCATGGGCCTCCAACAGTGCCAGCAAAATTAACTGCAATGCGGTCAGCTGAGTAGTGAATGCCTTGGTGGATGCCACACCGATTTCCGGGCCGGCACGAGTCATTAGTGATAAATCTGCGGCGCGAACCAACGAGCTTTCCGGCACATTGCAAACCGCAATACTGGCCAAATAACCGGCCTGCTGTGCCTGTTGCAGTGCCGCCAGCGTGTCGGCTGTTTCACCGGACTGAGAAATCGCTATAAACAGCGTGTTGTCAGGCACCACTGGTTGTCGATAGCGATATTCACTGGCCACTTCGGCCATGCAGGGAATACCTGCTTTTTGCTCAATTTGATAGCGAGCGATTAATCCAGCGTGATAGCTGGTACCACAGGCAATAATGTGTACCTGCTGTACTTTTGCCAGCAACTCATTGGTGGTGGGACCCAATAAACCTGGCACCAGGCCCGTATCCGTCAAACGGCCTTCCAAAGTACGCAGCACCGCTTCGTGCTGTTCGAATATCTCCTTTTGCATAAAATGGCGATACTTGCCGCGGTCGGTACTGGCCAGGCTCAGGTTGGACGCTTTGGGTGCTCGATCTACAGCGACATGCCGCGCATCAAAAACCTGCCAGTCGGCAGCGGTCAGACGAACGCTTTCGCCTTCTTCCAAATAAACAAAACGATTGGTGACAGGCAATAATGCGTAGACATCAGAGGCTAAAAAGTTTTCGTCAAAGCCAATCCCCAATACCAGCGGACTGCCCTGCCTTGCACCAACAATGACACCGGGTTCTTGAGCAGAGACCACCGCCAGAGAATAGGCTCCCTGAAGCTCTGGAAGGGTTTGCTGAAGTGCCTGGATAAGCGGTAAGCCTTGCTGCATTTTTTGTGCAATTTTCCAGGCAACCACCTCGGTGTCAGTCTGCGAATTAAAGCGGTAACCATCGGCCTGCAACTGTTCACGCAGCTCAGCATAATTTTCAATAATGCCGTTGTGGACGATGGCCAGATGCTCGGCAACCAGGTGCGGGTGCGCATTGCCAGTGGTTGGTGCACCATGTGTGGCCCAGCGGGTATGAGCAATACCGCATTCACCCTGGATCGGTTGCTGTGCACATAACGCAGCCAAAGCAGCAACTTTGCCTTCGGTACGATGACGAAGCAATTGTTGATTATTGATTAACGCCACCCCGGCAGAGTCATAACCACGGTACTCCAATGCCTGCAAGCCAGACAAAAGAATCTGGCTCACATCCCGCCGGGAGCTGGCCGCTACGATGCCACACATATCAGTTTTTCTCCTGCGGATTTTTGATGACTTTGCTGGGTGGTTTCCAATGCTCTAAGGTACTTTGGCGGGTGCGGGTCAAGGTCAGCTTGCCTGCTGGAGCATTTTTGGTAATGGTAGAGCCTGCACCAATAAATGCGCCTTCGCCAATGCTCACCGGTGCAATCAGCTGTGTATCTGAGCCAATAAAAACCCCATCGGCGATACTGGTCTGAAACTTATTCACACCATCATAGTTACAGGTGATGGTACCAGCGCCGATGTTCACATTCGCACCGATCACAGCATCACCGAGATAGCTCAAATGACTGGCTTTGGTATTGGCTCCGAGCATGGCTTTTTTGGTTTCTACGAAGTTACCGACTTTAACGCCTGAAGCCAAAACCGTTCCTGAACGCAAGCGCGCGAATGGACCAATGCTACATGGCCCTTCTGTCACTACACCTTGTAATACACAATGCGACAGAACCTGCGTGCCTGCTGCCAAACGACAGTTTTCCAACACGCACCCGGGACCAATCACCACACCATCACCAAGAAAGTTATCCCCGATCAGAACCGTGTTGATATCCAACGAAACATCCCGGCCAACCTCAACCTTGCCACGGATGTCCACCCTTGCCGGGTCAGCCACAGTCACTCCATCAATCATTAGATTGTTGACGTGACGCTGTTGATAAACCCGTTCCAGTCTTGCCAGCTGTTGCTTATCGTTAGCACCCAGCAGTTCCTGAGGGTCATCAATTTGGCAAGTTTTTACCCGCTGCCCATCTTCGATCGCCATTGCCAGTACATCGGTCAGATAATTTTCTCCCGCAGCATTGCTGCTATCCAGTTTTTGCAGCCATTGCTTCAGCTGCTCGGCGGGAAACCGATAAATACCACTATTGACTTCCGTAATCTCTAATTGTGCTGGACTGGCGTCAGCATGCTCAACAATGCTTTTAAAATCACCATCAACATCACGCACAATGCGGCCATAGCCTGCAGGATCATCAAGACACATGGTCAACATTGCCAGATCGCCACCAGCGACCAGCAACATTTGTAAGGTTTCAACCGTGATCAATGGTTGATCTCCCATCAATACCAACACCTGGGCATTGTTGGGGACATGGGGCATGGCCTGAGCTACTGCGTGCCCGGTACCCAGTTGTTCAGCCTGATGTATCCAATTAACCGGTTCATCTACAAATACTTCGCGCAAGTATTCACCACCATGACCATAGACCAGGTGAATCGCCTGATGTGGCAATTGCTCAGCCACACGTAACACATGTGCCAACATCGCCTGCCCGCCTACCGGCTGCAGCACCTTGGGCAATTGGGAGCGCATACGCTGGCCGCGGCCTGCAGCCAATATAATGATATGTAATTTAGGTTTATTCATAATCAGTCCGGCATTATACCGGCTACCACTTTATTGCTGATACATTGGGATATGGACAGATTTGTATGATTTTTTGATGAACCACGGTCACTTAGCCTATAACTAGATTATTTTTCTCAATAAGGAAGGACTATGCAAAAGCTACTAATCGCTGGCTTGTTGTTAATGATGAACATCTTTGGCAACCTGGCCTGGGCTGAGCCTGAAGTTTTCAGCACTGGCGAAGGCGCTATCCGCGGCTATGATCCAGTCGCTTATTTTAACCAAGCAAAACCGGTTAAAGGCCAGATCGATATAACCTTCGATTACAACGGCGCTACCTGGCATTTCGCCAACACTGCCAACCGCGATCTATTTGCATCCGACCCTGAAAAATACGCCCCTCAGTATGGTGGTTATTGTGCTTATGGTTTGAGCAAAGGTTATCTGGTGCCTACCGACCCACAGGCCTGGGAAATTCATCAGGGTAAACTGTATCTGAACTATTCTTTACCTGTGCGCACCACCTGGCAGAAAGATATCCCAGGTTATCTAAAGCAATCTGAAGCTAACTGGAAAACACAAACCTTTAATTGAATACCATCAGTGATGCTTATTTCAGTTGATTTTTAGTCGATCGCGGAGAAACCACCGCTCGACCCAAGGCTGCGGTTTAGACCGCAGCCTTTTTATTGCTCCCAACGCTATCCAAATTTAAGAGCCTATACCCTCCAGACATCATGCTAAAATCACCGCATGATCAGCCTCAGATAAGTCACCCGACAAAAAATGTTCACCAACCTGGCTCACGGCCCTCAAATTGACTCTCGGCAATGTGACCTGTTAATTCTGGGAGCAGGTCCTGCGGGCATTACACTTGCACTGGAGGTTGCCGCCAGCATGCCTGGTCTGAGCATTGTGCTGGCTGAAGCCGGTGGGCTGGAGCCATCTAGCCAGGCTGAACTGGCCTTGTACTCAGGTCAATCTGCAGGCAGCTCAAAATACGCTTTATCAACCACCCGACTGCGTTATTTTGGCGGCACATCAGGACATTGGGGAGGCTGGTCACGACCATTGGATGCCATTGACTTTGTCTCCAGACCTGAAGCTGGCATTACCGGCTGGCCGTTTGCCAAATCAGAACTGGAACCTCATTACGCTGCTGCACACGGCTGGCTGGAAATTGATGACAACAACTACAATCCAAATAAACTTGACCCGGAATTACATGCTCAACTGATCGATTTTTCAGATAATGAGGCATTCCAGAATCGTCTGTTTCATTTTAGCCCGCCGACCCGCTTTGGTAGCAAATACCGCGCTCAGATTGAAGCAAGCCAGTCGATTGAATGTTTATTAAACGCTGCTGCAACCGAGTATCAATATGATAATCAACGTCTGCAATTGGTGACTGTTACCGGTTTACATGGCAAGCAAATGACAATTGATGCACAACAGGTGGTGATTGCCATGGGTGGCATAGAAAGTGCCCGACATTTATTGCTGATGCGTCAACTGGGCTGGCAGGCAGCAGGTATCCAGTCACCCAAGCTGGCTCGTGGTTTTGCCGATCATTTTGGTTTACGGCCGGGTGTTTTAAACCTGCAGGCCGACCGGATGTATCAACGCACTGGCTCAAGTACCGGCCCTGTCATGCCAATTATTACGCCCACTCCTCGGGCAATGTCTGACAATGCCTGGCAAAATGCCTGCATGCTGCTGGAAGTCACCCCCGCAACCAACAAACTGCCCAAAGGCTATACCCGCCATCAATCACTGGGGTTTAGCGGCGGTGAAACCTGGAGTTATTCAGTGCAGATGATTCTGGAGCCTCGCACCAATGAGAATAGCCGTTTGGAATTGAGCAATGAGACTGATGCCCTCGGCTTGCCCAAATTGAGAATATTCTGGGAAATCGATCCACAAGATTACCAATCTGCGCACAATATCTTTACCCACTTCACCCATCAGATAGCCCGCATGGGTCTGGGTCGTGGTCAGGTTATGGCACTTGATATTGAAAAGAAACAGCGCTCGGCCAGTGGTGTCTCTCACCATATGGGTACCGCACGCATGGCACAAAATGCCCATCAAGGCGTAGTCGACACCAATCTAAAGGTCTTTGGTACTGACAATTTGTATGTAGCCAGTTCTGCGGTATTCCCCAGCTTTGGTTACTCCAACCCCACCATGACAATCGTTGCACTGGCACATCGTCTGGCAAAACATCTAAGCAGTGAATGAGCACTCAAAACCATAACACCTTAAAGCGCAGACGGTTTATCCAGTATGGCACCGGTACTGTAGTGAGCACTGCTTTACTGGCTGGCGGCTGGTGGCAATGGTTTCGCCAGGATACTGGTCAAAGTGTGATGAAGCCTACCGGGCTAGGTGCCGGTGTTGATCGCATGCTGGCTGCTCTGGAGGGTAGCGGCGTATTGGGACAGTGGGTTATCGCTGAATACCCTGTGTATGATCAACCTATCGAAGCACTGACCCAAAATTTAACCCAGCGCCTGAATTTACCTACAGCCGAGCCTGTTGAGCAAAAAATATTTGCACAGCAATTACAACACACTATCCATCAGGATTTTGCCAACGGTGATTTACTGGTGGTACAAGGCTGGCAGCTATCCAAGACCGAAGCTTTGGCAGCCGTAGTGCGCTTTAAAACTGCCGGCGCAAGCTCAACACAAGTATCAGAGCCCACTGAACAACACATTGTTGAAATTACCAACTGGGGACCGCGCACCACAGTGGCCGGACAACCACCCAATAGCTTTGGCGAAGGCTTTTCAGCATTGTGGTTTGACGCAGAAAATGCCCCACGCTGGGCACAGGTCGAAATTCATGGTCGGCGCCTGCACACCAGCTATCGCGAAAATCGAGTCTTGGTTGGCAGCTTCCAGGGCCAGCTGGAATTTCAAAAGCAGCTTTTCAGTCAGCCGGGTGAATATCCCATTACCCTGCATGATGAAATGAACAATATCTGGCAAACCATCGGTGTTTTTGTGGTCACCGGTGAACCGGTTGCTGATCAGATTGATCAGCAAGCTCAAACAGGCTCAGCATTTTGCACCATCAAAAATTGGGGGCCCAAGCAAACCTCTGCAGGTGTTGCCTTACACCCTCAAGCCAACGGCGCCATGGGTTTGTGGATTGATACCGATTGCGCACCTGGCGATGTCGCCATTCAGGCTGGAGAACAACAGTTAAAAGCATATGTGAATGATGGCGTTATAACTACAGCAATACCTGCTGATATGTTCCAGCAACCAGGGAAAATATCATTGACGTTAATTTCCAAAACAGAAGATGAGCAATTAGAAATAGGCACGCTAATTATTAACCCTTAATGATGCCTCTCAAATTGGCTTACTACTGCAGTTAAAAAAGAGTCTATGATTTTTATATTCAACCTCCAAAGCCAGGAGGCCTTCCAAGTTCCCTAATGGGGCCAATTATTTCCTTTGTTGAACATACCATTTTAGGGTTTTCAGAATTTTCAATTAAGCCACAATGGTAGACTTGCATAGCTACAACATCAGAATCCGCACTTATTTTGGAAACCAATTCAACTTTTTCAATTGCTTCTAAATGCTTGTTATTTTGAGCCAAGATCAATAAGGCCTGGTACTTATTGCTTACCATTAGATCACATACTTTTGTAGTAAAGATACATGTCCCAATGGGTACCAGATCAAAACTACTTACGAATATTGATATATTGTCTTCCAATGGGCTATCTGATGTGGCCTTTAGAGTGATATTGAGAATATACCCATCAACTAAATCGCTTGCCTCATCGAGTAAACCTGCTTTTTCTCTCAGAGAACGTATTTCATTATCTTTTATTGAAATTTTATTTGAAAGATCAGTAATTTGCTTTTTAAGAGACTCTGCCGCACTACCTGCAACATTGGCTGAGATCAATTCCTCTCTCATACCTTCTATTTGCAGGCGTAAGTCTGCATTTTCCTTATTTAAATCTGATATGGCATCATAGCGAGAGACTTCTTCTGCAGCCCATGCACTAGCCGAAGGATCATCTGAATTAGCTGCTAAATATCTTAGCCAGAAAACACGGTTATTCCCATCGGTTTCTAACGCTTGCTCTATCACCTTTAGCTGTGACTCTGTCTTCTTTGAGTCGGTTTCAACTCGCTCACTATAGTATTTACTGATCTTTTCAGGGATAGTAAGAAAAGCAGTTACTAGCGCCACACAAGCGGTGATCCAACCAGGGCTATGCCATATGGGATTGCCTTCACTCATATTTGTCTAATTGATTAGCAACCCAGGTAGCCTGCAAACCCTTAGTGCTTTAAGGCAGTAGTGCTGCCACCTCAAGCTTTTTACTGAACAACCAATCACTCAATCTCAAATGGGCTTCCTTGCCAAAAAACATGCGTTTGGCACTGAGGCGCTCCACCATTTTCAAAACACCATGTACAAATCCAATGAAACGCACTGGCATTTGCACTAACAGTTAGTAATGTAATTGCAACTAAAACCTTACGAAAAACTTTCCCCAATAACATAGTTCATTCTCCCTTTGGCGTTATTCTTGGATAATAATAGGCTCACATGGCAGGTTACGCTCTGATGCAGGAGCATTTAAACCACTATTAACAAAAGCAACTTCTGCGCGAGTCATGTCATCAGCTGCATGCTCTTCTGCGAGTTGAGCAAATTGCTCCGCTTGCTTAGGCTGATCGCTTACGGATGCCTGGTTAGCCATTGTGGCGTAAATTGAAGCAGCAAAATTAGTAAACTTTTCTTCACCAGTGATTTGATACTCCGTCGCTAAACGTCTAGCTACATATTCTGATTCACGTATGCCACCTTCCATATCACCCAAACCAATTAGCGATGCTGCTGCCATATGGCTAACGCCTGCCCAGGCTTTAGGGTCGTCGATAAGCTTTTCAGCCATCTCAAGGAATAACTCTCTTGCTCTACTGTAGTATTGTTTCTCTAGCGCTTCATCTTGTTGAGACATTTCATGCTCTGATGGTTTACATCCATCCGGCTGAAATATCTGCAGCCCCTGAAGGTGTGTTGGCGAAACTTCCATAGCTCGACGAAACATTGAGTTAGCCAGCCAATACTTGGCCGGCATATAATCAGGCTTAATGGTCAAAGACCGCTCAGATGCTTCCAGTGCTGCTTGTACTTCATTATTGTAAAAGCGGATCTCGCCAAGCAAGCCATAAACATTAGCTGCCGGAGCCACATCGGCGATACTTTCTAAATAATCGATAGCGTAAAGGTATCTATGATTTTTCTTTAAACATTGAGCAAATTGAATCACCTCTTTGTTGGCATACGGTGACTCGGGTTTGATACAATCATCAGGAGTATCTGCAAACGCCCCCATACAAGAAAAAGCCGCACAAAGCAGCAATAACCGTTTAACCATCCCTTCTCTCCTTGTTGATTAATACGTTTTAGTCCTCCGATGACTATACATAAGTTTAAGCTTTAGCTCAATTACAAAGCCTAACACAGCCTTACTTATAAAACTGATACTCCAGCTTTATCTCAAAATATCATACGTTATATGACTATTTATTCATCAGGGGTTTAAACTGACATCCCATTAAATTTTCAATACCACCCGATAACGTGCCTTGCCTGCTGCCAAATGCGCCAGTGCATCATTGACGTGCTGTATATCAAACTGCTCAGTCATTGGGTGAATATCATGTCGCTGACAAAATCGCAGCATTTCCCGTGTCAAAGCCGGACTGCCCAAAGGGCTGCCAGAGACGTTTTTTTCACCACCGATCAAGCTAAATGCCGGTACCGGAATTGGATCGAGCACTGCCCCCACGGTATGCAAAGTTCCCTGCGGCGCCAAAGCATCCAGATAACCTTGCCAGTTCAAACTGACATTGGTGGTATTCAAAATAAAGTCCAGCGACCCGGCTATGTCTTTCATCGCAGCATCATCACGTGAGTTGACCACCTGGTGAGCACCGAGAGTTTTGAGTTGGTCGGTCTTATCCGGTGAAGAACTAAAAGCGGTCACCTCACAACCCCATTTGTTCAAAAACTGAACGGCCAAATGACCCAGCCCGCCAATGCCAATCACACCTACCCGGTCTGTCGGCTTTACATCGGCCATTTGAATGGGTCTGAAAACAGTAATACCACCGCACAGCAACGGGCCAGCCTTACTGGGATCCAATGCTTTTGGAATCGGAATCGCCCAGGCCCAGTGGCAGCGAACATGGTCGGCAAACCCACCATGTCGACCAACAATGGTGGCGGCATTTTCAGCACAGATATGGTGGTTGCCGGACATACATCGGTCACAGTGCATGCAGCTATCACAAAACCAGCCCAAGCCTACTCTGTCACCTATATTGATTCCGTGGGCATGCTCGCCAACATTGATCACCGTTCCGATAATTTCATGACCAGGTACAAACGGGTATTGTGTCCTGCCCCAATCATTGTTCAGCATGCTTAAATCAGAATGGCAAATGCCACAATATTCAACTTTTATATCCACCTGTTCCGGTAGAATGACTGGCAGCTCATAACCAAAGGGCTGCAAAGCGGCACCAGCATACGGTGCTGCATAGGCATTAACACGAAGTTTGCTCATTCAAATGTCCTTTCCAATGCTGATATTGTGTCTGTCCAGCCAATGCAGTGCATCATGCTGGCGCCACACAAAAACACTGATTGGCCAGAGTTTTGCCTCATATCAACATTCACTATTATCCACTTATCCGAATCGCTTTAATTAATAATATGCCACTGGGTTTGACGACCTGCCAGGTAGTACACTTTTTCACCATCAAAAACCGCGCTTTGTTCCAGCTTAACCTGAACCAGCTGACCATCCCATTCCGGCACGGCCGCCTTAATATTGCCTTCAATGGCATAACCGGTATTCGGATAGAGTGGCCAGTCGCCGCGAATCGCTGTTGCACCCTGGTTATCCCACATGCCAATGGTGGGCCCTGGTGCATGGCCGAACAGTCCCAATGGATGGGTATAGGTGCTCGATACAATGTTCTCGTTTTCAGCCTGACGATGCGTTTCGGCCAGAATCTCGTTACCGGTTCGACCAGTCATAAAGGCATTGGTCAAATGGTCTTGCCAACGGTTGCCAATTGTTAATGCCTTACGCAAACCGGCGGGTACTTCATTCTCACCCAGATGGGTTACATACCCCATCTCCTGAGTATCGGTACACAACTTCAGATAACAAATACCTACGTCCGTATGCAGCACATCGCCCGGCATAATCACACCAGCACTACCACAGAAGGGACTGTCTGCTGTGCAGCTATCACCTAGCCGCTGCAAATTCACATAAGGCATAAACCAAACGGGCAAGTCCAAATCTGCAAAGCGTTGACGGATATACCAGGACACATCGTCAGTTGATGTTATGCCAGGTGTAATCACCTTGTTGGAAAACGCCTCGCCAATCACCATTCGCGCCAGTGATACCACTTGAGGGTAAACCGCCAGCTCCGGCTCGGTGCGGCTCTCCACCCAGCGGATGACCAGATTTTCTGCCGATACCAGTTTTTCCTGATCGTCTTCTGATAATACTTCCAGTAATCGTTGATGCAGACCGCGGGTCAAACCATCGGCTACCGGCCAATGACGAGATATATTGATTCCGATATTGTCAGGATTACGCTCGGCAATCAGGTCACCCAAAGCCTGCCACTGTTCATCCAGTTCACCACCGGACCATGCAGACTCATATAAATCGCCCAATGGGTAACGATTCACCGTCAGGCGGTCAACACTGCCATCATCCTGACGCTGAAAAATCAGCATCGTGGTTCGTCGAGCCGCATAACTGGGTTGTGGCACCAAGGTGAAATAAATCGGATCTTCTGCATATTCCCGTGCCAGCACCAACCACATATCAATGTCCGTTTCTTCCATTAACGCGGGCAGTAAATTATCCAAACGGTGTTGCAGCATCGAATTTTCGGGCGCAATGCGATCGCGCATTGGCAATACTGACAGACCACGCTCAACCACTCGCCCCTGATCCCACTGGTTGTCTTGTGCCAATGACAAAGTCGATGCGAATAACAATGGGGCGATTAACATCCAAGACAGTCGCCACCGGGATTGGCTGCAGGTGGATGATTGACCATTCAACATAAGAGGTGCTCCAAGGCAGACAGCAAAGCAAACACAATACCTGCTAAACCGCTTGAGCGTCAAAACCCGATAACCTCAAAAATATTCTACGCGGCAATCATCAACTCTGCCGATAGAATCACTCTTCCTATAAGGCATATACTATAACTATTGATTTAAAAAACTCTCTTCCTATGTGGTTGAGCCCATTCAGGAACCACTGTTTTTACTGAGTTGCTTGGCACACACGACCGAACAGTACTCGGCATGAAGTGTTTTATGCGAATGACAGATTAGTCTTATCCAATAAATTTTTTACCCTAGCTCTCAAATCGAAATAGCAATACTAGGTTTACTTAAGTAATTACTGGCCATCCATTGATATTACTGAAATGGTATGAATAGAAAATCTAGAACCATGCCAAAATCAAACAGGGTACTGCAGATAGACTTTGCTCCAACTATTCTAATTATCAATCGTTGACTATTTCTTCTTCATAGTCTTGAGCTTTTCAATGGCAGCAACCAGATCATCCTCCCAGTCAAATTTTATGTCTTTACCAGGGTCATAAGGCGGAAGATCGGGCAGCCGTACCCCCAACTCATTTAGAGTATTGCTAGACTGTTCAAGCTCATAACGCTGAACCCAAGGCTCACCATCAGCCCATGCCCAACGATAAGCGTCTAACGCATAGCTGCTGGCCTTAGCCTTGTCGCCCAACAACTGCCATAACATCGCCATCGCTCGCAAGCCAGTGTCTTTGGCTTTGAGGTACTCAATACAATCTCTTACCTCATTAAATGTGACCTGTTTAGCTTGTACCCGAGCCAGGGTAAGCCAAACTTCGTATGTAATAGCTTCATGACTCAAGCCAGACTCCCGGGCCATACGCAATGCATTATTAAAGCTTTCGACCGCCAATACCGGTTCATTCTTGGACAGGTACCACTCCCCACGCAATTTATGCAGTGAACGGATAAATTTACGATTTTTGCCTAACTCAGCCAGGTATTCAGCATCGGAGAGTTTTTTTTCTGTCAAAGTACCACGGCAAAAACAAAGCACTGCATACCAGTACTCCGCCGCTCCGGGTCGATACTTGGCACGAGACCAATCGCGCCCCATAGCATCGATCTTTTTCCACATCCGTTCGGCCTGCTCCCATTGCCCTATCGTTGTTAGCATTGCAAAAAGATTAAACCTTGCTACGAATAGCGACTCATCATCATTATTCTGATTTGCCAGCTCAAGAGCTGTAAGAGAAAAACGGTGAGCTAAAGCCCAATGATTTTCAACACCTAAAGTAATACTGATATTTGAAACAACCTGCCTTAGATTTGTCCAGCTTTCACCCTCTAATAGATATTGTAATCCGGTAGAAAAAACCGTCAACGCATTCTCAGTATATCCCATTGAAGTCATCGTCCAACCAACACTGTTAATTAAATAATAACTATTAATAGAGTCAAAATGCGTTGGCATATGTTCCCAACCATCTGGCATAAAGGCCCTGAGCAATGCCAAATCTTCAGCATAGGCTTCTAAATTGAATTTAATTGCCTGTGAAAACCCCCCTTGATAAAACTCAAAAGCTGCATGGTAACGTTCCATGCGTAATAAGGTACTGATTACTTGAAGCCCTGCGCGCAAATCATTAAGGGTTTGAGCGTTTTCCCAAGAGTCAGGTGCTTTGGCAGAAAAATGATCAATCACTTTTTGGCCGTAAGTTTTGGTTTCCTCTGGCGCAAGGCTACCGGCAATGACACCACGAACCACTGGATGCAAATCGTAGCGACCAAGATGTCTATCATATTGCAGCAAACCACGTGCTTCTATATCTTCAACCGTATTTCTGAGTTGTTGTTCGGCAAAGTGTTTAGCCGCTTTTTCTTGCCTTGTTTTATGACTCGTTGTTTTCCTGTTACTTTGTTTACCAAGTGATACTAACTCTTCCGTCTGAGCCATACTCTTAGGCAGGTGTGGATTAAAAGCACTCAACAGCTCAATATCAGCTGCCTCCGACAATAGCGCTAATGTCGATAGCAATGCGCGACTTTTTTCCGGTAAAATTTTTAATGATTTTTTTAATATATGATTGCGCTTTTTCACCAAATCCAGTTCGGCTAAATTCAACTGCCCTCCTCCATCAGGCGCCTTGCTCCAAGCATCAAAATCACCGCGAAAACTTGTCCCCGGTTGATTAATTAGACCTGCCAAAACACCAATTACAAGTGGATGACAACCACAATGATTTTGTAGAAAAGCGCGAACTTCATCAGAGTTCCCCTTGATGCCGCAAGAATGCAATAGTGCCTCGGCATCCGCAGGCCTTAAACCAGACAAACGCTCATGCAATACACCGGGAATAGCCTGGCTGGCACGATTAAGCAAAGCACGCGGAATAAGACGGGAACTGACCAATAGCTTGGATGGTGCGCTGACCGCAAGAGCCCGCAACAAATCATCATCCTCCGGTCGAATCGCAACACAAGGATCACGATTAGCGATTTTGTCTTCCGGGTTTTGCACCTCTTCATCAGAGATTTCAGCCGCATCCGAACGATTATAAGCCACCAGAATACGTTCCAAACCATCAAGCACCAGTAACCAGGGTTTGGCTTGCAACTCAGCCAACAGCAGTTCGCTAAGTTCCAGCATTTTCTTTTTATTGAAGTCTTTGACTGGCGCTTGTGTCATGTATGCCAACGCATACCGACAAAAACTGTCCATACGTGCCCCTTTTTCATAAAAAGAATACCAAAATAACCCAGCCCAATCGTTGCGTATACTGCTGGCGTATTTGCGTACCCAATGCCATGTCAACATACTTTTCCCAGTGCCACCAATAGCTTCAAACAACATCATCGAATGTGTATCCGCTGGTGAGGCCCAGTCATTCAATCTCTCCAACTCTGCCCGGCGACCTACAAACTCATGTGATCCAAGATAAGGTGGCTCTGCATAAAAAACAGGTGGAGCAGGAATATTTTTTTGATCTATTTTTTCATCATGATCTGGTAATAAAGTTGCAGGTACTGGGTTTTGTTGGCTTAGTCGTTCACGTAAACGACTTATCGCTGGTATTGCTTGTGCTTCAAACTGATTTATATCCTGAAATTCGCAATAAATACGGTTTTTTTCTTTGACTCGCTGACGAAATGCTTCAAGCTTCTCGCGTTTTTCAGGGTCTAACTCAATATCAGCCTCAGTGACCGGGTGCTTTTCACCCATAATGAAAATCAACGTGGGACGGCCTTGTTTTTGAGCTTCTTCAAACTCAAGCCTAGTGACCGAATAACCCTTTGGGTTTTGTGGGTCATCCAGAATCTGACCATATCGGCGACTTATTAGACCAATATATGCAGCTCCTTCTTGCACCATACGTAATGACGATGAAATGACATCATCATCTGCTTCTAACACATAATCTTCCATAGCACGAGGAACCAAATCCTGTTTCCTCAGCGCTTCTATTAAAATCGCACGATGCTTTTCCAAATCCTTAAATGTGCTAGAAACCATCACACCCAAAAAAGATTTAGGATTACTAATATTGGATGACATACCCTTCCCTATTTGAAATGCCTCAAATAAGCATAAGAAATCCTAGAGGATTCCGCCACCCTCATCGAAACCAATGTCTATCTGATAGTCACCAGAATAATTTTCATTACATTCAGGGTTAGCAAAAACAGCCTCAATTATGATCAAGCCTGCACACATTTATTTACCTATATGTGTCCTCAAGGCAGCACATAATCTGATTGCCTCACTGGTTTGCCTTAAAGCCAGCTCGTGTCCTGGGGCTGCATCACCATACTCAGAAAACAGCTGTTCTAACTCCATAATTTTATCGGTCTCACAAAACACATCGGCCACTCGTGGTGTGCGACGCTGCCATTGGGTGGGGATTTTATTGAGAATGGCAGCAAGGTTGGATTTGTACCACTGCCAGTTTTGATCACGCAGTTCCGGATTACTCAACATCGCGGTGACCATACTGAATGACTCACGCGGGCCTATGGCATCACTAAGCGCATAAGCTCTGGCTTGCGGTAACTGATCACTGTCTTTGACAGCACCCAACGCAGATGGCAATGCCCCAGCAAACCTTGGGTCGTCAATATCGCTCACATTGTTCAATAGGTGTTGGTAAAAATTTGCCCCAAAATCTTCAACCGCCACTGTCAATGCTGCCTCAAACAAATCAGACGATAATGCTTTGGAATCACGGGCTTGCTCAAACCCGATAAATGCCTTTGCCTGTTGTGACAATAACAGCCTTGTTGGCTGATGTTTCAAGCTCAGCGCCAAAAAACCCAACAGACGGTTCTTTAATAAACCTTCAGTTTCTGATACCGGGTTTTCTACCCGCTGCAAAGCCATCAAATACCATGGCTGTATCTGCTCTCCAAAATCATTTGCTTGCTCAGGTTCAAATACAGTACCCAAATAATTGGTCAGGGCTTGCAGCGGCGCTTCAACAACATGGCGGGTTGCCGCTTTTGATGACAACTCAATAGTATCCAGCAAAAATGCCGTACTTAACTGACCACTCTCAAATGCAGCAATCACACTTTCTACCAGCGCCATTTGTTCACCGGCTGCCAACTGATCAAACTGGGCCAGCAAAGCCGACCAATCACTATCACTCAATTGCCACCGATAATAACCGCTGCCATTGGCATTGGGCATTATCCATTCCGGGCATTGTGATGTCCCTAAAACCATATTGGTTTCGTTGGGTGTAATAATCGAACATTGCACAGCGCTGTCGTCATTATTGGCATAACGCAGACATACCGGTATGGCCCACCGGTTTTTATCTACAATTTTTGACCCCAGTGGTTTATAGCGTGTTTGCTTAAATGTCACTTTGACCGAATCAGATTGATCACTTGGGCATTGCATATCAACTGTCAAGCTTGGCACGCCAGGCTGTTCAACAAAGTCCCTGAATACGCGGGTTAATTCCGGCTCACCGGTTTGCTGACCAATGGCGGTGTAAAACGCTTCTGAATTGGCCACGGTGTCTGCATACTCTTGCAAATAACCGCCCAGGGCCCGGCGAAACTTAGCTGCACCAAAATAACTATCAACCATATGGATAACAGCCTGGCTTTTGGAGTAGGTAATACCGTCATAGGCATTGCGAATATCTTCATTGCGATCAATCGGCTCACGTATGGCTCGTGCAGCCGCCAGTGAATCATCTCGCATTACAGCAAAGTTGCGTTGCAGACCATTTAAATCATGTTGCCCTTCAGGTTCAAACAGTGATAACACCATGGGTGTGGCCCAGGTGGCAAAACCTTCTTTTAACCACAGATCATCCCACCATGGCGGTGTGACCTGATTGCCGAACCACATATGGGCGATTTCATGGGCATGGATACCCAGCAGGGCCAAACGTGTGCCTGGAGAAGGGTTATCATCCAGAAACAGGCGCTCCTCCCGATAGGTGATGGCTCCAGATAGCTCTGTCGCACCGCTGGGCCATGCAGGTGCAGCAACAATATCCAGTTTTTGAAAAGGGTATGGTCGACCCAGCGCCTGCTCAAAAATTTCGATATAGCGGGGCGTAATGTCCAATACATAATCCAACTCATCACCGCGCCCGCGCCGGGCAACACCGCGCAAAGGAATCGGCTGATCGCGAAACGCACTGGCGGGAATCGCATCGCGTTCAACCACATCAAAAGGCCCCACCGCCAAAGATAATAAATAGGTCGACATTGGTGGCGTGGTTGCAAACGAGATGCGATCGTAGTCTGAATCGACGGATTGTCGTGAGACCTGCGGCGCATTGCCTATCGCCTGAAACGCTTTGGGAATGGTCAAGGAGATAGTGAACGGTGCTTTAAAACCCGGCTGGTCAAAACCCGGCAGGTATTTTCTGGCTTGAATGGATTCGGATTTGGCCAGAGCATAAGCATCACCTTGCTCATCAACTTTAAATAAACCTGCCAGATTCTGATCAAAGTCGGCGCTGTAGATAAAAGTCAGACGAACATCACCCGCAGCCACCTGGCGACCAAAATCTACCCGCGATACACCAGAGGGCAATACTTGTTGATATTCAGCACTGCTCTGCTGACCACCCCCTGTTGTCAACAACACCGAATCGACCTGTAATGATTGGCCATGCAACCAAATACCATTGGCTGGATTGTTCAGCCGAATATCAATTTCTGCATTGCCGCTAAAACTATCCTCACGAGGGTCGATATGCATGGCCAAGTGATATGCCAACGGATAGGCTTTGTCAGACAATTCACCCGCAGGTGCGTCCATAAAATCAAGTTGAGCAACCGTTGATAAAGGCGAAGTAGCAATATTGGATTGGCCTTGCTCATCCTGCTGGCAGGCGGTCAATATCATCGCTGCCAACGCAGTCATCCAAACTCGTGTCATCGTTAATCCAAATAACAAAATCAACGCTTATGGTAACAGGCGTAGTCAAAGTACAAAGACTGACCTGAGACGGTCAGAGCTGGAAATGGTGACGAATATAAAGCCTGCCGTTAATTCACCATTGATTGGATATTACAGAATAAACAGTTTATTCATCGGTACTTGCAGACAGTTGCACCTGATAGATTCGCATACCTTCTGTCTGGTAAACCAACTGCGTCGGCAAGACTTGTTCCTGCTCACCATGCACAAGCAAATGTTCAGCAGGCGTACTAAGCCAGGCCTGAACTTGCCTATTGCGCCATAAAGGAGAGTCTTCTCTCAAACCAGCTTGGTTAAAACCATCCTGCTGGTGACTAATTTGCCAAAATATCACCATGGATAGAGCAAACACTGCCAACGATGTTGTTGCCCAGACCAGTCGGCCTGTAATGTAATATTCAACACGTTTGCGCGGGGTTTTTGATAGTTTTTGCCGTAGCAACTGCTCACCGCCCTGCGGCGGTTCAAGTATTGGAAACAATCGATTCATCTATACCTCATCATGCGATAAATCCGCACCGTTCAGTTCATTTTTCAGCCATTCCAAAGCGCGATGCCGTCTTGAACCAACAGTACCCACACCGATGTTCAAAACCGCTGCGACCTCTGCATAACTCAAACCACCCACTTCTACCAGCAATAGTGTTTCACGTAATATTTTCGGCATTTTTCCCAAACACTGTCTCAGCAGCACTTGCTCTGCATAAACATCAGGCATATCAGTCTGTACAGTTGAAGTAAGCTGTTCAGTACCTACCCACTGTCGCAATGACTGCCAGCGCAGGCGTTTTTTAGTCAGGTTCAAAGCAATGGCAAACACGTAAGGTTTTAAATCCTTTGCCTGCCAGTTTTGCCGCTGCTTCCAGCAAGCCATAAAAGCCTGCTGGACGATATCCTGAGATTCTTCACGATGCCATAGCCAACGATAGACTGTGTTATAGAGCGGTTTTTCCAGGCGCGTATACAGTTCACAAAAGTGCTGCTCATCACCACCTGACACTTGGCTATACTCCGGCTTCATCCCACTGAATGACCAGCAACAGCTTGCCTGGTTGCTGCTCGAGCATTTGTTGACTTTCAGCAAGCACCAGGTATTCATTCGGCTGCAATACCGCCTGCACATTATTCCAGTTTGATCCCCGTTTAAGGGTTAGATCATTCGAGGGTTTTATCATCACATCGGTGAAAATGCTTAAACCTGATTTTCCTGCCCTTAAGCTGAAAGAAACCCCACCTTGTGGCAGGTTTAGTGAAACATTTCGGCTAGCAATCGAGTTGGCACTGGCTTGCATTAATAGCTGCATTGAACGATCGTCATATCGCTGGCTTAAAGCGCTTAGCAATTGCTGATCATCGGGCAAACGCTGCTGGGTCAATACAGTCTCATTTGAATCAGGTACAAATATTACCCAAAACTTGATCAGATAATTACGCTCTGCAGGTAAAGAGGCATTCTCAAGCGCTTCGATCAATGTGGCGATATCAGTATGCAGCTGAGGGGTGGTATTGACCAGTAATTGACCGGTAGGCAGTAACTCGATCACTCCAGATGGGTTGCCTTTTTCATCGGGCAGCGACAATACCGCAGCGAGTGCTTCATTGATAGGCATTTCCAGACCTTGGGTCACCTCATATAAGCGAATTTCAGCATTCGCTGCCAAGGACAGACTTATCAATAGCAATGTCAATAAACGTTTCATAAGCAAACTCTCTTCGTTATGGTCTGCTTACTTATTACCCTCAGCGATAAAATTCTTCCAGGGAACTTAACTTTTTATTGCTCAACTATCTGATATCAGCCCGGACATACCAGCGTGGTAGTACGGCACACCAATATCCTGAAAGGCACCGCTGGTAACTTCACCCAGTTTGGCTATTCGACAACCAACAGGCGATAGCAAATCATCATCCAGGCAACCATGGTCATGCAAGCTTTCATATTCGTTGCGATTAATGTTTCTAACATTTTGCAAAGCACCGTCACAATCAATTTTAGCCGCTGCAATCTGCCAGCCAGGTACTGGTTGTACAGCCATGGCCAAAGCCGCATCACCACTGCCATAACCGATGGCAAGCAATGACTGGTCAGCCAGCTCCTTGCCCTGCTTGGCAGCATCGTCAAAACCTGCCGCCAACCAGGCTGACAGCGCCGCTGAATACAAATTACCAAACTCAGCAGCCGTCTGAGAGCCTAAGCTGGTTTTCTGAGCGACATAATCTTTAAAAGCTGGATGTCGACGCAATAAGCTGGCCAGTTTGTCCAATAATGGATACGGTGGCGTATCTGCACCATGGGCTTCTAAGTGAGCCAACAAATCCGGCTCTGCATCAACCTCTGCTCGCAATAACTGAAGATCGACTTGTGCATCAACACAAAGCTTGCTCAGCAACTCAGATTGGTCTTCATTTAACAAACCATATAGATACAAATAGGACAAACCCTGAATGGGCATATAACGGTAAGGCCGATGGAAAAATACCGCATGATATTTTTCGAGTAGCTGCAAAGGTTTTTGATCGCTTTTGGCCACATGGCGTTTAAACGCGTTCAGGGTGGCATCAATATAGGCGTATGTGGAATAGCGACCACTGAAAACCGGAAAATCATGATAACGATCAGCACTGGTCTGATAAGCATCCATATGGTGGCGATGCAGCGGTTTTCTAAAATCTGGACCACGATAGGCCGAAGCATCGCCGCGGCTGTGCAAATCCAAACGAAACATTTTCGCGTCCGGTTCGATCAATGCCGCCACTGCACCAGCCCCTTGCGTTTGCTCTCCACTGCTGCCACGTGGATACTCGGCAACATCAGCAGCCACCACGATTGCGACCTTATCCTGACCATCAGTCGCCAAATAGCGTACAGCGTTCTGAATGCCATAAATACCCGCAATACATGCCTGCTTGATTTCTGGTACCTCGATCCCCCGCGCCAATACCGGCATCCCGGCTGAACGCAGTGCCTGGTCCACCAGACCCCGCACGATGACCGCGCCAATGGCGTTGTCCTGGCTGGATTCAGTAGCCAACACCAGCATACCGACTTGGTGAGGATCAATGTCATAAGCTTTGATTAACCGCAATACCGCGTTGGCAGCCAGTATGTAAGCGTCTTGCTGTGGGTGCAGCATACGAAAACCACTGCCTACCACTTTATTGACCTTTTCCCATGGCTGGCCATACCACTCACACCAATCCTGCAAAGATACTCGCAAAGGCGGGACATACAAAGACATCCCGCTGACCCCGGGTAAATTGGACATTGTTCTGCTCTATCGTGACTTTGGCCGCTTAGATTGCAGGCTTTACTAGAACAATTCAAGCACTTTTATCAGTGACATCTAACGGGTTGGTTGAGGCTGCTAAATTGCAATCACTCACTGACATACTTCGACCAGCCGGGCAACGGTATAATCAACCTCTGGCTCAGTATTGTATTTGCCCAGACTAAAGCGCACGGAACCTTCTGCACACTCAGCATTTTTGCCCAACATGGCCACTGAATAAGAACATGCCAACCCAGCGGTAAAAGCAATCTCCGAACCCAGTTTTTGCAACAGCTCATAACCGTTGCTGCCTAAAAAAGAGACATTCAAAGTATTGCACAAGCGCTCTTGCTTAGATAAACAACCGTTAAATTCAATTCTCCCAGGCATGGCTGCTTTTAGCTGTTGGAAAAAATAATCCGTCAAATCATGCAGCTTGTTTCGATATGCTTCAGTATCTCTGAGTGTAGATATCCGGCAAGCCTCACCCAAACCAATCGCCAGCATGACATTGTCGGTTCCCGATCTTTGCCCTGCCTGTTGACCAGCGCCATGGATTAACGGGTTGATCCTGGAGTTGATATTATCGTTAATGTACAAAACACCAATACCTTTGGGGGCATAAATCTTATGGCCACTAATAGATAAAAAATCGGCATTCAATGCCTGTACATTGATATCGGTTTTTCCAGCTGAACAAACCGCGTCAACATGAAATGGAATGTTATGACTTCTGGCCAGAGCGCCTATTTGACTGATGGGCTGTATGGTTCCAAACTCGTTATTGGCATGCATAACAGATATCAGGCAGGTCCCGGGATTGATCGCCTTTTCGATATCATCAACACCCACCCTGCCTTCGTGATCTACAGGTACGATTGTAATATCAGCACCCAGGTCCGAGCTCGCCGCATCACAAGTCCGCAAAATAGAAGGATGCTCAATTGATGAAGTAATGATATGCGGTCTCGCTTGCTTCTCAGCGATCGCTTTTTGTACCACGCCTTTGATGACATGATTATTCGACTCTGTACCCCCACTGGTAAAGCAGATTTCTTCAGGTCTGGCATGCATAAAGTCTGCAACCTGCTCTCTGGCAAGCATTAATCGCTGTTTTGCTTCTGCGCCTGCCCAATGAATCAGCGATGGATTACCAAATGCGAATGCGTTTCTCGAATAATCAGCCATTGCATCGGCCACTGCAGGCTCAACCGGCGCACTGGCATTGTAGTCAAAGTATATTTTATTCATTGTGCCTGCTGAATATCACCGGCTAACGGATGCCACGCCGGGTTTCCAAATACATTGCAAAACTACCCAGCCAGTGCTGACCGGCATAATGCCCGCTGGCGATACCTTCCAATCCGGTCTGTTTATGTGCATTTGCGGTTTGGGTCAATGCAGCGTGGCGAGGATCAGATTTCGGCAAACCCGAAGCCATGCCTTCCAGCATCCAGGCACGTGATAAGTTCAAACCGTCCAAATGCGCCAGCTTGCCATCTATGCGATCAGTCACCTGTGCAACAGGTAACCAGCCAGGTTGTCCAATCGTCGGTAAAAAGCGTTTCAACCATTGCATATAGTCTGATTGATTTAATACCCGGCGCATTAAATCTGCTTCGGCTATACACGGGGATAGAAAATCATGGCCAGAAGGCTCATAACTCAAGGGACAATCCCGATCTTCACCATATAAAGCACGGCTACGCTGAACCAGTAACTGCTCAAACCCTGAGTCATCAACTGTCCGTGCCCAATCCAGCATGAGACCGAAAGCAAATGCAGTCTGGAAGTGCTCGCCAATACGAATCGGATAGTTCAGTTTGGGCAACCATTCGGCAAGTTGTACACGAGCCTGTTGCACCAACGGGTCCAGGGTTGTCGCCAAAGGGCTGTCTATCTCTATCAGCTCTGCATGCAACTGCATCAACCATGCCAGCCCGTAGGGTCGTTCGAAACCACTGCGACCGTCGGCCTTAAAGTAAGCCGTTTCTATTCGAATATTCTCTGCAGTAATTGAACGCTGCAGTGCAGCTTTAGCGGCTTCAGCCCGTTGAGTATCGGGGTACAAACGCATATAACGAGCCAACTGCCAGTGCCCATGCACTGCCGAGTGCCAATCAAAACACCCATAAAATGCGGGGTAGAGTGTTTTTGGTGTTTGTGCATCAGCATCATCGTTTAATACATGAGCAATTTTATTAGGGTACTGCTGATGAACACAATCCAATGCCAACTGCACAAAACTACTGGCATCAAACTGCGTGGAGCGTTCAGCCGTCTGATCATCGGCAATGGCTGCCATGCTGAATAATAAAGCCGAAAGAACGAATATTTTTTGCATTTCCATTTCTGCTGGTTAATGGTTAAACGGAATCATTTATCGGGAGCAAGAGAGTGCATCCACTTACTCTGGCAGAGTAACACAACCCGATGTGATGATGAATCAATGATAGCAAGCTGAGTGAACTGTAAGCACCGCTAATAGCAATGAATACTACGACACCAATCGCTTTGATGGAATACTCCATTATTATGCTGTGCTCGACTGTTAGCATATATTCCGTTAGCAACGTATCCTGATTGAAACATCCACTTATCACAGCGCCACGCGCAAAACTTAGATGCAAAAAAAAGGCGCCGCTTACGGCGCCTGCTAAACCAAATAAATGGTATCTTCCTTATAGTTATTATTGTTATCTACAGAGTATTGTTATTCATAGATCGAATAAAAATACTCAGGCTATTTAATATTCAAATACCACTTAACCGGGCTCTGGCCTGTAATGCCTGTTGAATGGTTTTATTGGTTAATTGAATTAACAACACCCTGGCCAGCAGCACAACCAGCGCTCTAAAAATCATCACTGATCCCACAAAAACTGCCATTCTTATGACGATATCAATCAAACCACCAACCAGAAAAAAATAGCCGCCAATCAGAAAGTCTATTGATAGCATACAAGATGCAATCATTAAAAAGAGTCTTGTCACAAAACAACCACAGGTTTTTATTTTATTATTGATTTTCCTGCTTATCTCGTCATTTTGCTGGCCAGTCAATTCGGGAATGTCAAGGATATAATCCGGCATATGCAAGACCGATGGCAATGAAGACCATCGCTGCTGTAACTCACTCAATTGTTCTACCGTATTAACAACTTTCACTCTATCAACCACTGACTCTTAGTATCAATAATGCTCTCTAACCAGGTCAGCGCAGCGATACATTGTCACTGCTCTTGACCTGACACTATTTATACCACCCTCAGCAGGATTCGCTGTTCAGAATTTAGCGCGAGTGTTTGTAGGAAATCTCCTACAAGGCTTGTAGGAAGGGTTTAAACCGGACAAAAAAGTGTTACGAACCCCCATCCACAACCTAAGTTTCACCGCTGAACTGAGCAAACAGCTCTGCTCCTGTCATATTGTGAGTTTGATTGGCAAAATCGTAGTAATCTGGTTTCTCATCAATAAATACCTGATGATCAAATACTGCTTCGGTGAAATCATTAAACAGACCGGCGTTGACAAAATGACCACCTGTTTGCTTTAAACGGTAAAACAGATTGCTACCACATTCCCGGCAGAACGCGCGTTCCGCCCAGTCGGATGAATCAAAGACCTTAATCGACTGTTCACCTTCAAAACTGACATCAGTACCACAATCCACGGCCATATATGGGCCACAACCCCAACGCCGACACATGTTGCAATGGCATGCACCCACCTTGCGACTGGCTTGACTGGCAACGATTCTGACGGCCCCACAAAGGCACTGACCTGTTTGCGTGCTCGTATCTGACATATTGTGCTCCTTGATGACGCTGTGCCATCAAATTCATCATTAATTTAACTGTAGCTTATAGCGGATATAGTTATGCTTAAGCATTATCCAGTTTGGGATTAAACACCCGTTTTCTGGATGCCGGATACTTTTCCAAAAGTACCTTCGGACGGATAGGTCTCGGCACCAGGTTACCACCACAATTGGGGCAGCTTTGATCAAGTTGACCTTCAACACAATGCCGACAAAAAGTGCATTCAAAGGTACAAATCATCGCCAGCGGAGAGTCCGGGGGCAAGTCCCTGTTACAACATTCACAGTTAGGGCGTAGTTCCAGCATCTTATTCAAATTTCCGATTAATCACATAATAACAGCATCACTCTTAACAAGTTGATACAGCAATGATGTTGTCTCTTTATGCTATGCTGCGATCTGCTTTTAGTGCTTTTACCGATATTCTCTCGAATGCTACGCCAATAACATAAAGTGCAGCGGTAATAGCCAATAACACATAAGGATTGTCAGGGAATCAAATGTCTATGCGGCATGCACCAATCGATGCCAGCAGCGCTACCCATATCGGGTTGGTTAGCTCCCACAATGAAGATTGTTACGCCAGCGACACTCAACTGGGATTATGGGTTATTGCCGATGGCATGGGCGGTCATGTAGCAGGGGAAATAGCCAGCCAGCTGGCAACCGATACCATTGTCGGCAGTTTCCGCAGCGGCTCAAACTTGGTTGAAGCCGTTTCTGATGCTCACCCGGTCATTCTTGAAGCGATACAAAACGATGCCAAATTGGCCGGCATGGGCACTACTGTCGTAGCCGTACACCTGGATGGCTTACGCTATCAGGTTGCCTGGAGTGGTGATAGCCGTTGTTATTTATGGTCTGGCAAAAAACTGAAGCAAATAACACGCGATCATTCATACTTGCAGTTTTTACTTAGCCAGAATGATATGGATGCACAGGCTGCCCATGATCACCCAGAGCGTAAAAGCCTTACACATGCAATCGGCATCAGTCATCAAATGCGCCTTAAAGTGGATGTGGTCAGCGGCCACCTGCAAGCCGGTGACTGCCTGCTACTGTGCAGTGATGGCTTGACAGATGAAGTCAATGATGACGGCATTGCAGTTGTTCTCGATAATGCCAAACGTCTGAGTGATATTTGTAGTGACCTAATTGATGCTGCACTGGCCAACGGCGGACGAGACAACATCACCGCCACCATCATCAAAGCACCTGATATCAATGTTTCACTATTTCACAGAAGAACCGGCTGGTTTTTTGCCGCTGGCCTGATTGCTGCCGCAATCATCACTTACTTCTACTGGCTCAATTAAACAGTCTCGGCACATATCAGCACTGCAGCTTCCATTCAGCAAAGCTCGGCAAGTAAGCTATTGAACCTTCTCCTGTAACCAACCAATGAATATCATTGCTATACTCACGATAATCGCTGCAAGATAGACGTTATGCTCTCACTATGTGCGTTGTCATTTTATCGACTCTCATTATTTATGATGAGCCTATGAGCAGAACTGCCTACACAACCGCCCTGTATCGAATACCGGCAACAGCCAACAATATGCAGTATGGGCGATCAGCTATGGCTTTAAGAAAACCGGATCGTACACTGCAGTGCCGGCCAACAACTGTGTGAGCGGCACTCTTTGGTCGATCAGCACTTAACAATATTGGCCTTTATTTTGGCCCTAAGATCACATGCAACGATAGTATAATTAACCCCAAAAGCAATATCAGTATATTGCTGCACCTTATGAGCGTA
Source organism: Wenzhouxiangellaceae bacterium (assembly GCA_965230265.1). Taxonomy (GTDB): domain Bacteria; phylum Pseudomonadota; class Gammaproteobacteria; order Xanthomonadales; family Wenzhouxiangellaceae; genus JAJFKX01. The sequence goes on along the minus strand of OZ245999.1, from coordinate 89,560 downwards.
AAACTGACCGACCAAGGATGATGAACGAAAACAACAACAATGATGGCCCACAGGGAACGCGGATTTTTCACTTACAGGATGTCCCTATAGCAGAAGCCGATAAAGCACCGGTACGTCTGTCTAAAACAGGCGCCAAGCTAATTCGTGTTACCGACCCAAACAAAGGTCAGGAAATAGCGATTCACACAGGCCGTACCAGTATAGGCCGCAATAAAGACAACGATGTTGTGCTCGATGAACCCACCGTATCCGCAGTACATGCCCGTATTGTCAGCGATAAAAATACTTGGCGGGTTATTAATTTATTGTCCAGTAACGGCACCTTTGTTAACGGCAAGAAAATTACTCAACACCCGCTTAATCATGGCGACCGTATCCGCTTTGGTGAAGTGGCTTTTTATTTTGAAGCAGCAGCACATCGTAAATCCGTCCGGATATTGTTTTGGTTGGCATTAGGGCTGAGCATAGCCAGCGCGATTGCTTATGTTTTGATTTAAAATCAAAGTATATTAACCTATTTATTTATAGCTATTTTTTAACACTTAGACCTACTATAAGGCACGCCCTTACCTGCCTGCTGAAAAAAAACACATAAGCACAGCGATTATTTACAGAAGGGACACGTTAATAGCAGCAGTTTGATGGAGCTCTGCTCCGTTGAGATTGCTTCACCGATGCATAAAGCGCTTTTCATCGTTAATTATTAGCCACACTATATTAAGGGAGTTAATATGGGAACGACAACTTTAGAACATTGCAACCCTGTATCTATAGGTAGCTTTAAATCTGGAACACTGGAAGTAACCCTTGCTTACGCTTCTGCAACACCTAACTGGCGCAATGGCGAGGTCGATGTACTGGATGGCCCTAAACCCGCATCAGCCAAAAAGCTGGCGACCTTTAGTGAAGCTGAACTGGCCAATCAACACCCCACCACCGGTTCAACCATAGGCACCAGCAAAGATATAAAAGACTGGCCGGGCGGCAAACTATACCTGCATTTGCGCACTAAAAACTGCCGTGGGACTCGGCCAATCAATCACAAAGTTGAACGACATCCATAAGCCGATCTGGTTGGTTGGCTTTAACTATAAAAAAGGCTACCGCTGGTAGCCCTTGGCCCTGCCAAGCCTTATTGATTATGAATATTGATAGCCTCATTTAGAATAAAAATCGCCCTCAATAATGACTTGCTGTTTCTCTTCTTTATCCATGTTAATATCGACGGCACACCAATATTGAGTGGTTAGAGAAAAATGCAGCGCAATAGGCGCTCAAAAAATTGGCCCCTAGCACTAGCGTTATATGCGCTATTGTTTAATATTGCTTATCCGACAGGCTACATGCCAGGAAGCATCAGCCAAGGACAATGGATTGTCATTTGTCCATATGGTATGCCTGATGGATTCTTTAGCACTGATGATCATCAGCAACATAATGATGAAAGTGAGCATGAGCAAGACAATGGCTCAGCATGCTATATCGGTGTCCACCAAGCCGCAAAAACCACCGTCCCCGAGCCCCCTGCATTTATTGTTACTAACACCTGCAAGGTTTGTTTCCTGTCTACTCAACAGACACTCACATCTAAAACAACCGCAAGCTATCAGACTCGTGCACCTCCACTAATCAACCCAAGCTAAACACAAAATTATTGAACAAATTAAGTGATACGCACACCGACACAGCTCGGTGGTGCGTATGGGTTAGGAGTTATTATGCAGATTTATAAATTAATATTGGTTGCGGCATTAAGTGTCGTCACCAGACTGGTCAGTGCGGACACATCTCATCAAGCATCCGCGGTTGGACGTGCTGATTCACATGCACCTATTGGTGTAATGGGTGATCATATTCATAAGAAAGGTGAATGGATGGTCTCATACCGATATATGCGAATGTTTATGGAGGATAGTCGCATTGGTTCTGATCGAGTATCTCCCGAGACCATTGCAACGACAGAGCCTAATCGTTTTTTTGGTTTACCAATGCAACCACCCACTCTGCGTGTTGTACCTACCAGAATGACTACCCAGATGCATATGCTGGGAATGATGTATGCACCTGCTGACTGGGTAACGCTAATGGTAATGGCCAACTACACCGAAAAAGAAATGGATCATGTGACCTTTCAGGGTGCTATGGGGGCCAATATCCTTGGTGAATTCACTACACGATCAGAGGGTTTTGGGGATACCAGCGTAGCAGGGTTGTTTCGATTACTGGACCGACCGAACCATAGAGCACACCTGACTGCAGGTGTTTCGCTACCTACTGGTGAGTTCCGCGAAATAGACACCGTACTCGCACCCACCGGTGCAACACCAACCCTGCGCCTTCCCTACCCCATGCAAATCGGCTCTGGATCATTTGACCCCATTGTCGGTATAACCTATGCCGGTGACCAGGCCCGCTGGGGCTGGGGTATGCAATGGCGAAGTGTATTGCGTGTGGAAGACAACAGTGCAGACTATCGGCGCGGTGATGAACATCGCTTAACCGCCTGGTTAAGTCGGTTATGGTCTCCCAATGTCAGCACCTCGGTACGGTTGACTGGCTTTGACCGAGGCAATATAGATGGGCAAGACGCACTTATCGTCGCTCCGGTACAAACGGCAGACCCTGATCGCCAGGGCGTTACCCGTCTTGACTTAGGTTTGGGACTAAACCTTTTGGGGTCAGGCTCGTTAGCCGGGCATCGTTTGGCATTCGAGTTCAACCTGCCCTTGCATCAGGACCTGGATGGCCCGCAATTGGAAAGTGAGTGGATGCTTACCGCGGGGTACCAATATTCATTCTAGTCAATATCAAAGAATCCATGCCCTGATCAATATGGGCATGGATTCTTTATTTTGCGCTACTTCACATCGATAAAACTTGGACTTAAAGCAAGTCAAAGTTAATAATTAAAAACTCATCAGCTCAAGTGTTGATTATCATCTTACGGTATTATCACAGCCCGGTGCTCCGGCAATGAAATTATTAAAACCAGCTGGCGGCAAACCATACCTGTATCTACTGCCTAAAAACTATCGCAGCACCAAGCCCAACATGCATAAAGTTGAACGGCATCCATCACTCAAGCTGACTTAATTATCCTTCAGATATAAAAAGGGCTGTCTTTGACAGCCCTTACTATTTACAAATCACATTACGAATAAATCTTAACCATTGAATGATAATGAATTAACCCTGCTTAGCTATAGCTGGACTATCATCGTCGTCGTCATCATCATCATCGTCATCGTCGTCGTCATCATCATCGTCGTCGTCTGCATCGCAGTCGAATTCGAGTTCGCTGATAAAGTTGCGCCAATCAGCAAATGGGTTATCGCCTACACCACTGTATTCACCGATATACCAGAAATTCTCACCGTCAGGGTCGACTGCCATACCGGAATAATCCCCCCAGCGGTGCGGGCCAGGAGACTGGAACGAAGTATAAGGTATTTCACCCGCTTTTAACTGTACCTCATCACGTACTGTTCCCGGTGGATCGTCTTCTTCTCTACCAGTGGCAAATACCGAAGCAAATGTGGTAGCACTGCTCTTGGTATAGCCTACGGCCATATCATTGCAATCGTTAGCAGAGATTGATGGAAAGAACCGGAACTCGCCATCACTGGCAATCACTCCGGCATCCACTACACCATCGGTGCTGGTTGGTACATTAACGGCCAGTGGGTCAATTTGCGCCCAGCGTATACAATCCACTACCCCGCCACCAGGATTACAAGAAATGGTCTGAGTAGTCCACAAAAAGCCATTGCGGAATTCGGTTTCCTGCCCACGAAAATCATTGGCCTGTAAAAACTCCGGCGAACCTGCCTGGGGAACATCAACCGGGAAACACGAAAAGCCTGGACATGGAACACCGGATGCGGTGGCCAAATCCACATCACCTGCAAGTGTCAGAATATCTGCACCAAACGGATCATCCCAAGAATACACAGAGTGGGTAATGCCATCGAATACTTCGGTCATAATGAAATGTGGGCCACTGTCCGGAAAAGTGCCCTGACGCGCACCGTGCAAATTGGCTGGTTGCGGAGTGCTATCAAAATTGGGGATCAAACGAGTAACCACTGCAGGCGCTACGCCATTGAACAAGTCATCACGGTTAACCGCAAATACCCGACCGCCGGCAAAACCAGGATTAAATTGGTTAGAACCGACAAAAATAGCATCTACACCAACGCCCATATGTGGGAAATCAAAAAATTCACCGTTAATGTCTGCAGGGAATGAGAATAAATCCCAGCCTTTGGTTGGGTTTTTCTTGCGGCTGACAGCGATACAAAAATCACTGCCTCCACCGTCGATACCCATGATGAAACGCTTGTTTTCCTCATCAAATACCACGTCCGGATCGAACACCCCAGTACAGCCTGGCACACCGGCGAAAAAGTCACTAAATGAAGTGGCCGCTTGAACGACATTGCCATCATCATCATAAATTTCAAATGAGATATTGACTACAGCGATCACATGATTTTTGCTAACCGCAAGATCTGGATCGGGTGGTACCACAGCTCCAGGATCATCTGTGCCAACACAACAATCTTCAGCGCCAATACTGTCAAAACCCTCCTCAATTTCAAGGGGGTCATTATCATCGTCGTCATCGTCGTCACGTGCTGCGACACCCTCAGCTATTTGCTGGATACTGAAATTTGGCGGTTGACTGGCGGCAGCAGCCTGAGCAGCAGCAACCTGGTCGTTATCAAACGGCGATCCAATTCTGCTGCCACCGGCAACCACCGCACCCTTGCCGCTTTGACCTTTTGCGCCAACTGCCTTTTCAGCGAGCGTTGGCACAGTGGCCAGATCGACAAAATAGGGTCCAGCGGCACGATATTCAATTGAACCTTGTCCTGATATCCGGATGTCTTTGCGTTTGGTCGAGGCGCGATCGATTACAGACGGCGGTGCTGTAACACCTGGTTTCATTAACTTGTTGCCATCACGATAAAACGCCACCTCAGCATCTTGATCAAGCGGCACTGTGGTGCAGCCTATCAATAAAGTAACTAGGAAACTGGTGAGTATAAGAAGACTCTGTCTCATAGGATTTTCTCCTCCATGAAATGCGAAAAAAAACAGGACTATCCATCCTGATGCGCAAATGACACAGAACCTACTAATACGGCAATAAATATTGAAACTGACCTCAGCAGAACTATTTCATCGTGTTGCTATGCGGCAACTCCATACCCACGCCTTCATTTATGGCCTGTGCCATATTTAGGGTTGAGCATTATAGAACTGATGATATGGCCAACCCCTCAAACCAGCACTTATAGGGATATTACTTAGCCTTTTATTAGCGCTAGAAACTAAATTTATACTCTTAACATAGTGAAAATTATGTCAATTAAAAAGCGTAAACCATGCTGACCAATTCTAATTCCTGGAGTGTTTATCATCTCAATCACTATTGCAGTCTTTCCACATATTGCTCTACCAGAAAACTGGTAAATGGCACATCGCCTAAATACCTGGCTAAATGGGTGGTATCGCTGAACATCTCGGGCTTGATCTCATCAATAGTCTGAAAATCACTAATATTTACACCAGTTTCTGCAGCAATCCGATCAACCACTTCCTGCTGGCGTGCCAAAGCTTCTGGCGGGTTTTGAATCCACTTGGTATTTTTAGGTAACAGTACCACTTCAACATGATCAGAAATTCGCTGGAAGTTTTTAACAATCTGGATAAACGAATCCACCAGCTCTTGATCAAAATTCAGCTCGATAATATCGGCAGTATGGATTCGCGATAAGCGGTCATTATCCATTTGGTAATCGCTAGCCAATAGACCATAATATTCTTCAAAAACGGCCAATGTATCGGCTGAACGTTCTTCTGGAATAGTGCCTGCACCCTGCCATTCATATGACCAATTGGCACCATCAAAGTCCGGATAATCCTGTTCAAACCGTTCATTCAGAACATCACCCAACTCATCCAGCCGGGCAGCTTGTTGTTCGTCTTCAATCAGTTCCGTTCGCGGCCTGGGTGCCTGGAATGGGCGACTGAAAAAATTGGTAATCATTTCTGCAGAAACGCCGTCACGTAAATAACGGATATTGGCCATTCGTACAGCCGTAGCAGGATCTTTTAACCCGATTTGTAGCAACTCTTCCGAGCTTGCCAGAATCGATATAAATGAGTCTTCTGCTTCTCGGGCACGATTTCGTCGGGTGACGGTGGTTTGGAAAGGATTAAACTCAATCAGGGCGAGCTTAAGTCGTCGGTCATCTTGTACAAACCTATCTGCAATTCTGCGCGATAAATAATCCTGGAATAATGGATTCAACCCTCCAAAACCAAAATTAAAAGACTTAACGTCAACACCCTGTTCAGCCAGTTCCCGGTCAAACTGCCGGGCAGAAAACCCCGCCCTCACCATTGATGAACCAAAAAACATAACCAGATCATCTTGTTCCTGAGTAATCTGTGGTAAAGCAGCTCTGGCTTCCAGCACCCGACCTAAAAAGCTCTCCGCACTGGCATCATTCATATAGGTAAATATGCGCACAGCCCCCAAGCTGATACCCATCCCCAGCAAAATAACCAACAAAGTCTTCAAATAAATCACCCGTGGATTGGGAGCACCATCGGCACCCAACTCAGCTGTGGTGTTTAATTCGGCATTCAACTCAATACCATTTTTAGAACTGGAAGTAGATGAACTCACTGCTTGGTTCTCCTATCATTAAACAAACGGCCTGGCCAACCACCAATAACAGCCAGAATAACCACGGCTTGTTTTCTAACTTGCCGGCTTTATTGATCACGAAATAATCGATCAGGTGCATCACCAATAAAGCACTCACAGTCAATAAAAATATTGTCCCGGCAGCGATGCCTGTATCAGGCAAACCACTGAAAGTGTGCATATCAACCAGCACACGCCAGGCCGAATCCAGATCAACTGCGCGGAAAAAGACCCACCCCAGCAACACCAGATAAAATGTGATTCCCCATTTAATCACCTTGACCCATTTACTACTCGATTGTGACAACCCGGCAAACAGCCTGAGGTCACTTAAATAATGTGTCGCGGTAATAATTAACCCATGAAAAGCCCCCCAGACCACAAACGTCCAAGCTGCACCATGCCATAACCCTCCCAATAACATGGTGATCATAATGTTTCGATAACGGTTGTATTTGCCACCCAAAGAAATATACAAATAATCACGCAGCCAGCTAGACAGTGAAATATGCCAACGCCGCCAAAAATCCACTGGGGATACAGCGAAGTAGGGCAAACGGAAGTTTAATGGTATTTGAAAACCGAGCAATAAAGCCAAACCAATGGCCATATCACTGTAGCCGGAAAAATCACCGTAAATCTGCCCGGCAAACGCCAATACCCCTGTCCAGGTTTCCAGCAAGCTGACCGAGCTGCCATCAAATGCGGTTGCAGCTGGTGCCGCCAATAAATCGGCCATCGTTTTCTTAACCAGGCCAACCGTAATCAATAAAAAACCATGCTTGATATTGATCCAGTTGGGTACTGGTAACCGATGAAACTGGGGCAATATCTGTCTGGCGCGTAGAATGGGCCCTGCCACCAGCTGTGGGAAAAATGATAAAGCTGCTGTAAAGGCCACCAAGCCCTTACGAGGTTGCATATCTCCCCGATAAACATCAATGGTGTAACTCAAACTCTGGAAGGTATAAAACGAGATACCGACCGGCAATACCCAAGACAAAGTCGGAAATGAGGTGCTATATCCAAGCACCTGCAACAAGTCTGCCACTGAATTGATAGCAAAATCGGCATATTTAAATAACGCCAAAATACCCAAGTTCATCGCTATCGATAAAGTCAGATAGAACTTTTTGGCTTTCTGGGTTTGTGCCGCACCGATGGCCAAAGCCAGGAAATAATCTGCTACAGCACTGCCCACCAAAAGTGGAATAAACTTATAGTTCCAGGCCCCATAAAACACCAGACTGGCCACCAGGATAAGGTACAAACGCGGTGTTCTTTGCAAGAACACAAAGCCGTAGAACAATAAGAAAATAATAAAGAAAAGAAAAAACAGTGGCGTGTTAAACAGCATTCCAAACAGATCCTGTTGTTATTGTTCTATCGATACCTATGCAAATTGCATACCAATGCGAATCGGCCATGGTTTTACAAGTTGATGTGCTTCCGTTCGAGCCACATCACCATTGCTCAAAAACATGCTCGCTCTGAACTTTGATGCAGGCAGCACGAAAAAGGTTTACCGGGCTGTAAAGTCAGTGATGACATGCATTTGTATTCACTGACCAGCAGCGCTATGCTGGCGGCAATCTGGTGTTGTCCTGACAACATGCACCACGAATGGAAAACCATAATGAAAAAAGCCTCGATTATTTTTGCTTTGTTGGTTCTATTTTTGAATCTTGCCCAGGCGCAGATTCAGAAATCTGACGAAAATTCGGCTTCTACCGCCAATACGCCCGATACGCTTTACCGTATCCAAACCTACCGCGCCGCTCCTGGTCATTTGCAGGAATTCATTGATATCAACCGAACACTGATAAAGCAGGGTTTTTATACTGGCTGGAGTGAACGCGCACCGTTTATAGGCCGGCACTCACAAGGTGATCACTGGGATATCATGCTGATTCATCCGATGATCAGCTACAGTCAATATTTTGCTGAGGACAAGTTGACACAACGCCGGGCTGCTCATCAAAAAAATGCCACATTATTGCAGCGACTGGAAGATATCACGGCATTTAAAGAAGATTTATTCAGTTATGGCCCATCTCTGGAACGGCTTGAAGCACAGTTCAAAGACAATAGCTTTTTGCATATCGAAATATTCCACGCGCTGGCTGGAAAAAAGCAGGAACTGTTGCACCAACGAATCATCGAAAATGCCTATCTGCGAGGCGTTGGCCGAACCGCCAATGAGATATTCGTCATGGATGGCGGCGGCGACGCGGATATTATGACCATTGGATTTTACCCTTCATTGCAGGCATTCGCCGAGCCACAAACAATGAACGAACAACAACGCGATGTTGTGGCCAAACGGGTCGGCTTTAAAGGTCTTGACGACATTAGTTATTACCTGCGCTCGCTGATCTCTGCCCACCATGACACCCTGGCCAATGTGGTCTCGATAGATTAACGATTATGGGGTTGGTATTTCCAACACCTGTGCCTGACCGATATTGTCCAGGCCATTGAACAGCATTGTGCCTAACATGGAATAAAAATCGCCATCCAATGCGGCGCCAGCATTACCATGAACTGCAATCGGTGCTGTCGCTATATCCTCCCAAAGCCCGGTTTCTGGGTTATAGGCTTCAGCCCTGTTCTCAACAATAGGTGGTAAAAAGTTTTGACCACCATTGACCACAACACGCCCGCCAACGGTGGCGGCAGCAAAACCACTGCGTTGAAAGTTCATTGAAGGCCCTGGACGAGAAATGCCAGTGACTGGATCAAAGATACTGACTGTTCGATTGATGGGTTGACCCCCCAGCTCTCGACCACCACCGCCCATAATCCAAAGCTCTCCCTGAAAAGCCACTACTGCACAGGAGTTTCTCTCAAAAGCATCCGCAACGGAAATCAGTTCCCAATTGTCTTCTGCCGGTGAATAACGACTGATGGAACGTTGACTGGTACCGCCTGCAACATATATGTAGTCACCAATTACGGCTGCACCGCCGGCAGCACGCCCGACTGGCATAGGCGTTAATACTGTCCATTCATTGGTCTCCGGATCATATCGCCAGTTATTATCTTCAGGTGCGCCATCAAGGAGATTAGTAATAAGGCCTCCAAATACATAAATTTTCCCATCAAAAGCTGCCATCGCTGCAACATCACGTATATCAGGCATATCACGCAGGCGTGTCCAGGTATTGTTAGCCGGCTGATAACGCCATAATTCATTCACACTAAAAAAACCTGCACCAAATCCACCCGCCACATAAATAGCATCATCCAGTTGAGCTGCAGCGATTGAGGATAATGTCGGACCGGTATTGCTGGTGGTGCGCCAGGTGGCTGCGTCGGTATTGGCCAAAGGCGGGAAAGCACAATTCAGGTTTTGTAGCGATGTCAGCCGAACAGGCTCCAATTGACCTCCGCCAAACTCTGCTAAATCAGATTGATAGGTCAAGATCGCCGTATTGCAATCGGTAAATACAATCCGTATATCCCCCCATCGCATCCGATTAACCTGGGTTTCGTCAAACGCATCACCAAAGTCCGTTCCATCAGCGATTCGTACACTATCGAACATGACGACATTATCCTGCACAACACCCGTGCCGATAACCCACACCTGCTGACCCACATCGTTGAACGTAAACCAGGCTATCACCACCACGCCGGGTGCCACTTCCTGTAAGAACCAACCTTCCCCGTCGTGAGAAAAGTCCACCCAAGTACCGCTGATACCTGCTTGTCCAGGCACTGGTGGCGGCAGATCAGCAGCGGCTACACCAAATGGCAAACCCACAATACCGGAAAGACGAACAAATGGGCGACTGCCCGATCCGTAGGCCGGCAAACCAGCAAAACTCATCGTGCCACTGCTTTGATCATCAAAGGCAAACTCAATACTGCCCCAGGGTGTTCTGACAACATCGGCCGGGTCAAATGCATCACCGAATATGGCACCGCTGGTAATATTGGCCGAATCCACAATAATCCGATTCCCTTCAATACGACCCACACCGCCAAACCAGGCCTGGATACCGGTATCACTTTCAGCCGGCGTAAAAGTAAACCAGATAATCAAGGCAGTCGTATCATTCAAAACTTCGACCAGCCAACCTTCCCCGTCTCTGCCGGGCGTCAAATAGGTGCCGCTGTGTGCAGCTTCTACAGGCTGTTGTGCCTGTGCATTGCTAGTTAGCCCATTAGCTACCAGCAGCACAAGGCCAACAACAGATAAAAACAAAGCTCGATGGTATTGAGAGAATGGTTTCATAGTGTGTGGTTTTTATACGACCTGACTCGTACACATAGTACCGCTTTCTTCGTACTTTGTGCAAGCCTACCACTGCAATACAACGACTAATGCCTTTAGCACACTCTGATAAACGCCAATTAAAAGCCCCATCTTTTGATTAGCAAGATCAATATCATTATTGATGCTGATGCCTTCAACCGACTGTATTCACTTCGCTTAACTTTCCGAAAATAATTGATTCAAATATGCCGCTATTCTGACGCCCCCCTGTGACAATCTGGTGCGCCATATGTGTCTATGATTGAAAATATAATCCCAACGTATATCACGCTGCTCTGGGTAGATGGTGTCTCGAATCTTGGCACTCTCAGCAACCCATACCAAAGGGTCGGCATCATTCCATTCAGTAAATAATTCAGGTGTGATTTTGGCCGTTAACCAATGGCTTAACTCACTATAGGAAAGCTGTTCATCTTCAAGCAACTTACTGTCCCATACCGAATGCAGATTAGATACTTCGCCAAAAAAAGTCACCAGAAAGTCATTGCCGCCCCGGTCCGTGCCATTGCCTACATGTAACGGTTGATGAAGATCACCAATAATATGCACAATAAAACGCAACGCGAGCTGCTTTTCGTCCAGACTGGCATCCGTACTTTTCACGGTTTTGGAAAACTGCTCCAGTGCTGTAACCCCATCCCCCTCTGGCGGCGGCCCCACATCAACATAGGTTTGCCCTTCAGGAACGGTGACATAATGAAAAGGTGAGGCATCGCGCTGCCAGAATTCTTCCGGGCTGGAACGCATAAAATCCGGCCAGTCTGAACTCTCCGCCAAACCTTCAACGCCCAATATATCCCGGATACCTTGTCGGGCATTGTCTGATAAAAAAGATTCAGCCACCGCACCTGTCACACGATGCCCGGTTTTTCCCCAGCCATAAGCATTGCCAACAGCCAGCAACAAACAAAACGCACTAATAAAGGCCCGCATAGGATATTCCTCAATAGTCAAAGGTGTACATAAACCAGATCATAACAAGGGCAAAGTATTACCGCACGTAGAACTAGATAGGCAGTCCAGACGATCAATCTAAACCCAGCTGATAAAAAAGCCGGGCCAACTGGTGGCCCGGATAAACTCAACTAGACTCGTTTGGTTTACATGGCCGGTTATCCGGATCGTCTATCAATGGCCGGATATTGAATTTGGCCAGCACATGATCAGCCGAACGCAATGAACCATTGACCCAGCCTTGCATATCCGAATACGCCTCATTGCAGGTATAAATATGCTCGACCGGTTCGACCATGCGTTGCATCACCTCTGAGTCATCTGCGTTCATTGCCCACTGATGATAAGCATAACCAAAATCACTTTCTCCACCCCATAGACGATAACTGGTTAAAACAGGTTGGGGTATCGGTTTTTTGGGCCTAAAGATTTGTGTGAACTGCTTGGTCGCCTCTTCAACCACGGCCTCTGATGCAGCAAATAAAACCTGTGGTGGCCGACTGTGAGCGGTCTGCAACTCTGAGTTAAAATACGGGCCAACATTCTGCAGGCCCTGCCAAAAATTGGTGTTATTAAAATCACAATAAATGGTTAATGCCGCCGGGTTATGATAATCAGCCGGCCCAGCCAATGAATAAAATGGATAGACGGAATTAACTGGCAAATCCGTAAACGACGGACCGTACTGAACAGTGGGGTCAACCACATCGTCATCTTCCCACCAGGTTTCGTCATAATACATATTGATTTTCAGCAGGCGCATATTGACCACACTCTGAATATCTTCCCAGATCTGCTCTGCCTGTGACGCTTTGTTGAACACCGGAGAGCTGGCATACAAATCAGCCATGGCTTTTGAAGCAACGGCAAGTATGATTTTTGATGCATGAATATCCCGATGCACCCCATTGTCCACAAAGGGACTGGATGACTCATCAGTGGGTGCGACCGTCAGGTTAAGGCGATAACCATGTTCGCTCTTATGAATGGCATTGACATGCGTACTGAGGAATATTTGCCCACCTGCCTGCTCAACTTTACTGCGCAGCGCATTCGGCAATGTGCTAAAACCGTCGCGAAAGGTGAAATAGGTAGGGTTTTTGGGGAAGTCTTCCAAAATCTGGAAAGCCTCTCCAGCATTGGCCAAAGACCAGAATGGCCCTTCAAAACCAATGCCATGAGCCAGCATGGTTATACACTCTTCGGTATACCCCATTTCCCGTAACAACCCCCATAATTGCCACTCGTTCATCGGCGTACCATTCCACTTAAATTCCAAACGGAATTTTTGCCAGAAGTCCGGTGTTGGATAATCCGGTGGAACTTCATTGTTGTGACGAACTATCCGGTCATAAACTTCGGTGATAATGGTCACCGGTGATTTGTTTTTTTCATCTTCAGCCAGGTTGTAATACTGGCTCCAGATAGAAGGGTCGGCTTCGGACTCTGCCACGGTAAAGTTTCCACCGCGGAAAAAGTAACGGTTATTATTGGGCCCATCGGTTGGCGCCATCGGAAACGGTACGATATCGTCACAGAGGTTTAACGCCCCATTGAGCGCCATCAACTCCTGCATACCATAGTTAAAGCGCATACCACCTTCTTCGTCACGCACGGTTTGAACCCCATCATCCCCCTTAATTTTAATCAAATCGGTATCCAAACGGCCTCCCGTGCGGTTCAGGCGTTCCACAATCACCACTTTTTGTGATGGGTTTTTATCCAGCAGTCGCCAGGCACAATACAACCCCGATACCCCTGCGCCCACAATGACCATCTCTGCTTTTTCTGGTAAATGATCAATATCCTGTGTCGACATTATTGACTCCTTCTTATCATTGATTATTGGATTGGTTATGCTTTTTTGGTGAGTGTATTGGCAGTGATATGCGGAAAGCTCACCACCCCCACACCAGCAATGGGAATGTCCATCAGAATGGTCTGCGAATATTGCAGTTGGGTATATTCGGGGGAACCACCGAAAGCCTCCAGCCAGTAATTGGCATAGTAGCGAGTCACTTTGGCATGCTGCTGCTCAAAACCAATATTGGTGACCGGGTGTCCTCCATTGTTTGAGTCCACATACAGCTGAATATACTTATCCGCATTTTGGACATTCAATGCATCGATCAATGGCTGGTTAGGGTTGTTGGTGAATGCCGGGTTTAAATTGCCAACACTTTGAACACTGTACTGGTCCGTGTTCACACCTGTGGGCAGCACCACCGGGGGAGCTGTAATGACCGGTGAGCCAGAAGATTTTTCGATGTATTTACCTGCAGACAAAATGGAATTGCCATGCGGTACTGACATCTGTTTAACAATGTCATATTCCTGAGTCGGCACTTTGCTGTCCGGCAGGGTTTCTGTGCCCACATTGGGGCCTTCACCATCACCATAGGGGCCCAGCAGCTGCAAACGATCACTCAAAAACAGCCACGAACCATTTTCGGCATGCACCAGAGCATCTTTATTGGGTCCATCTGCAAAGTACACCCGCTGCTCATAAAACAGTGTATTGGCTACCTGAGTGCCCATACCACCTCGGTTGGGGGCATTACCATGAATGGAAGAAAAAGTGATTTCCTCGTAATACGAGAAATTCTTCAAAATGTAACCCGTCGGCGAAGATGAATCCACCTGTGGCAGCACCATCAGGTTATAGGCATAAGGACTTGCTGGTCCGCCTTTATCGGTACCGTGAATATTCTGATTGGTCCAGGTCCCGACCAAACTCTCCAGCGGCCCCAGACTGCTGGTCTGCGCTGGAGGCGATGTCTGCTCTGGCTCATTGATCAAAGGTTGGGATAAATCAGGTACTGTATTCGCTGTGGTCATTGCTTTTCCTCGCTATGTTATTGTTTTATATCGCTTTCACACACCCCAGGGCATGCCGGTGGATATTTGAAACAAAGCGTAGCAATAGTCTCTTCCATGAACCTTCCGAAAACCTGCTGACAATCACTACCGTCAACCCAGTGCTGGTTCAGACGTTATAGAGTTAATGGTTAAGTCTTTGAGGAGCAATACAATGCTGCGAGTGAGCTATTTGATATTGGTGATTTTGATGACTGGCTGTGGACATGCGCATAAGAAAGTGTATGTGGTCGATAACCATCGCTATACCCGCCCTGTCATCGTGGTGCACAAACAGCCCGCAAAGCACTTAAATTGCTGGAAGGTTAAAACACGACATTGGCACTGTTACAAGTAAAGGCCATGAAGTGCACCAGTGGTGCAATCACCTTTTGTTTTCAATTCAGGCGGGCTATTCAGTTAGTAAAAGCTGCCTGATCTGAGGCCATTACTCAGCTCAGGCGAATTGTGCATCCCTCATCTTTTAATCTGCTCTCTCACAGGCACGCTAATGCCTGGTTTTATACGATGGCTTTAATACCAACCCCAGCAACATGACACATACAAAAGTAATGACTGCCATCACAACATTGCCTGCCATCAATAGCATAATCAGTGAGACCAAAAAGGTGATAGCCACCATTATCGCCCCTATCACTCTGGTCTTTTGAAAAATTAAAAATATTCCGCCAAGTAACTGAATGACGCCAAAGATAACCAAAATAAAATCGCTAAACCCATATTGACCAAAAAACTCAACCTCTTGCTGCATCAGCATCATTTTGCTAACACCCGATGCAATTGCCAGAAACACTAGGATGACCAAAATAATATTCATCAATACTTTCATTCTAATTCCTGTTGCACATACCAGATCACATTGTCACACGACTAAAAAACCGTAGAGTCCCGGGCCATTGAACTACTGCCAAAGCACCGTTCTTCTAATATGCACCTAGCGACCATTCACTTCCATTCCCGGTATGGGCGTGAACTTTTTACCCTGACTATCTCTGAACATAAACGGTATCGAAACCAACTGAGAATTGCTGTTTCTAAGTAACGCAAAATGCAAATGTGGCCCAGTAGAAAAACCGGATGACCCGGATCTGGCAATACGCTGACCGGCAAGTACCCTGTCGCCGGGATCAACCGTTACCGAGCCCTGCAAAATATGCGCATAAATGGCATAGGTACCATCCGCGTGAAACACCATGACATGATTGGCTTTATCCAGAAAATAATCGCTTTTGCCTCCAAAGCCATAATTGTCTTTAATCAAAACCACCACACCATCACGTGCCGCAGTAATGTCTGTGCCCTCCGGCATTTCAAAATCCACGGCATAGCTGCTCGGTTGTTGCCCATGTGAAAAACGGCCATTAAATGCCTGCGATATTCGATAAGTCCCATTGGCTGGTAGCGGCAGGCGATAGGCATAATCATCCTGCTGTGCCGCCGGATCACCCAATGTCCATCGAAAGCCAAACTCTGGAATCGCCTGAGTACCCTGATATAAGACCGCAGTTGATTGAGAACCAATCACTTGTTTACGCGGCTGATTGCCAAATACTGAAGATAACAATTCAGCTTCTATCACAACCGGTAATGGATTGACTACTTTGAGAACATTCTGACCATCAACGCGTTCAGCTATCACTTCAGGCTCAGCGGCGGCTTTCGCTGCCGATTTAATCTGAATGGTTTCAGCCTGTTCACTGACTGGTGGTTTGTCAGTAAATACCCATCGGCCATTTTCGTCTTTATATTTGTATATCTGTGCGCTGGCAATATTTGATACAACCAATAGAATGAGTATTATCCAGAACCCACCTGAATAACCAAACCAATAATTGCTGGTTTTGCCGTATATCATTACAAATATTAACCGTTAAACTAAGTCCATAAACTGTTATGCTTTTGGGCGTTTAAAAACCTTGCCGAACAAAGCACCTATACCTATCACGATTGTCGCCCAGGTAACATAAGCCTGTTATTCATTAGATGGTCCTTGAAAGTATTTGGCGGCGGGCAACAGAGTCAATACTATGCCTGATTGATCGGCTACCCACAATCTGACCGCTGCTACCCTTCACTATGGTGCTTGCTGGCCAAAAATCGCGAACCCACGATTGTTCTCTCGGTTATTATACGCACATGGGTATGCAGACCCACTTTCTGAACGACCGCCTGCCAGACTGCCGTTCGGGATAATAAGCTTCGAATCCGCACCCAATGGTCGTATAAGCCTGGTAAGCAATGTCAATTTATCGGGTGGAAACGCAGCGTAGCTCCCGGTTACTCACAATATCTTTTCCAATTGCATTATTATGTAGACTGGCATTACATAAGTGTCTGTCTGAGCCATGAGCCAGTATGCTTCATTGAAGAAATTTCTGCAGTCGCTGATTGGCAGTGCCCGCGACCTTGTGCCGATTGTTGCGGTGGTGTTGTTTTTTCAACTACTTGTCCTGCAACAGCCCCTGCCGGATATCATGGGCCTGCTGATTGGTATGGGAGCAGTGATCCTTGGTCTTACATTCTTCATCTTCGGGCTGGAGATGGGGCTTTTCCCGATTGGCGAATCGATGGCGTATAGCTTTGCCAGCAAAGGCAACGTCTGGTGGCTATTAATATTTGCCTTCGCGCTCGGTTTTGGGACAACTGTAGCCGAACCGGCACTGATAGCCGTCGCCGGTGAAGCCGCCACGGTAGCAGCTGCAGCCGAAATGATTGAAACCACCGACATAGCACGGGCAACCTATGCCAATGGGCTGCGGTTTACGGTGGCGCTGGCAGTGGGGTTCGCGATCGTGCTTGGCGTTGTGCGAATACTCAAAGGTTGGCCGATCCACTGGATAATTATCATTGGTTACATACTTGTGGTTATCATGACCACACTGGCGCCAGAAGAAATCATCGGCATTGCCTATGATTCCGGCGGTGTCACAACATCGACCATTACCGTACCGCTGGTAACAGCCCTAGGAGTGGGGTTGGCATCATCCATCAAGGGCCGTAATCCCATGATTGATGGTTTTGGCCTGATCGCTTTTGCCTCATTGATGCCGATGATCTTTGTCATGATCTATGGGATGCTGATCACATGAGCTTTCTGCTGGAATGGATTGACGTCCTTTTCACCACTGTCAAAGATGTGATCCCCATTGCAGTCATTCTGTTCGGTTTTCAGCTTGCGGTGTTGCGGCGTCCGATACGAAACCTGCGACGGGTTGTTATCGGTTTTGTTTATGTCATCGTTGGCTTAAGCTTGTTTTTGATCGGCCTGGAGAAGGCGCTTTTCCCGCTTGGTCGCCTGATGGCCACACAGTTGACAGCACCGCAGTTCATAGCTGGTGCCGATCAATTGCAGACGATAAGCTGGGATATGTACCTGTGGGTCTATGCATTTGCATTTGCAATCGGATTCAGCACTACCATTGCCGAACCATCACTGGTTGCCGTAGCGATCAAGGCCAATGAGGTTTCAGCCGGGGCAATCAAGGTATCCGGTTTACGGATTGCAGTGGCGCTGGGCGTCGCCATCGGTATTGCCCTGGGTAGTTACCGGATCGTGGCCGGTGACCCGATTCACTACTACATCATCGCCGGTTATGTGGTGGTGGTGATACAAACGGCATTTGCACCACGCATGATTGTACCCCTGGCCTACGACTCCGGCGGTGTCACCACCTCGACCGTCACCGTTCCGCTGGTGGCAGCGCTGGGACTTGGGCTAGCCGAGTCGGTACCCGGCCGCAATCCATTGATTGATGGCTTTGGCCTGATTGCCTTTGCCAGTCTTTTCCCCATGATGACTGTCATGGGGTATGCTCAACTAGCGGCCTTGCTAGGCCGTTCGAAAACAACAGCGAGTGACCAAGATGAGATTTAAAGCAATTATTGTATTTGTTGAGGACACCAAATCTGAGACAGTATTGAACGCGGCTCGCGATGCCGGGGCCACCGGCGCTACGGTGATCA
This sequence comes from Wenzhouxiangellaceae bacterium, assembly GCA_965230265.1. Lineage (GTDB taxonomy): Bacteria > Pseudomonadota > Gammaproteobacteria > Xanthomonadales > Wenzhouxiangellaceae > JAJFKX01. The sequence continues at coordinate 70,763 of OZ245999.1, read as the reverse complement.
CCAATGCACGCGGTGAGGGGCTTAAGCAAAGCCGAACCTTTCTTGGGCTGACGCTGGAAACCCAGCGCGACATATTATTGCTGCTGGTTGAAGAAAGTCTCAGCCGACATATTCTGGAAACCATCGGAGAGGTCGGGGAGTTTGACACCACACCTGGAACCGGCATCGCATTCCAGATTGATGTTGAAGATGCCGTCGGCGTAGAGCATCAGACTGAAGAATTGGCTGAGCGTATTGAGGAGAATTTATGAGCCAGCGAACAAAAAACGTCATCAGAGCCCATGACATCATGACAAATCATTTTCTGGAAATAGATGGTCTCAAAACCGTACACGAAGCATTACAGATAATGCGCAGTAACCGGGTAGATGCCATGATTGTGAAAAGACGAGACGATAATGATGAACATGGCATTGTTGTGCTGTCTGATATTGCCAGAAAAGTACTGGCTGCAGACCGGGCGCCGGAACGGGTCAATCTGTATGAAATTATGACCAAGCCTGTTGTGGGTGTTGATCCGGGTATGGATGTGCGTTATGTAGCGCGCTTGTTTGACCGCTTTCAACTGAGTCAGGCGCCGGTGATATCAGATGGCAGAGTAGTCGGCCTGATCAGCTACAGCGAACTGGTGTTGCGCGGATTAGCACCACCGGTAACAGATGAGTCATGAACTGAGTGTCCTATCAGCGCTGTTGCCTGAGTCAGGCACAGCCTGGGCTGACATCTGGTTTGAAAATAATAAGGATCACAATTCTCATTGAGGTCTTTTAAATGTTGCCATTTACACTTCAAAGTTTGGTGACACACCAGTTCAAACTATATCTTTTCTTTAAATCAATTGGTGCCCGTGAATTCACACAATAAGTGCAACTACTCGCCCAGCCGATGATTTTTTATTTCAGCTGCCATAAATTACTCCTGCCTTTCAAACTGTAGTTCGGGATAACCAAGGCTCAAGGAGAACTTGAAGTATATTGATTACTACATGCACTGTGTCTATATCTTTTCAAAAGGTAGGGCCATGTTTGTGTACCAAACAGTTTGTCATTCAAGCCATAGCCAATGTTGACAAGGTCCTTTCTAAACTAAACCTCACTCACCCAAGAGTAGCGACCATCAGTAATAGCTTGATATTGATAAAAGGCTGTAAGCAAATAAGATAACTGCCCTTTTGCGTTTGTACTAAGTACTAGCCATTCCAAAATTGATAGAGTCGTTTCGCGATAGCAGTCGGTCTCTGCACAAATACCCAGTGTCCGGTGTCTGGCTCGATATGAAGCGGATAGCCCCAGCGAGCCGAAAAACGTTTAGCTATCGACACCGGTACATAGGGATCATCAGCCCCCCAAACCAGTAAACCATCCTTCGGAAGCTCAGAAAGCTTCTCTTCCCATGGATGCGGTTGACCCTTTTCACGTGGGGTGCGATAAAGCGCTAAGACACAGCGATACATCTCATTACTTATCGAAGATGCCTCTTTCATTGCCACCTCATGAGGGACACCTTGTTTTTGCAACCCTTTTAAGACCAGCCATTTATTGGTCGCGATGCTGGAAAGCAGCTCACCGATTACCGGTGCATGAAACAGTTTGGCAAGTAAATGTCGTTTCAACTCACTATCAATCAAAGAGCTAAAAACCACCCAAGAAGACACTAATTCAGGACACAGCGAACATGCACGTAAAGTGAAAGCTGCACCGAAATCATGACCAACAACACGCACAGGCTCACCTGTCAGGGAAACCTGTTGCTCCAACCGAACAATCAACCAGTCTACATAAGCTTCACTGCTCGGAATAAAACCCTCTGGACATGGTACCGAAAACCCAGGAAGTGCAAGGGAAACACAATCATCAGCTGAAAGATCTAGGGCAGCAATAAGCGGCTCCCATATATCAGGACCATTGGGCGCGCCATGGACAAAGACCGTCTTCATAAGAATAAGTCTAGCACTATGGTCAATGAAGGCAGCAAGTGCATATAAACAGTTATGTTTTGATAGCGATCCTTAGGAAACTCTTTCTAAACCAGGTAGGTTATAATTTATTGATTGGGTGGTGAATCAGAGAATACATAATAAGATGAAATACCATAAGATCATTGCACTGATCATTTTGCTGATATCCAGCATCAATATTAACGCACAACCATCGGTCGCCCGTATCTGGAATGAGGCGCTGTTGGAGGCTATACGGATGGACTTTGCGCGGCCAACCGTCCATGCACGAAACCTCTATCACACATCGATCGCCATGTGGGATGCCTGGGCTGCTTATGACAGATCCACCAGTGGCTTTTTGTATACCGAAAAGCACCGGGCGCCCAATGTTTTTGAGGCCAGAAACACCAGCATCAGTCACGCCGTCTATCGGATTTTGGTTCACCGTTTTTCGAACGCACCGGATGCTGCCATCACCCTGGCTGATTTGAGGACCACCATGTTGAGCCTGGGCTACGATCCAGATGATACAACCATGACAGGTAACTCTCCCGTGGCTATCGGTAACAGAATTGCCAGCGTAGTGATTAATTATGGTCGCAGTGACGGTGCCAATGAAATCAATGATTACGAAAACCGGTTTTACCTGCCGATCAACCCTCCCCTGTTGCCGGATTTCCCAGGCAATCCGGATATTCTGGACCCCAATCGCTGGCAGCCTTTGGCGTTGGATTTTTTTATTGATCAATCCGGTAACATCATCATAGGTGGTTTTCCTGAGTTTCTCAGTCCGGAATGGGGACAGTTACCAGGGTTTGCTTTACAGCCAGACGATCAAAGTTTTTTCTCGCGGGATGGCGATAACTACACCGTGTTTCATGACCCGGGCCCACCGCCTGAGCTGAACGGTCCGAATGATGCTGATTACAAAGCAGGTTTTGTGCAGGTGGTGGAATGGAGCGGTCTACTCGACCCTGCTGACGGCGAAATGCTGGATATCAGTCCTAATGCTCGCGGCAACAACACCCTAGGCACCAATGATGGTACCGGCTACGACATTAACCCTGTTACCGGTGAACCGTATGCACCACAGATTGTGCCAGCCGGTGATTACTATCGCGTGCTGGCCGAGTTCTGGGCAGACGGGCCGGATTCTGAAACACCGCCCGGCCATTGGTTTACCATCGCCAATGTGGTTTCTGACGATCCGAATTTTGTTAAACAGCTCGGCGGCGAAGGGCCGATACTCAATGATCTGGAATGGGATGTAAAACTCTACCTGGCTTTGGGAGGTGCGATGCATGACGCAGCGATCTCCGCCTGGAGCATCAAAGGTTGGTATGACTATATTCGGCCTGTCTCCGCCATTCGTTACATGTGTGACCAGGGACAAAGCTCAGACAGCAATGCCGCTTCGTTTGACCCCAACGGTATTTTGCTGATTCCTGATGTGATTGAATTGATCACCCCGGAAACCATCATGCCCGGTGGCATTCACGCGCATCTTGCCGGTGCAAACGATGAAAACCTCGGCAAAATAGCCGTTAACAGTTGGCGTGGACCTGAGTTTATCAGCGACCCTGAAGTGGACACTGCTGGTGTGGGCTGGATTCTATGCGAAAACTGGTGGCCCTATCAGCGCCCGACTTTTGTTACGCCACCATTTGCTGGTTATGTTTCTGGCCACAGCACTTTCAGCAGAGCCGCTGCCGAAGTGATGACTCTGATGACTGGCAGCCAGTATTTCCCCGGTGGTCTGGGATCATTCCAGGCACCGGCCAATGCGTTTTTGGTGTTCGAAGAAGGCCCCAGTGTCGACATCACCTTACAATGGGCCAGCTATCAGGATGCTGCAGATGAATGTAGCTTGTCCCGTATCTATGGCGGCATTCACCCGCCTGCTGATGATATTCCTGGTAGGTTTATAGGGTTTGAGATTGGTAATGATGCGGTCGCACGTGCCCTGGAATTGTTTGAAGTACCTGTCCCTGTGCCATCTATCAATAAATGGGGCCTGCTAATATTGATTGTATTGATATGCCTGATGACCAGGTTGAGTCTATTCAGGCAAAGGCGTTTGCCATGTAACTAACCTTCTTTACCATCAATCCGTTGACTAAATAACATCGGTGTATAAACGTAAAGAAAAATCAAAAAAGCCACGATCCATAGTGCTTGAGAGCCCCCAACCCATATAGAGTAATATGCAGGCAATATTAGCGGCAATACCACCCTCACTACAGCGCCTAACACAAAAACAATAAAGGCTGCCCCCACCAATTTGGGTGGCTGATGAATACTCCGCCCTGAATGACCAAGAGCAACACGAGACATCATGCCCAAGGTTATCATCCCAATACCAGCATAAGCCCAAACATGGATAACAATAAAAACAGAAACATTAATATAATTACTTAAGAAAAACAGCAAGAAACCCAGACTAATAAACCACATTGATAAATAAAGCACCCACACCAACGGTTTATGCCATATCCTATGATCATACCAACCAATAAGCCGCGCAGCATTGACTACAAATAACAACAAGGCCAGATATGACGTAACAACCGGATAAATTTGTGCCAGCTCCAACACAAAAAACAACAAAAAGGCGAACAAACTGCAAGCATCCAAGTATTTATTGTTATAAGGCATTGTTTCCATGCCGATTCCGCTTTTAATAAACAGTGGAACAACTCGACGGCCAATTGTCATGATCAAACCAACAATAAGGTATAGCCCGCCATAAATCCCCAAGTATATGCCATTATCAACCAACCCCAGAACCCCAAAATAAAACAGCAAATTACCCGCCAATAAAAAAACCAATTTCCCTAATACTGCCATTTGCCGCCATTGCTTGACCTGAATTATTGGCACAGTGACACCAATCAATAAATACACCAAAAACAACAGATCAAAGGCTGCAGCAAACATTATTGCGCCAATAGAAAATGCAACCCTTGCAAGAACCCATAAGCTGGCAAGCACTAACAACGGCAAACCATAAAGCGTTTGCTTACCTGTCCAGTTTTTTGTTGCTGTTAATAAAAACCCCGCTATAACGGCTAAGCTATAGCCATAAATCATTTCATGTGCATGCCACTGAAAAGGCGTTATAGACCCCAAAGGCAAAGCAATATGATTAAAATAAACCGCCCACCAGATACCAACAGATATTACTGAAAAACAAGCCGCACAGAAGAAAAACACTCGAAAGCCCAAATTAAATAGAGCAGATTTTACCTTTATCACATTCTGGTCCAGTTGCTTTATCACATCATCGATGCGTTCATTGTACTCCACTACATGATGACTGGATCAGGTATCCGATTGCGGAAAGTACCTATATTGTTACAGTGTATTGTTTATAAGCATGCAGAATTTATGGTTTTAAATGTTATACATTTATGCCATATGCATGGCACAGCAGGCTCAAACAAAAGCATGACAACCAGAATAGCTTTTGACTGCGTGCTAATGATGAAGGCAAATTCATCAGAGCCATTTGAATCATCAATCTTGTTGTTTGTTTTACGCCCGAACAGTACTAACGGTGATAGTACTTAAACTCTATTAGGTTACCCGCAGGGTCCTTGACAATGTATTTTCCTACTTCTTTTTTGCTGCCCTCAAACTGAATGGTCGGGGAAAGTTCGAAAGGAATACCCTTTGAGATAAGTGCTTTTGAAACCGACTGCCACTCATTTTTATCCAGAACCGGGCCGAAATGATCAATACTTTTTGCCGGCATTCCGGCACGTTCCTGGTGTATCGTGATTTGATGCCCAAACAAAATAACATCAATCCATTCACCCTTATCACGACCCAGTTCACAGCCAAGAACATCCATATAAAATTTCTTGGCTTTGAGTAAATCAGGCACCACAAACGAGAGATGAAAAGGTTTAATCATTAGCCATCTATAGTTTTAGACGCCTAAAATTATACTTCACTCTGCCAATGATAATCGGCCATCCACAATAGCCTGGCACAGTTCACTGGATGCAATGCGGGTAATCTGAACGGTATCATCAATAACATCTGCTGAGTCAAAATCAAATGCAATTTGCCCGCTGGTGCAGTTGAAAAAAGTCACGGTCATCATACCAACCCGATCACCTCTATTGACCAGAAAGTCAGGATTGTTAAACACCCCATTGGATGGTGAAAAGATTTCTAATTCAGCAGTATTGCCAGCAAAATTGCCAAAGGCTGAGAACCAGCGCTGCTGAGTATCACCAAAACCATCTTGTGGCGTACCCGGCGGGTTAATGTCGAAAGTAAACCAGGCAGCCGCCAGCAACTGGGTCGTGGCATTATCAACCACATCAAATACCCAGCCCTGACCATTGGTCGCCGGCTCAAACCAGGAACCCGCCATACCCAGGTTGATGACAAAATCAGTATCTGAACCTGTCACTTGGAATTCTACCGGCCCGCTGTCTACCCGCTCATTCGATACTCGCTGCAGGCCACGCTGGTCAGTCTGCGGCAAATCAATATCGACACCACTATCCAGTACCGGGCTGCCATCTAATGGAAGATGAGTCAGCGTTGGGCCACCGTTATCGGCAATGTCCATCAACATCACATCCAATGGGCTATCGGCCGTTCCGAATTGATCATTTTGCTGGTCAAACACGCCAATGGTATCGCCCGCCCCTGCGCCCTGTGCGATACCGATAACATTGCCGCCGCCGGAAACGATACCAGCAGCACCGGCCAGGTTGCCAATTTCCAGACCACTGCCGGTACTGGTGGTATTGCCAGCCACAATGGTATTGCGGATATTGCGAATGTTTGAGGGAGAGTTATTGCCGATTCCACCGGCAAAATTATCGGCAAAGTTATTGACCACCGCCGAGTTGGCAATATCCAGCGTTCCATTAAGATTGGTAAATGCACCGCCATCAAAGCCCGTACTGCTATTAGTCGATAACGTAGAGTTACGGATCACTACCAACCCATCACCCATATTATTAATCGCCCCGCCTAGTCCAACTGTTGAGTTATCCGAGAACGTTGAGTCAAAAATATTTAAGGTGGCACCATCATTATCAATGGCCCCACCACTGACAAAGGCAAAGTTGTTTAAAAACTGGCTGCGATTGATGGTCAGCATCGTGCTCGCCCCACTTAATGCTATTGCACCACCCAACCCCCTGGTATCACCATCCACAAAGGCCAGATCATTGATGGTGACATTTGCACCATTATCGATCACCAGCATCTGAGTAGTTTCACCACCGCTGATGGTCAACTGGTCAGCACCCAGACCCTGGATTTCCAAGTTAAAATCGATACTAATGGGTGTGCTTAGCTGGATAGTGCCACCTGCCAGCCCCCCAGAGAACCCAATCACATCGCCCGCTACCGCATCAGCAACAGCCTGACGCAGCGAGCCGGCTCCGCTGTCATTGGTGCTATCAACCACTATGTCCTGCGCATGGCCAGTGACAGTCATCAGCAAAAGTAAAAAAACAGATAAGCTCAATTGCCTCATAGCAAGTTCAACTCCACGGGATTGATATTAGATTGGCTTGTTGAATAGAAAGGCAAACTCACCGGTTCATTACACGAACCCAATGAAACCAGGACCAGGGCATACCCTTGCAAAACCCTATCCAGCCAATCCGCTACAATGATGCGTTCATGACATCTGGTGCATTTGATGGGCATTAACAAGTTGATTTGCATGACAATACTGCTTTGTATTGTGAGCGGCTGCCATCACAGCACTTCTAATGTCAACGCAACACAAAGCCCCACACCACGCTTTGTCGTTTACTACAACAGCAACGCGTCCCCGCTGAGTGCTGCTGCCCACACAAACTATACCCACGTGATTGTGTCATTTGTAAGGGTAACGGTAGACCCGCAAGGTGCTCTTGAACTGCAGCCACCTGAGAAAATGAGCGGGCAGTGGTCAAGCATCGCAGGCTTACAGTCGCAAGGGAAAAAAGTGATGATTTCCTATGGTGGCGGGGAAGCGAATCCAGCAGAATACACTGCATTGGTTGGCCGAGAGGATGAACTTGGAAAACTGCTGGCAGGCTTTGTCAAAAAGCACCAGCTGAACGGGATTGATATTGATTTTGAAGCCAGTGATATGTTTCATACTCAAAGGGCTGCTAGTGTCGGCGATGGTCGGACATTTCTGATAGCGTTGACCCAATCACTTCGAGGTGAGCTGCCATCACCACAGTATCTTCTGACACACGCACCGCAGCCACCTTACTTAGACCTAGACTGGCACGACGGTCCATATTTGGATGTGTTGAAGCAAACATCTGATGCCATCGACTGGATCACCGTTCAGTACTACAACAACCCCGGGTTTAATAACCCATTGCCCGTCAGAAATGAGTCGACCAGTGCAATGCCAACGTCATATGCCCATTTGACAAGCTCCAACGGCACACTGCAGTGGCCCACCAGCAAAGTGCTAATAGGCAAACCTATTTATAGCGCAGATGCAGCCAGTGGTTACATTCCACCTGCAAAGGTAATCAATAATATTATTCAGCCTATGCTAAAACAATACGGCCGATCCTTTGGAGGGGTTACTGGTTGGCAGTTCTCGACTCTGACTGCTGACCATATTGCTTGGAACAAACAAGTTGGGAGGCTACTAAAATTTGACAGCAAATAATAACCGGGCCATAAGCCTTTATACAAAACGGATTATAATTAGTTTTTACTAATTATAGTAACTCACAAACAATGACCAATTTTATCATACAGTGATTTTTTAAAATGGAAATATTATTTCTATCATTGAAAATAATCATATATATAAGAAGCCGCTAGCGATGAAACCACACCAAAAAAAAGCCTATAAAACTATATTTCATTTTTTGCTGGTGACTTATTTTTATTTGATTTTTTGAATTTGATATACTGCTGCCATTATCAGCTACGATTGAATTTTTAACTTTTTTATTCATAAAAAACCTTTTTAATTATCAGAATTTTGTATTTTAGAACCACCAGTTGCTATTATTGAATTTTTAGCACTAATATTGGTATAAGAGTCACCCTTTTCTTTGCTAAGTTCAATTATTGCTTCATCTCTATCGAAAATTATAATATTTTTCCCGTTATAACTTATAATATTTTTCTTGAGATAATTAAATCTTGACCAACTCTCATGAGAATGGACTATCATTTTTTGTTGTGCTTTAGTTTTACTACATACCTTTAAAAAAACTTCTTCTTTATTTTCAACAGAAGAAACATCTATGTCTATTTTTTCAAAGTTTGATGGTTCATGTGACATTAAAGTTAGCCAATTAGAAAAAAACTCATCCTTCCTTGCCACAGAAGAATAAATATCTATTATCACATCAGAAGTATCTAAACTAACTTTAAAAGAATTACTACTGGACAAGAATACATACAAGAGTTCAGTTATATATTTTTTTCCAAAACATATACTTTCTTTTATATTATCAGAAATTGTAAAACAAGACATTCCCTCTCCTCACTGATTTTTTAAGAACTCCACTGTATCTTCCAACAAGTCACCCCCATAGAAATCAACCGGCCACTTAAAATGCCCCTTCTCTTCTATTTCTAATTCCTTCATATCAGCGCCCTTCTTTCCATCTTGAGGGTCAATTAAATAAATTGCCACTTCATCAGCAGATATATGACCTTCAGATATCCTTCTTCGTAGTCTCTTTAATAGGTATTCACTATGTGTTTCTATTACTAAGCATTTGGGCGCTCCTCTTTTCTTTTTATTAGAAAGTATATCTATAAAAAGATCTGCGAGCTCGGCTTGCATCTTAGGATGAAGGTGTATCTCTGGCTGCTCAATCAAGGTCAAACTATTCTCTTTAGACAAAAAACCCTGAATTATTACAGGCAATACTTGTGATATCCCAAATCCGACATCAGTTATATCAAGCTTAAGTGAATTTTGGCTAATTTGAAGTTTGTGTATAACATCTTCAAGATGCTCAACATTAACTCTTAAGTTAAATTTTTTAAACCATGTATTTACTTGGCGCTTTAATGCCACATCTTCTTTAAGAATTTCAGCTATAGCATCACCATCCAAAGTATCTACAAAAGTATTAACCTTAGCCTTATCAAGAAAATAATATCTTTTAGGGTGCGCTCTCAATGGACTTACATAATTTATATTATTTCCACTAAAATAGTAATGTATAGACTCATTAACCGTAGTTAAAATAAATTGCAACGTTCTACAAAACACTGACTCTTCATCACCACTATCTATATCAACATGAGATTGATATTCTTTTATAAATGAGAATATTGTTCTAGGATTATCAAAAACACTCATCACTTTATTAAAGGTTTCTTTACTAAACTTTCTATTATCAATGTATTTGCTATTTAATTTAGAAAGAGCATATTTGTTCTCTTTTAATTCAAAATTTAAATTTAAAAACTCTACACCGTTATTTTGAAATGAAACTTCTTTTATCACCAAAATTTTATCGTGTATAGTAATGTTGTATTTTATGCTAAAATTCTTATCAAGATTTTTAACCAACCCATTTATTAAGTCGAATGAAATTAAATATTCATCTTTATTTTCTTTTAATTGCCTAAAGTGATTTATACCTGAAGGCCTCCTCAATGCATAACGGTAGAAACGTAAACTCCTGGATTCTTTATTTGATAACCGGTCTGGTTCAATATTTTTCATAAACGCATAGGTATCGTTTACCAAGCTGTAAAAGAATTTTTTATCTATCTTGCTGGTTATATCATTTGTATGCATATAACCTATAAAATACTTATCTATGCTTTCATTTAATTTTAGCCTATTTAATTTATCTTTTAATCTTGTCGATTTTGTTTTCTCTTCTATATCATTTATTTCTTGCACCATTCCAGAAAAAGCAACGAATTCTTTGCAGAAATCATCGTTATACTCCCTTAACTCTCTAGCCATACTTTCATCATTAAAATCTATTTTTAATGATAACGTATTTTTTTTATTTTTCTCTCTAAGAAGATTCAAACCCTCCCCTAGATTTACATAACCCCCGTGCAACTTCAGAGCTGATTGGTAATATCTTTCACTTTGAGCAGTTTGTTGCAAAAGCAGTAGCAATTGCATAATACTACTTTTCCCAACACTGTTTGCACCAAGCAATATTGTAAATGGCTTAATTTTAAGCTCACCATGCTCGAAAGCTTTATAGTTATCAAATGACAATTGGTTTAACATAATACCGCCAAAAATATGTGCTATTTATAATCATACTTCGATATTCTTCAAACCATCTATTGATTAGATAGTTAGTCTAGTCACGTAGTTTTTTAAAGCATTATTTGAGGGGAGGGAGCATATTGGAAATAACCCGCATACAATGAAGTACAACTTTAGTTAATAATGCACTTGCTTCCCCCTTAATAGCTTGATGTATACGTAGTGTTTTTAGTATGGTCTTTTAGAGGAATTCTGTCAAGAAATTGATCAGAAAGCTTGCTTTGTAGTAAGTAACTTTATATCAACAATTATATGATCGGGTGATATATTGGCAGTTATTTTTATAGAGCTTTAGTCTTATTATTAGAATGAATATATTTAAAGCGCAGTGCACACGGGCGCAAATGAAGTATATCGCTTTTATATCGGAGTGTTATAGCTTTTTACCGCTTCAAATTCTTCCGCAACTTCGCCAACGCCTGCAACTGCGCCTGCGCCATAGCTAGCTGCGCCTGGGCTTCAGCAATATCATGCTGCCCTGCACTGTCGGCAATCGCACGTTCAGCTTCTTCTTTGGCTTGAATGGCTGCTGCTTCATCCAGGTCTTCTGCCCTTTCAGCGGTGTCGGCTAGTACGGTTACCAGATGTGGCTGTACTTCCAGCACCCCCCCGGATACATAAAAATGCAACTCTTCACCTTCAGCCTGCTGCAAACGAACCTGCCCAGGCGCCAGTTTGGTCAGCAAAGGAGCATGACGAGGCGCGATGCCCAGTTCGCCCATTTGCCCAGTGGCGTAGATCATGGTGGCTTCGCCGGAAAAGATGGACTTTTCGGCGCTGACGATATCGCATTTAATGGTATTCATTGCTTATTACCAGATTCTGTATGGACAGACGCTTTGCTGTGTTTAAGAAGACAGCCTTAAGCTGCCTCCTTCTCCATTTCTTTGGCTTTTTCAACCACTTCTTCAATAGAACCGGCCATGTAGAAAGCCTGTTCTGGCAGATGGTCGTAATCGCCTTCGACAATACCTTTGAAACCTCGAATGGTATCTTTCAACGACACGTATTTACCGGGTGAACCAGTGAAGACTTCGGCCACGTAGAATGGCTGACTGAAAAAGCGTTCCACTTTACGTGCACGAGCAACGGTGGCTTTGTCTTCTTCTGACAACTCATCCATGCCCAGAATCGCAATAATGTCTTTCAGTTCTTTATAACGCTGCAAGGTACCCTGTACCGCACGTGCCACTTCGTAATGCTCTTGACCAACGACCAATGGGTCCAGCTGGCGGCTGGTAGAATCCAGCGGATCAACCGCAGGGTAAATACCCAGCTCAGCAATATTACGTGACAATACAACGGTCGCATCCAGATGCGCGAAGGTGGTCGCTGGTGATGGATCGGTCAAGTCATCCGCTGGTACATATACCGCCTGAATGGAGGTGATCGAACCGGTCTTGGTTGAAGTAATACGCTCCTGCAAGTCACCCATTTCTTTCGCCAGTGTTGGCTGGTAACCCACCGCCGATGGCATACGACCCAATAGCGCTGATACCTCGGTTCCTGCCAGGGTGTAACGGTAGATGTTATCGATAAACATCAAAACGTCACGACCTTCGTCACGGAAGTTTTCTGCAATGGTCAGTCCGGTCAAAGCAACACGCAGACGGTTACCTGGTGGCTCATTCATCTGACCGTAAACCAGTGACACTTTGTCCAGTACGTCAGAGTCTTTCATTTCGTGGTAGAAGTCGTTGCCCTCACGGGTACGCTCACCAACACCAGCGAATACGGAATAACCGGCGTGCTCAATCGCGATATTACGAATCAGCTCCATCATGTTCACGGTTTTACCAACACCCGCACCGCCGAACAGACCTACCTTACCGCCTTTCGCGAACGGGCAGACCAAATCGATAACCTTAATACCGGTTTCCAGCAACTCATTACTGGCGGCCTGCTCTTCATAACTGGGAGGCTGACGGTGAATCGGCAATGATTTCTTTGCATCAACCGGACCGGCTTCATCCACCGGGCGACCCATTACATCCATAATACGGCCCAGGGTTTCTTCACCCACTGGTACAGTAATCGGAGCACCGGTATCGGTGATCGGGTTGTTGCGACGCAGGCCATCGGTGGAACCCAGTGCAATGGTACGCACCACGCCGTCACCCAACTGTTGCTGGACTTCCAGCATGATATCGGTGCCGTCCACTTCCAGTGCGCTCAGTACTTTGGGTACATTGTCACGTGGAAATTCCACGTCCACTACCGCGCCGATAATTTGTACAATTTTGCCTTTGCTCATGTTGCTATTGCCTCGTCATTACAGCGAGGTCTTTCTCACCTGCGCTGGTCCTGGTTTGTTGATAACTAATTAATTGATTTTTGTGTTGATCATTGTCTGCCAGATGCACGGTTAATTCGCGAATCGTCAGATCAGTAAATTTGGCATACAGCTCGTCTAAACGGGCTTCTGTAGCCACCGGATCACCGCCACGCCGAGTATAATTGGCTTTAATCCGGAACATTCTCTTACTGTTGCCATCGGCATCCATCAACTCGATGTCACCAGTCATATAATCGGTACTGACACCCGTCCGGCTACCAGAACGCAAGAACATTTCTAGTACAGTCACCTGAAGCTTATCGGTCGCCACTTCGCTGACCAGCGCACGCTGCTCAAGCTCAGAATAAATCAAACCCGATAAACGCTTGGCCTCTATCTGAGGTTGCTGCAGAATGCTGACATCTTGCCAGTCCACTGTCACCTTGCTTAACTGAATAGGATCACGATAAACCGGTTCCGCCGTGGTGCTGGCGATGGCTCGCTGCGGCACTGGCGGTGGCGTTTCCACGACCGAGCATGCCGCTAACACAGTGGCAATGCTGATTGTAAAAACTACGCGTAAACCGATCATGACTTATACCGCTGCGGCACCACCGACAATCTCGGAAATTTCCTGCGTAATCGCTGCCTGACGGGCCTTGTTGTAGGCCAGGTTCAGATCATCGATCAGATCGGAAGCATTATCCGACGCACTCTTCATCGCCACCATACGGGCAGCATGCTCACTGGCCAGGTTTTCCAATACTGACTGATACACCAACGACTCGATATAACGGGTCAACACCTCGTCCAGTAACTCCCGGGCTTCGGGCTCATAAATATAGTCCCAATGCTGCAATAACTGGTCACTGTCATCCGCTTCGGGCAATGGCAACAATGGACTAACCAGTGCTTCTTGGGTCATGGTGTTGATGAAGTCGTTATAAGCCAGCTGCAGCTTATCGATTTCGCCATCACGGTAGCCATCCAACACCGTTTTCATTACACCAATTAAATCGGCAATCTGTGGTTTCTCGCCGATACCCGCTTTATGCGCAACCACTTCAATACCGCTCAAATTGCGGAAGAACTGGCTGGCCTTGCGACCAATAGTGACTACTTTAATACTGGCACCGGCATCGCGATGCTGTTGCATATCGGCCAATACGTTACGGAACAGGTTGGTATTTAAACCACCACATAAACCGCGATCCGTAGAAACAACGATATACCCAACACACTTTGTTTCGTCACGTTTTACCGTGAATGGATGCTTGTACTCTGGGTTCGCGTCAGATAAATGACTGATAACCTGCCTGATCATACGTGCATAGGGGCGTGACGATGCCATCAGTTCCTGTGACTTTTTGATCTTACTGGCCGAGACCATTTCCAGCGCTTTGGTCACCTTGCGGGTGTTTTTAACGCTGCGAATCTTGCTGACAATTTCTCTTGAGCCTGACATAAACTAGATTCCGATTAACGAGTGACGAATTCCTGATATCAGCAACTGTTACCAGCTACCGGTCTTTTTGAATTCAGCCACACATTCGCCCATTTGCTTGGCCAGGTCATCGTTCCAATCACCACTTTCATTGATGTTATCCATGAAATCGCCATGATTGTTATGCATAAACGCATGCAGGGCAGACTCAAAGTCGCCGATTTTATCCAGCGGCTGATCATCCAGGTAGCCTTCGTTGGCTGCATATAGACTGACTGCCATATCAGCAATACTCAACGGGCTGTATTGCGCCTGCTTCATCAACTCGGTGACACGCTGACCACGCTCGAGTTGTGCACGGGTGGTTTTATCCAGGTCCGAAGCAAACTGTGCGAACGCCGCCAACTCACGATACTGAGCCAGTGCCAAACGCACACCGCCACCCAGTTTTTTGATGATCTTGGTCTGTGCCGCACCACCCACACGTGATACTGACAGGCCCGCGTTAATCGCCGGACGGATACCGGCATTGAACAGGTCGGTTTCCAGGAAGATCTGACCGTCAGTAATAGAAATTACGTTGGTCGGTACGAATGCTGATACGTCACCGGCCTGAGTTTCAATCACAGGCAAAGCGGTCAATGAACCGGTTTTGCCTTTGACTTTGCCATCGGTGAGTTTTTCCACTTCATCGGCATTGATACGAGACGCACGCTCCAGCAAACGAGAGTGTAGATAAAATACATCACCCGGATAAGCTTCACGGCCTGGCGGACGACGCAGCAACAGCGATACCTGACGGTATGCCCACGCCTGTTTGGTCAAATCATCATAAATGATAAGCGCGTCTTCACCACGATCACGGAAATATTCGCCCATGGCGCAACCCGCATAAGGTGCAATGTATTGCATCGCGGCAGATTCGGCCGCACTGGCATTAACCACAATGGTGTGATCCAGAGCACCGTGCTCTTCCAACTTGCGTACTACGCCAGCTACCGATGACTGTTTCTGGCCAACCGCAACATAAATACACTTAATACCAGTGCCTTTCTGGTTGATGATCGCGTCAATCGCAACGGCAGTTTTACCAGTCTGACGGTCACCAATAATCAATTCACGCTGACCACGTCCAATCGGCACCATCGCATCGATGGATTTCAGACCGGTTTGTACCGGCTGAGAAACTGATTGACGGCTAATCACACCAGGCGCTACTTTTTCGATTGGCTCGAAACCATCGTTTTCGATCGGGCCTTTACCATCGATCGGATTACCCAATGCATCCACAGCGCGGCCCAACAGGCCCTCACCAACTGGGACTTCCAAAATACGACCGGTACATTTAACCGTATCGCCTTCAGAAATGTGACCGTATTCACCCAATACCACCGCACCAACAGAGTCACGCTCCAGGTTCAGCGCCAGGCCGTATGTGTCGCCCGGGAACTCGATCATTTCACCCTGCATGGCATCAGCCAGACCGTGTACGCGGCAGATACCGTCAGATACGCTGACCACGGTTCCTTCATTGCGTGCATCGGCAGCAACCTGCAGTTGCTCGACACGTTGACGAATCAGTTCACTGATTTCCGATGGGTTAAGTTGCGTTTGCATAGTTTTTTCCTTCAACAGCCGCCCCGCGGCTGAATTTGTGTTCAGTTAACTTGTCTATGGGTTCATCAAAACTGCTTAATCAGGCGCGAGAGATTTGCTGCGCCAGACGTTCCAGACGCCCACGAGCCGAGCCATCAATCACCTGGTCACCAGCACGGATAATGGCACCTGACATCAGGCTTTCATCAATACTGACACTCAGATCAATGTCACGCTCAAAGCGTTTGGCCAGGCTGTCACGCAAGCGCTGCTGTTGCTCGTCATCCATTGGCATGGCACTGGTTACCTGTACGTCCAGGCGATTTTCTGCCTGGGCACGTAACTGCTCATACTGCGCGGCAATTTCCGGCAATAGTGGCAGGCGCTGGTTCTCAGCCAAAACCTTGACCAGGTTTCCACCGGGTTCGGTCATGGCCTGACCGGCAACACCAATAATCAAATCGGCGAGTTGATCCTGCGGCACTTTGGGATGACCAATCAGACGTTCAATTTCAGCATCGGCGATGATCACATTTAAAACCGTTAATTGCTGGCTGAACTCCGCCAGGGTTTTATGTTCTGCTGCGTGCGCAAATACGGCTTTGGCATAGGGCCGTGCCAGTGTCGATAAACCTTGCATATCAGGCGCCTGCGACCAGCTCGTCGATCATTTGCGCATGTGTACCGGCATCAATCTCTTTGCCCAGTACTTTCTCTGCGCCCTGAATACTCAGTGATACCACTTCTGCACGCAGTTTTTCACGCGCCTGGCTGGCAGCCTGATTGATATCGGCTTCTGCAGCATGCACTTGACGTTGACGTTCACGCACAGCCTCAGCTTTGGCTTCATCAACAATCTGATTGCCACGCACGCCCGCCTGATCAATGATGTCGGTCGCCTGATCGCGCGCTTCACGGATCAAAGCATCAGCCTTTTGCTGGGCAGCTTCCAGTGCTTTTTCGGCACGATCAGATGCAGCCAGTCCATCAGCAATTTTCTTGCGGCGTTCTTCCAGCGCTGTGGTCAGCGGTGGCCAGATGAACTTCATGCAGAACCACACGAAGACCATCATCGCAATCGATTGCAGGATAAGTGTGAGATTAATATTCACACAGCCTCCTAACTATTATTTTTAAACAATGGGAAATGATCGGATTTACCAGAATCGGTAATTATCCGCCCAATGCGTTTTGCAGCTGACCGATAAACGGATTAGCAAAGGTAAAGAACAACGCAATACCCACGCCGATCATCGCTACCGCATCCAGCAGACCAATGGCCAGGAAGAATTTACCTTGCAACATCGGTGCCAATTCTGGCTGACGCGCAGTACCTTCCAGCAAACGACCGCCGAGGATACCAACACCGATACCAACACCCAAAGCACCCAGACCGATCAACAGTCCAATGGCGATTGCGGTCATGCCAATTACAGTTTCCATGATTACTCCAGTTTTCTATATCAAGGTTGTTAACAAAAAAATTTAATACTTCAACAATCAATGATGCTCGTGTGCCATCGACAGATAAACCACGGTGAGCATCATAAAAATAAACGCCTGCAGAATAATGACCAGAATGTGGAACACTGCCCAGCCAAAGTGCAGCAATTGTCCACCCATAAAGGCCAAGCCACCCACCAGCAATAACTGCAGGGCCAGCAATAAAATGGTGCGTTTGGTGGATAGTTTGTTTTTCAGGTTCAACCACAAGGTGGCGGCAACCGTAATAAATGCAGCAATAAAGAACCAGGCGGGAATATGTTCACCGAACAACGCTTGCAAGCCTTCAGCTACGTACCCTGAGCCTGCTGCAAAAACCAGCGCGATCAGGATAAAAATCAACTCACCTGCATACAGGTTACCGAACAGTCGCAACCCCAGTGAAACCGGCTTGGCCAGCAAGCCGACCACTTCCAGAAGGAAGTTAAACACCATCACCAGTGGCCAGAAAACCTTGGGCATTCCCATGTCTTTGGGGTTGATCGGATTCATGGTCAATTCAGAGATAAAACCACCAACGCCTTTTATCTTGAAGCTGTAGTAGATAATCATCACGAATACGGCGATGGCCATACCCATGGTGGCATTAACGTCGGTGGTAGGAACTACCTTCTGATACTCAATACCAGCAGAATGCACCACCCACGGCAGCCAGTCGACTGGAATCAAATCCATCAGGTTCATGAAGAAAATCCACACAAACAGGGTCAATGCCAGTGGCGCTATGTATTTGTTTGTGCCTTTAAAAACGTCTTTAACGTTACTGTCCACCCACTCGACGATGCTTTCAATCGCGTTTTGAAATCCTGTTGGAGTATCAGTGGTCGCATTTTTGGCCACACGGCGGAACATAAAGAAAAACACCACACCCAGCAGCAAAGACCAGAACATGGTATCCACATGTACGGCCCAAAAACCCATGGCTGCGGCTTCTTCTGCGCCATGCGCGAAACCCCAGTGCCCATCAGGATGCCGACCAAACGTCAGATTCTGCAAATGATGCTGAATGTATTCCGAAGCTGTTTGTGCTTCACCGCTCATGCTGTTTCCTGCTTTAATTACCCGACTGCTTGGTCGGCTGCGCTGCCTGCTTGCGATTGGTGCGAGCAATCAGACGCATACTTAATATGAGATAACCGATATGGGTTATCGCGAATCCTGTTAATACCCATGCTGGCGACAATGCCTTCCATAGGCTGAATGTGAGTGCAAACAGTAAAGTGCACAGCAACAATTTGGTTGCCTCGGCTGCATATAACTGGCGCAATCTTGTCTGCGCATCCAGTGGTGCCGGGACCAACAACACACGCATTGCAAAATATGCATTGGGCAACAATGAAATGGCACCACCCACACCAAACGCTATCGCTTTGCCTGGGTCTATCAGCATTCCAACACCCGTCAAGAACACCACGCCAGCGATCGTCAAGGCCAGCGTCTGAAATATTTGCCGAGTTATGGGAATGGTAGGCAATGTTGTCTGCTTCATGACCGGCTTTAACAACCCGCTACCCATGCCGTTTACCAAATCGTTTCAATTGTAACATTCTAGTTTTAGGCAAGGCAACGTTGTCACAAACTTTCTTTTTACAACGCAGCCGTTACCTAAAAATAATATGGTTGCCGGCGAGCAGGAATCAACACCCGAGCACAGCTTTTTACAGCATTTTTTAGGGTGTTTTCACTAGGGTCTTTTAGCACTCATTGAAACGTCACTGTTGTGACTAACAAAGCGCCAATCAAGGCGCGAGGAGAGTAGTTTGGTTATTCCAGTTAAGCGACACGCAACATCGAGTGGCGCTTTGTTAGCCACAACCCGAAGGGCTGGGGTCATTTTTCCACCCAACGGTGTTATCAGTCGTTTATGCAGAATACCTACATAGCACTCCTGCTGCCTTATTGGCCGAAAAAATGGCCGCCAGCAGTGGCATTTCAATGAGTGTTAAAAGAGCCTAATAACCTGCTTGCTGATCAACAGCAAATAATAATGGCTGGCGGTTGCACATACGATGGTAGTTTTCAGCAATAACCTCTGCGGCTTCCACAGCATCTGTAAGACTGGCAGTATGATGAGTCAGCTTGACCTGTGGATGGCGATTTAGTGGGTCAGCGTCGGTGATGGGTTCGTTAAGGGTAACATCCAGGCATGCACCAGAAAGCTGAGCAGATTCCAGTGCATCCAGCAAATCCCGCTCGATCAGATGCGCCCCCCGACCGACATTAATTAAATAAGCACCCGGCTTGCATTGGGCAAATAGCTCTGCGTTAAGGATATTCTCCGTCATCGAAGTCAACGGCAACAGACAAATCAAAATATCCACCTGCTGCAACATTGTCACCAGAGCTGATTGCCCATTAACAATTTTGATATTCTGCCCACTCTCGGGTTCACCCGGCTGACGGCGCCAGGCCATTACCGGATACCCCTGCTCTGCAAAAGCCCCTGCAGCATGACGAGCCAGTTGACCATAGCCAAGCAAACCAACACGGGGTTTGCCTGTTGAGTTGGATATTGCATATTGTCTGACTTGCTCCAAAAGGTAATGGGTCATGCTGTCTGCCAGCTTTGGACCGCTGACTCTGGCAACCTGAACACTTGGTGGCAGACCTGGATCATCAAGAATATGTTCAACCCCGGCACCAAAAGAATGTGCCACTTTTAAATGAGTCAGACTTTCCAACAAATTCGGCGGATGTTGCCAGAGCACCGCCATGCGCACAGCTTCTGGATTCGACAATTCTGGCCAGATCATTATCGGAATATCAGGTGCGCAAGCCATCAACGCCCTAACCAACGGCTGTGGATCACGATGAGGCATGGCGATTAACAGCATAAAAGTTCCGCGGTCTGGATGTCTAATTATTTTATAGGAATTACCTGGCGGTGAACAAAGCACCCTTATAGAGTCCTGCGCAAAAGAGCAAGCCGTATAGCTTTTTATACAGGGGGCTTTGAGTGGTACCCCAGCTTTATGTGTACTTGTATGGCCCAACAACCTGGCTAAAAAACCATTCTATGGAATGCTATGAATGAAATACAAAAAATACCCGGTCAATAACGCAATACAGTAATAGACAATGACCAGAATAGATTAAATTGCTCTTGTATTATTGTATTAATGCGTTAATACACTATAATACCCAACACCTAAACTCAGTACATCCAATAAGCAATGAAACTAAACCACGAACAACATGATAAAGCGATGCAGCAGGCCGCCACCAGCCTGGCCAAGGCTTTGTTGAGTTTACCCAATGATCAATCTGTTCTGGCATTACTGGATGATCTGTGCACACCTGCCGAACTGGAAGCCATTGTTGACCGCTGGCGGGTGGCATTGTTACTGGATGAAGGTCGCCCCTATCGAGAGATTCATGATCTGACCGGTGTCAGCGTAACCACCGTTGGCCGGGTGGCACGTTTTGTACAGCAAGGTGCCGGTGGTTATCGGCAGGCTATTGAATGTTTACAGCAAAAATCAACCCGACCACAAGCAGCCCCCCGGAGCCAATAAGGACAGCCAATCATGTCAAATCAAAGACTCAAAATCGCCATTCAAAAATCCGGGCGTTTATCAAACGATTCGCTCAAACTGCTGGAACAATGCGGGGTGCAGTTTGCCCGCAGTAAAGACAAGCTGTTTTGGTATGGCCGAAATATGCCGATTGATCTGTTACTGGTACGTGATGATGATATCCCTCGTTTACTGGTCGATGGCGTTTGTGATCTGGGTATTTGTGGTGAAAACGTGACCCGCGAATGCCTGTTGGACCGCAGCGACGATGAAGCCCTGTTAACCGCTGAGGTGGCTTTGGACTTTGGTGCCTGTCGTCTGGCTCTGGCACTACCAGAGCAGAAAGACTTCAATGGAATCACTGACCTGGCTGGAAAACGCATTGCCACCAGCTACCCCGCCCTGACCGCAGAGTATTTAGACAAGCACAATGTTAAAGCTAGCATTGTTGAACTATCCGGATCAGTGGAAATCGCCCCTAGTATGGGTACAGCGGATGCCGTTGTGGATCTGGTATCAACCGGCACCACTTTGCGCGCCAACCACCTGCGCGAAGTCGCTGAAGTGCTTACCAGTCAAGCTGTCCTTTACAGCGGCACACGCCAGCTAGACGATGAATTGCATCAGCTAGTCTCACGTTTGATCAAACGAATTTCAGGCGTGCTCAAAGCCAAGGAAAGCAAATATGTGATGCTGCATGCGCCCAAAAGCGCCATCCAGACCATTGCCGATATTCTACCTGCTGCTGAAGCCCCTACAGTACTAAGTCTGGATGGTCAGCCTGACAAGGTTGCCATGCACACTTTATGCCGCGAAAACGTGTTTTGGGAACACCTGGAAGAATTGCAGACCGCTGGCGCAACAGCTGTGCTGGTACTGCCTGTGGAGAAAATTCTGGCATGAACGAATACCTGAATTTAACGGTTTATCATTGGGCCCGCTTAAACGAACAGCAGCAAAGCGAGATTCTGCAACGGCCCAAACTGGAATTCGATCAGTCTTTTCGGGACGGTGTTAGCGCCATTATTCGTGGGGTGCGCCGTCATGGTGATCAAAGTATTCTGAATTTAACCGAGCAACTGGACAAGGTTCGTTTGGAAAGCATTGAAGTGCCTGCCGCACAATGGCGTGAAGCAGAGAAAAGCTTGCCCGTTGAACTACGCACTGCCATGGCCCGTGCAACTGCCCGCATTCGTGGCTTCCATGCACATGGTTTGCCTCAGCCTTTTGCCATGAACACTGCACCCGGGATGCGCTGTGAAACCCGTTATCAACCCATCGGTACTGTAGGGTTATATGTCCCCGCAGGCTCAGCACCGCTGCCTTCGACCATGCTGATGCTGGGTATTCCCGCACAGCTGGCAGGTTGCCAGCAATTGATCGTCTGTTCGCCACCCAATAAACGAGGTGAAGTTGACCCGGCAGTGTTAACTGCAGCACATATCTGCGGTGTTGATAAAGTCTTTTCTATCGGTGGTGCACAGGCCATTGCTGCGATGGCATATGGCACTTCATCAGTCCCCAAATGCGATAAATTGTTTGGTCCCGGTAACCGCTGGGTTACCGAAGCCAAACAACAGATCAGTATTGATCCCCAGGGCGCCGCCATTGATATGCCTGCCGGTCCTTCTGAAGTTTTGGTAATCACCGATGGCAGCACATCGCCGGAATGGATCGCCGCGGATCTGTTATCACAGGCCGAACATGGCCCGGACTCCCAAGTAATACTGGTCACCACTGTGGGCAAACAGTTGCCGGATATTGCCGAAGCCATCAACAGCCAACTGGCAAAACTGCCCAGAGCTGAAACCGCCACCCGGGCACTCAGCAACAGCCGGGTGATTGTTGCTGAGAATCTGCAGCAGGCATTACAGATCAGCAATCAGTATGCCCCTGAGCATTTAATTCTGGCTTGCCAGAATGGGCGTGAACTGGTGGCTGATGTGCAAGCAGCCGGTTCAGTCTTTGTCGGCCAGTACACACCTGAATCACTGGGTGACTATTGCAGTGGCACCAATCATGTACTACCCACCTCAGGCTGGGCGCGTAATCATGGCAGTCTGTCTACTGCCGATTTCATGAACCGCATGACCGTACAGGAAGCCACAGCTGAAGGCCTGCAGGGTGTTGGCCCGGATGCAGTCACCATGGCCAGGCACGAACAACTGGATGCACATGCTCTGGCTGTTGAATTAAGGCTGAATGCCATTGCCGCAGCCGATGCAGAGCGAGTCAATGACGACCTAACCGATGAAACCATGCAGTGGGATATCAATTAATGACTGACATGCTGCTGCGACAGTTGGCCAGGCCGGACATACTTGCTATGCAGGGTTACAGTTCTGCACGTATGGAAGCCGGTGATGCACCTGTTATTTTGAACGCCAACGAAAACCCATGGCCGCCCGATTGTGACCATGCTCCTGAGTGGCAGATTAACCGCTATCCCGCCCCGCAACCCAGTGAAGTTGTCAACAGGCTGGCGGAAATTTATGCGGTTAAACCACAGCAAATACTGGTGACACGCGGTAGCGATGAAGGTATCGACTTATTGGTCCGTGCCTTTTGTCGGGCAGGACAAGACGCCATTGCCTTTTGCCCACCTGCTTTTGGAATGTATTCAGTCGCAGCTGCTATTCAAGGTGCAGCAATACATACTGTCAATCTAATGCCGGAGGATCACTGGCAACTGGATATCGATGCCATTGCCAAAACACAGGCCAAGCTGGTTTTTTTGTGCCGCCCGAATAACCCCACAGGTCATGTATTGACGATCGATGAGGTTATGGCTTTATGCCAGCAACTGGATAACAAAGCTCTGATCATTGTTGATGAAGCTTATATCGAATTTTCTACCGAAAAAAGTGTGACTACAGAGTTGGGTAATGCGCCCAATTTGGTGGTTTTGCGTACACTTTCCAAAGCCTGGGGGATGGCCGGTTTACGTTGCGGGGCTGTACTGGCTGATACCGCCATTATCCATTTGCTGCGTAAAATCATGGCCCCCTACCCCTTGCCAATAGCATCACAACGGTTGGTGACCCAGGCACTGACTAAAGCCAGTCAGTTGGCCATGAAAAAGCGTATCGCTTTATTACTGGATGAACGTCAGCGTGTCGCTGCAGCATTAAGCAATAACCATGCTGTGCATACCCTATGGCCCAGTCAAGCCAACTTTTTATTATTAAAAGTCAATGATGCGAACCATATGGTTTGTGCAGCCGCAGAAGCCGGTATTTTAATCCGCAACCAGAGCGCTCAACCCAATCTCGAAAATTGTGTGCGCATCAGCATTGGTGCCCCCGATGAAAACACCATGCTGTTGCGATTTATGCAGAGCTATGAGGAGTCCGTATGAGCGGCAAAATAAAGTATTTATTTATTGACCGTGATGGCACGCTGATCGAGGAACCAGAAGACTTTCAGGTTGACCGCTTGGATAAGGTCCGGCTGGTACCCAATGTTATTCCTGCCTTGCTTAAACTACAGGCAGCCGGTTATCAGTTGATTATGGTCACCAACCAGGATGGCCTGGGCACGGACAGTTTTCCACAGCAGGATTTTGAGGGGCCACACAATCTTATGCTGTCGATATTAAACACGCAGGGAATACACTTTGCCGCCGAACACATTGACCCGCATTTTGAACACGACAATGCGCCTACCCGTAAGCCCGGTATCGGCATGCTGCTGCCTTATTTGCAATCGGGTGATATGGACTTCCAGCGCAGCGCGGTGATTGGTGATCGGCAGACGGATATGCAACTGGCCGATAACCTTGGGATACAAGGTTTTTTGCTGAGCACTGACCAGCATGACTGGCCGAGCATTGTGCATCAGCTATTGCACCAACCGAGAACAGCCAGCATCAAACGTAAAACCAACGAAACCAACATTGACATTGCTGTAGACCTGGACACCAGCCAACCGGTTAAGATCAGTACCGGTATTGGTTTTTTCGATCATATGCTGGAGCAACTGGCCATGCATGGTGGTTTTGCGGCCACTGTTCAGGCTGATGGCGATTTGCATATTGATGAGCATCATACGGTTGAAGATGTTGCATTGGCCTTGGGGCAAGCACTGGATCAGGCACTGGGTGACCGCCGCGGCATCGGCCGTTATGGCTTTACCCTGCCAATGGATGAATCCCAGGCAAGAGTCGCCGTCGATTTATCCGGAAGACCTTATTTTGTATTAAAAGGCCACTTACCTGACACTCAGATCGGTGGCTTAAGTACCGAAATGGTCAAGCACTTTTTCCATTCGTTGGCACAAACCCTAAGAGCCGCGATTCATATCCATATCGAAGGCGAAAACAGCCATCATCAGGTAGAGGCGATGTTCAAAGGCGTGGGCAGAGCATTACGCCCGGCATTAAACCACGACAATAGCCACGGAACCGGCAACAGCGTACCAAGCAGTAAAGGCGTGTTATGAACGTTGTTTTAATTGATAGTGGAGGTTACAACCTCGGCTCAGTGCGGGCCGCATTACAACGTTTGGGTGTGAAAGCTGAACTGACCACCGATCATGATCGTATCCGGTCAGCCAGTCATGTGGTTTTACCCGGTGTTGGTGCTGCCGGACCGGCTATGCAGAAATTGCGCGAGTGCCAGCTTGAACAACTGATTCCAGCACTGCAGCAACCGGTTCTGGGAATCTGCTTGGGCATGCAAATTATGTATGCCCACTCTGAGGAAGATGATGTCGAGTGTTTAGGTATTTTTACCGGCAATATTACTCAACTGAAAGCCAATGAAACTCTGCGGGTTCCGCATATGGGGTGGAACACTTTGCAGTGGAAACAACCTCATGAGATTCAATCCATATTGCCACAACCAGCCTGGATGTATTTTGTACACAGCTTTGCAGCCCCAGTCACAGGCGAAACTATCGCCACTGCCATTCATGGTCATGAATTGACTGCGCTAGTGCAACGAAACAATTTTTTGGCTGCACAGTTTCACCCCGAACGCTCGGCCAAAACCGGACAGGCTTTGCTTGAATACTTTTTGAGGATGCAATAGCACTCATGATTATCTATCCTGCTATCGATATTATTGACGGGCGTTGCGTGCGTTTACGGCAAGGCGACTTTGCCCACCAGACCACCTATAACGTCGATCCCAAATTACTGGCCAGCAACTATGCTGCCAGCGGTGCCGAATGGTTACATGTGGTTGACCTGGATGCGGCCAAAAGTACCCACAGCTCCAACCTGAACCTGATCGCCGATATAGCCAGCAGCCTTGATATCAAAGTGCAAACCGGCGGTGGTGTACGGCAGGTCATTGATATCCAGCAGCGCTTGCAAGCTGGCATCAGCCGCGTGGTCATCGGCAGTATTGCTGTTGAACAGCCTGATAAATTCTGTGACTGGCTGTCGGATTTTGGTGCTGAACACCTGGTTGCTGCATTGGATGTCCAGCGTCAGGGTGAACGCTGGTTACCTGCCGTTCATGGTTGGCAAAAAACGATTGACCGCGATTTATTCGATCTGCTGGAACAACTCTGTGAAGCCGGCTTGCAACATCTTTTGTGCACCGATATCGGCCGAGACGGTATGCTGCAAGGCCCCAATATTGAGCTGTATCAACAACTGCAAAAGCGCTTCCCCAACTTATCAATACAAGCTTCAGGTGGTGTCGATTCCTTAGACAATATTACGGCATTGCAGCAACACCATATCGCCGGCTTGATTATTGGTAAGGCCTTGCTGGATGGCCGGTTCGAGTTGAGTGAAGCCTTATCTCTTGCGCATCTGGAATCAGCTTAACAACAACCTATTTGTAACCTGGAACGCCAATGCATCCCATGACCAAACTGACTCGTCGCATTATTCCCTGCCTGGATGTACGCAATGGCCAGGTGGTTAAAGGTGTGCGCTTTCGCGACCATGAAGTGGTCGGCGACATCGAAACCCTGGCCATGCGCTATCGCGATCAGGGTGCTGATGAGCTGGTGTTTTATGACATTACCGCCAGCCCGGAGCAACGCAGTGTAGACATCGGCTGGATTGAGCGCATCAACCAGGTTATCGATATCCCTTTTTGTGTGGCTGGTGGTATCCGTAGCATCGAAACTGCTGATGCGGTACTGAATGCCGGCGCAGATAAAATATCATTGAATTCGCCCGCGCTGGAAAACCCTGATTTAATTGATCAACTGGCGAAACGTTTTGGCGATCAGTGCATCGTTATTGGCATCGACAGTATTCAAGAAAGTTTTGATGGAGAAAGTCGGTATACCGTTCGTCAATACACCGGTGACCCGAATAAGATGCAGGCTGCCCAACGCAGCACCTTTGACTGGATACACGAGGTACAACAGCGCGGCGCAGGAGAAATTGTCCTCAATTGTATGGATGCAGATGGCGTCCGTACAGGTTACGACATCCTGCAGTTACAGCAGGCCCGCAAGCTTTGCCAGGTGCCACTGATTGCATCTGGCGGAGCAGGTTCGACACAACACTTTGCTGAGGTATTTCAACAGGCTGATGTCGATGGGGCGCTGGCTGCCAGTGTGTTTCATAAAGGCGATATCGCCATACCTGATCTTAAAAACTGGCTACATTCACAAGCCATTATGGTACGCAAAATATGACCTCAACAGCATTTGATGGCTCGTCTCTGGACTGGCAAAAAGGCAATGGTTTAATCCCCGCCATTATTCAACATTCGGTTTCTGGAAAAGTACTGATGTTGGCTTACATGAATGAAGCCGCGCTGGAGCAAACTTTGAACAGCGGTTATGTAACCTTCTACAGTCGCACCCGCAAGCGTTTGTGGCAAAAAGGGGAAACGTCCGGACATGTGTTGTCGCTGGTCGCCATTGAAGCCGACTGCGATAAAGATACTTTGTTGATCCAGGCACATCCAGCCGGACCCGTTTGCCACCTGGAAACCCCCACCTGTTTTGGCGATCAGAATTGGCCAAGGCATGCTTTTTTGGCAGAGTTGGAACAAATTATCCAACTACGTAAAAATGCTGATCCGGAAACCAGTTACACCGCGCAGCTACTGACAGGTCCCGGCAAACGGATTGCACAAAAAGTCGGTGAGGAAGGTGTTGAAACCGCCCTGGCTGCTGTTGCCGAAAGCCGTAATGAGCTTTTGAACGAAGCGGCTGATCTGTTGTATCACCTGCAAGTATTACTGGTGAGTGCCGACATTGATTTAAGCCACTTGTCTGATACCTTGCGCCAACGACACCAGGCTTAAGGTTCAATGATTGCCTAATTACAGCCACCCTCAAAATAAAACCCCTCCCGGCATATCACCGGAAGGGGTAATAGGTATAGCCTTATGATTCTTATCGGTTGTTCAGTTGATCATTCAACACTGCATGACCATCAACTACTGTACCGCCACTGTAAATTGTGAAGATACCCAACCAGTGCGACCCTGGCTGTCACGAATTTGAGTCCAGCCATTGGCTTTTGCCAACACATCGACGATGCTGCCAGAAGTCAATGAGAACTGTGCTGGATTGCTGGTACCCGGACCACTGCGCACATTCAATGAATTGGCAGTAATCACTACCCGCTCTCCGGTACCACTTGGTGCTGCTGATGCAGCCACGGCTGCAGGCTGAGCATTGCCACCCACACGGTAGTAACTGCTTGGTGTTTTGGTGATCACATAATCAACGGATTTATTGATGACATCACGCAGCGCTTTTTCACGAGGCGTGTTTTTCCAACCAGCCAATGCGCCGCCCAAACCAACCGAACCGGTATAGCCACCCAGAGCGCCGCCCAAATTAAAATCACGTGCTGTGCCCTCAACACTGGTGGCAGCCAGAATGCGGCTGGTACGTGCATCAATAATGCGTAAATCAATCGCCATGTGGGCAGAACGTGAGCCGCCGGTAATAGCCCCCAGCACACCGCCACCAAAACCACCAACGCCGCCTTGTACGCCACCAGAATTATCATCAAACTCGGTTACAGCAGCAACGACCAGTAATTCAGCGCCTTCAATTTCACCAATAGCCGCAGCGGTATCCTGACGAACTCTGCCACTGGCACCCAGGTCTTGTTCATAAATCACATCGTCAAGGCTTTCACGCTCCAATACAATAAAGCGATTTGAATTAAACAATGCAGTGGTCAGCATATCGGCCATGCCATCACCCAGTTGCGGGTTCCACCAGTTGCGGGCATCAGCCGCTTTGTTATCAAAGCGTGCAACAGCGATACGTGCTTTAGGGCCATTGTAGTGTTCGGCCTGAACATCAGCGATGGTTTGAGAGGAGCCTTCCCGAACATTCGTCGTGGTACCAGTCGTACCTGGGCAACCTGTTAGAAAGACAAGCGAAAGTATAATCAGGACTAAGCCTATACGGTTCAGTTTCATAATAACCCCGTCGGTCAAGTTGTTATCGTTATGGGATCTATAACCGGTTTCATCCATGCCAAACCGGCCGCCAGCATTTGCGCTGGATCAGCGTCCCGTTAACAGCATTATAGATGCAATCAATGCCAATATGAAAATGAAGCTTGTAAGAAAATCACTCGACGTTTGGCAAGCAATTGTCGTTCTATTCAGTTTCTCACCTAATCGAACCGCGATCGATCATGTGGTTTGGTCAAATCCAATGCCGGCCCAACAGGTACCACTGCGGTCGGATTAATGGTCTTGTGACTTTGATAATAATGTTGTTTGTATGACTCAACATCAACGGTTTCAGAAATCCCGGGGTGTTGGTACAAATCCCGCATGTAATTCGATAAATTGGGGTAATCATCGATACGATGGACATTGCATTTGAAGTGACCCACATAGACTGCATCGAAACGTATCAGGGTGGTGAACAATCGCCAGTCAGCCTCAGTCTGCCTGTTACCCACCAGATAACGTTGCTCGGACAAACGCTGCTCCAGCTGCTTAAGTGTTTCAAACAAAGCGACGACCGCTTTCTCATAGGCCGGTTGAGTTGTGGCAAAACCTGCTCGATACACACCATTATTGACGGTGTTGTAAACCAGCTCATTGATTTCGTCGATCTGCTCACGTAGTGCCTCAGGGTAATAGTCAGCCTGTATAGCACCCACTTGATCAAAAGCACTATTGAACATCCGGATAATTTCGGATGACTCATTATTCACAATGGTCTTTGTTTCACGATCCCACAACACCGGTACCGTTACCCTGCCGGTATAGTCGGCCTTTGCTGTGGTATAAACCTGATGCAGATACTCAACGTCATTAACAATATCAGGCACCACACCACGACCAGGTTCAAAACTCCAGCCATGCTCACCCATGTATGGGTTAACAATGGCCACACTGATCATTGCTTTCAATCCTTTTAAACGACGAAAAATCATGGTGCGATGTGCCCATGGACACGCCAGTGAGAGATACAGATGATAGCGTCCAGGCTCAGCTTTAAAGCCACCTTTTCCCGAAGGCCCAGGGCTACCGTCGACTGTCACCCAGTTTCTAAAACTACTGGCCTTGCGCTTAAACTCGCCCCCGTTTTTATCAGTGTCATACCATTGGTCATGCCATTGACCATCAATCAATAAACCCATGCTGTGTTCATACCTACAAAATCGGATTGCAAGTTTAACAGTTTAGCGTTGACTTTTAAGCCTAAGGTAGGGGTTTAAGCAGCAAAACGTGCTTGCTTTCCCCGGGCAAAAACGGTGTCAGCTCGGCATCCAGCCAATCATTATGTAAAGAACGATAGAATGGAGACAGCGGATGTCCGCTTTGCCCACCGGGCATTACCATATAACCTTGTGCCTCAAACCCTGGAGACACCGCCATGCGTTGCGACTGTCCTAGCCCAGGCCGCTGCACTCTTGGCATGTCATTGTCACCATTCATTGCTGTCGCTGTCATATTCAGCCAGTCGCCTATCAATGGTATACCACCAGCTATGGGATGCGTCATTCGTAATCGGTTAGCCTGACCCCAGGTACGGTCTGATAGCACTTCACCTTGTTTAACTAAACCGTCGATCCTGGCCAATAAGAAACTATCCCAGTCTGAATAGGCAGCATCCAATAAGTGCATGGGACGAGCTTCGATAATTTGCCATACCGGACCTTCGGCCTGACGGGTTCCTGTAAACACCTGTTCAGAAGTATCCGTGCACTGGCGTGTCAGGCTGGCCATCAAATGCTGTTTGACAGCTTCACGAAATTCACGCACCAACCGGTAGCCGACCGACTCAGCATGCGCAGATTCACTGTCATCAAGCACATAACGATAAATTTCTGAACGTGTGGGGTGTCGATCACGGGCCTGTTGATCCAATGTATCTAGCATTAACTGACGCCAGCGGCTTAGAAACAATCCACGGTCATCCAATTGAATGGCTTGCATATCCAATGGGGTCGCAGGTCGTTGTAATTGGCTGAGCCCATCTCTGATTTGGCTGGCACGCGCGCCCAGGCCAAACTGCCCATAACCCATTCTGCTCAACATCCGCCCACCTAACTGCCGATTGTTGGCTGTCCATAATTGACCAGATTGTGGATTGATGATGACCGGATAATCAACCGCAGCCAACCATCCGGGCCATTGTTCACTGGCATTGCGCCAGTCCAGCGGCAATCGCGAAGCTTGGCTATTATGACGCAACGGAATTCGGCCCATAATAGTCCAGCCGATATTGCCATCACGGTCACCAACAATCACATTTTGAGCAGGGATACTGACCAATGGTGCCAACTCGATAACGTCTGAAACATTTTCTGCATGTTCCAAAGGCAATAATGCCGGTGGCACAAAAAACTCTGAAGTATGCGCAATCCAGCGCCAGGCCAATAATCCATCACCAGATGCACTGCCATCATCATCAATAATTGGCCCCCATCGAGTATGTCTTACATCAATTTCAGTGGGGGTCCCGTCTTTGACTTGTATCGTTTCTTTTTCAACCCGAAACGGCTCGCTGCCTTGTTCAGTCAAGTAGCGATTTGCGTCATCAGGATCCAGCTCGACACGAATCAGGTCCAGCCAATCGCCATAGCTGTTGGTAAAACCCCAGGCAACCTTTGTGTTGCTGCCAACCACCATAAAAGGCATACCCGGTAGGCTCAGACCCGTTAGGTCTAGATCCAAACCATTTACTGTGGTGCTCAATAATCGCAACCGATACCAAATATGCGGCACACTTAAACCAAGGTGCATATCATCAGCAACCAGTGCTGAACCGGTGCTGCTGCGCTCACCTGACAAGGCCCAATTATTACTGCCAAACATTAAATTCTGATTACGCAAATTCAAAGCCAGCGTCTGCTCTTCTTGATCCAATGGTGGCAGCTCACGGATATTAAGTTGTTCTGGTGTAGGCACCGCTGCAGACAACCAGGCTTGCCCTCTCATTGGGGCATCCCAGTCAGTGCCTATAGGTGCTATAAAATCAAATACCGGCCGTGCCAGACAATTCGCCAACAGCCCCAACTGCTGTTCTGCACCTGCATCACTGGCCTGTAAACGAAAATACATACTGGCCAGCACCAGTGCGCTGTCTTCCACTTTCCAAGGCTCTGGCTGCAAGCCCAACAAACGGTATTCAAACGGCTCAGATTTTAGTGAGCTTAATCCAGCATTGACTCCAGCAACATAGCTTTCAAGAATACCCTGATAAACCCCGCTGAGTACCGAAACAGCCTGGCGCGAACGTTGTCGCATCTGGTGACGGCGTTGCCTGCTGTCAAATGCAACTGCACGTTGACCAAACAAACTGGCTAACTCGCCAGCCGCATATCGGCGTGCCAAATCCATCTGAAAAAATCGATCCTGCGCATGCACAAACCCGGTCGCATAAGCTGCATCCTGACGATTGGGCGTTTGGATAGTGGCTACACCATCCATATCGCGCAATACGTTGATTGATGTTGTGATGTTCGGCGTACTCAGCTCACCATCCAGCTGTGGAAGACTGGCCCGTAAACTGAGCCAAAGCCATAACACCAACAACAGTATTATTAACAATAATACGACGGGAATGGTAAGCAATACACGTTTCAACGTCCTGGTCATTGCTTTACCCTGTTGCGTTTAGACATCTACTTGCTCGATACCTGCTGACAATTTAAGTTGACAAGCCTAGAGTATTTTTCGATAAAAGCAAAAAGGGCAGCCGAAGCTGCCCTGTGATTTGTGGAGGGAGCAACCCTCTATGAGTGGTTAATCAATCAATTTAGTAACCAAAATTAAAGGCAAAATCTGAGCGTCTATTACTAATGCGACCACGAAGTCCTCGCCTTTGGCCTGCTTTACCATATCCACGCTTGCCATAGCGGCCTTTGTTATGCCCATGCTCATCACCGTAATATCTGTCATGATCCTTGTAATCTGCATGGCGGTTGTATTTGCGGCTCACGATCCTGCCAACGTCTTCAAAGGCATATTTGACTTTATAGATATCGGGGACTTTTGAGTACCCATAACTGGCGCGCTGATAGCTGGAAGCCCATATACGCAGCTTGTCATACCGAGACTGTGCTTTTTGATAGGCATAATGCAAGTCATAAATATCAGCACCTCGCGCTACCAGATCACAAAAATAAGCTGTAGACCGAGCAAACTTGCGCGCCGCCTTATTAAATTTGTGTGATTGTGCGTAATAGTCAACTTGTTTGGCATAATATTGTGCCGCATGATCCAACGTTTTTGCCGCATCCAACAAGCGGTAATTATGTCCATAACCACCACCGGCAAAACCAGACACTGAGAATAATGCTAATACTGCAACCAATAAGATTCGGGCTTTCATCATTTACTCCATCTCTTCAATTAAGAGTGGCTCCAGTTTAAAACAGCCCCTATAAACTCGAGCTTAATTATTTCTGAATCAAGGATTAATGTGAAAGCACAATATCTGCTTATATCAGTTATTAATGAACAGCAAAAAGGGCAGCCTTCGCTGCCCTGTAATTTGCAGAGGGAGTGATTTCCCTGCATGGTTATTGAATCGCCCAAACAGCCAACTCAGTAATCAAAATTAAACGCTAGACCTGAGCGACGGTTACCAATTCGGCCACGAATCGATCCGCTTTGGCGTGTCTTACCATAGCCTCGGTAGTTACGGTTTTTATAACCATAGCTATCATCATAGTACCCTCCATGGTCACTGTGACGCGAGTACTGATTGTATTTACGGTTCACAATCCGGCCTACATCTTCAAAGGCATATTTCACCTTATAAATATCCGGCCCTCTGTAATGACCATAACCGACATGCTGGCTGCGGGCCGCCCGGCGATGCAGCCGATAAAACCGTGACTGTACTTTCTGATAGGCATGATGCAAATCATAAATATCTGCACCTCGTGCTACCAAATCACAAAAATAAGCTGTTGATCGAGCAAACTTGCGAGCCGCCTTGTTAAGTTTGCGTGACTGTGAGTAGTAATGCACCTGCTTGGCATATGCCTGGGCAGAATGATCCAACTCTTTAGCTGCGTTCAACAAATGATAGTTTTGACCATAGCCACCAGCAAAACTGGTCACTGAGAACAATGCTAATACTGCAACCAATAAGATACGTGCTTTCATCATTTACTCCATCTCTTCAATTAAGAGTGGGGCTAGTTTACGAAAGCACCTATGAACTTGGACTTAATTATTTCTGAACTAAAACTTAATACGAAAATACCGCAATAGGCATACCCATAAAGCCGTCGCTGGTACGGCATACTGACCATACCAGAACGTCGGTAGATTCTTTATGAGCCAGTTTTACTATGGGCCGTTACTGACACTATTGGCGAACTGGATAAAAATCGGACCATGGATTTGCTGGCTCTCACTGGGGAATAAGTCTTGCAGCGCCTGCTGTACAAAATAACTTAATACCGGCCCTACGCGATTTTCTTTATCCGGTTCACCGAAAGCATATTTTTCACCTGTATAGGGCCTATCCAACGCGGGCACGTTAACGAGGTTTGCTGTTAGCTCTGTTTGCCCACTAAGCTGCCCATCGTTGTTGTACCAACTGACAGAACCTTTAACATACGTTCCCGCTGCTCCGATCCTAGGTAAAGAATAGTTACCTACACGAATTCGTCTGACATCAATATCAATACGAGAGATATCTTTCGCAGATGTGAATCGCTTGATGTTATCTTCCACCAAACTACGCAACAAACTATCTACGGTGTAATTATCCACCGATTCAATCAGACGTTCACCGGCCCAATCTGTACCGTGCAGCCGCTCTTTGTTAAAAGTAAACAATGTATTGAAGCGGCCCTGATTATTCGGCAGCGTATTCTGTCGAAATGCAGACTCTCTTGCACGCTCATTAGCGTTGATTGAGGGCAAGTAACGCTCCAGGCTTGCCGCATAATCAATATTGATTTGAGTAGCCAGAACCTGTTGGCCGATTAGCAAAACTGCTGAAACAAGGATTGATCTGATTATTAATTGGGTTTTCATAGCTGTTTGTTCGTCCACTATCATTTAATATGAGACCACTTACGAGCAGATAAATTCACATGCAGATCAGCTTATCGGATACGTTTTACCTTACCTGACACCCCAGACCTTTTGCTATTGCGAACTACCATAATATAGCTGCCCAGAAAATTCTTTTTAACTCTGACATCAACGGGATTGGAAGGAATACTCAACCTGCTACCGTCAAGCGTTTGCCATATTTGCCCGTTCTCCAGCACCAGGACATAATCTTTATCATTATTGCGCCAGTAATTTTTTAAGCCGCTGATCACCTCTCGCAGTTCTTTAGGTCTTTCAGGTTGTGAAGAATCACCTGATCTGCTGGTCACTTTGGGTGGAGGTGGATCGCCGAACAACTGCTCTGGTGTGGGCTGTGGTGGTGGCTCAGGTACGACAGGACTAACTGTATCGTCCTGTTCACTATCTGCTGGTTTTTGATCAGCTAACGGTTGCTGCGGTGGTGCCGCCTTTAACAACTCCACAACAGCGTCAAAGCATTTCAAGCGCTCTGCCGCATCATTAATCTCATCACACTTTAGTACTTCTTCCAGGCTAGGTTCCTGGGCATACAATGATTGCCCAGATACTGCCAAGCCGATAATTAGCCCGATGATCCCGGCTGACAAGGTACTAGTTGAATATTTCATAACACTCTTTGTTGTAGGTCATATGGTCAATACTGCAACCCAGCAGGTATGCTGAATCAAGCGTACACTATAAGTAGGGTAAAAAAAAACCCCGGCCAAAGGCTGGGGTTTTTTGTGATTAAGCAACGCTACGGTTTAGAAGCTCCACCGCAAGCTGAACAGATACTGACGACCCAATATTTCACTCAGTGTTGCAATATTGCCAGCCGCGCGATCAGCAACACTACCACGACGGTTAGCTACGTTGTTGACAGTTACACGTGCAACCAAACCATCAGTCACTTCGTAGAAGGCGCCTGCGTTATGCAAGAAACGGTTACCCGTGTTGTCAATAATTTCACCTTCAAAGTTGGCTGTTTCATCACAGTCAGCATTAATACAGATTTCACTCTGGAAGATTGTTCTCCAGAAGAATCCGAATTTACCCAACCGATAATTGGTATCAAAGGTCAATGACCAGTCTGGCGCATTGAAGCTTCCGATTTCAAATGGATTTGAATCAACACCAGAAATGGTCAGGTCATTGGTGATTCTGCGAATACCATTGACACGCCAGCTGACGCTACCCCAATCTGCATTAGCAAGGCTGTCATCAAAAATACTCAACACACTTCCTACGGTGGTGTCATAACGTGCATCAAATACGACAGCCTCAAACTCAGATGACGCTGCATTGGCAAAACCAACGTTAAAATCAATTACCTGTAAGTTGGCATCACGTACTACCTGATCACAGAATGCATTCGGGAAGTTAGCTGGGTCGGCATCGAAACAAGATTCCAATACCTGCTCCAAGCCAACCAGTTCAATACGGTCACCAATATCAATATTGATATAGTCAGCCGAAATAATCAGACCAGGAACATATGAAGGAATCCAGGCCAGACCTGCTGTCCACGAACGTGCAATTTCGTTTTGCAGGTTTGGATTACCACCAGTCACACCTTGGGCAGTACCATCGGCAACATTGGACTGGAAGTCTGCAGGGAAACCTGCCGCGGCACAGTTAACGGCACGGTTGGGGTTCTGACCAATGAAGTCAACGTCACAAGGGTCATCAGCAAAGCTGAAAATTGGTGTGATTGGTGCAAACAACTCTGATACAGATGGCGCACGAATAGATTGCGTATAGTTACCTGCAACCCGGAAATCACCAATTGTGGTGAAGGTACCACCCAGTGTATAAGTTGAATCGGTACCTGCCAGTGAATTTTCAACAATTCGACCTTTGGCTTCGATATTCAAAGAATTAATGAACGGAATATCACCCGGTGAAAGTACCGGAATAAAAATTTCGCCAAAGAATTCTTCAGTGTTGAAACCACCTGCTGTTGGCTGCGGTGGAGCACCACGACCAAAACCTGCAGAGGCAAATGTGCTGACATCAAATTCTGCACGCTCTTCACGATGCTGATAACCCAAAGCTATCCCTACTGGACCTGCTGGTAAATCAAACAAGTCGGTACCAACGGTTACCTGAGTCACTTCCTGGGTAATCTCTGCATCAAAAAAGTCAATGCCCTGTACAAACGCAACCGCTTCAGGCAATGAGTTACCATCACCGAACAAGTTAACGGGTACACAACCGTTGACGAATGGCAGCTGCTCATCAGTCAAACCACTGCCTGCAACAGGTGCTAAGTCACCATTGGCTACGTCAAGAACACTCTGACACACAACGTCACCAGCCTGCAGCGGCGTAGCGGTTGTTGATGTGATCAGATTGCCATCACGAATACCTAAAATAGGGAATGGTCCAGTCAGACCAATACTGCCACCATTGAAACCATTCAGTGCATCTGCATCATCCTGGGTAATGGCTATCGCATCCAATGCATTGATCAAACGTGCATCATTGATATCCGAACTCGCTGTTTGAGCATCGGTCTCACCAAAGTTGGTGTAAACCTCCCAATCCCACTGACGGTTAAATAAGGTGAATCCACCGTTTAAGCCTGCGACGACACGCAAGGTGGTATTTTCAGAAAAGCCTGGGCCGCCATCCAATAAGTCCTGATTGGCTCGGTTTAATGAAAAAGTATCCAAACCCAGACTTTGCAGTGTAGAACTGGCTTGCTGGGATAACAAAGGATGTGTTGATGAGAAGGTCAATGCATTACTTTCACCACCGAAGAACGGGGTACTAAAGCCTGCCTGGTTAAGCAGCTCTGAAGCTTCCGCGTTAAACGCGTTGAATTCCATAAAGGCTGTAATGTTATCGGTAATATCGTAATGACCAATACCAGTCAGGGTGAGACGCTTCAACGGTGACTGGCGCTGAGCCACAGCTTCGAAGAAATCGTCACCACAGGTGGTTGGGTTAGGTGTGGTTGGTGTGGTTTCAACCGATGATACCGCTGGTGATTGTGGGTCTGCAGTTCCTGGTTCACAGGTTATAACATCGCCATTGCCATTAAAGCGATAAAACTCACCGCCAATAGCACCAGCACCATCGGGGAATGCACCACCGAAAGTCAGGAATGGTGAAAACGGAACACCTTCTGGCGATATGTTGCCATCAAAGGTAACCAGCACGACATCGCGATCAAAGAACAATTCATTAACGCCATTTTGCAGGCGGAACTGAGGATCGTTATCGGTAAACAGTGGCCGTGCGAATGAGTCCAGACCATCCTGAATATTGTATTCAGCTGCAATGGCCACATTGCCGCGGCGATCAGCAAAATTGGCACCCCATACTGCATTCACCTGAACACTTTCAGGGTCGCCCCCGATATCATAAATGCCATACTGAGCACCGACTTCAAAGCCTTCAAAGTCTGTACGGTATTTGACGTTAATGGTCCCCGCCAATGCATCCGTGCCATAGGTTGGTGAACCACCCACACTAATGGTCTCAATTTCTTCAATTAGCGCTACTGGTAAGGCATTAAAATCAACTTCAAGCCCCGCACCAGCACCGAAAAGCTGTGACGGCAGTGAAGCAGAAACAAAGCGACGCCCATTAACCACTGTCAGTGTACGTTGAGAACCCAGTCCCAAAAAGTCCACAAAGTTCTGACCGATTGAGCCTAGCGCTTCACCGGCCACCGGTGCTGCTGCTGCTGCACCAAACGCTGGAGTTTCATTCAAAATATCTGCGATATTGTTGATACCCCGATTTTCCAGCAGTTCAGCGTCAATAATCACTGAAGGTTCCAGAGTATCGGCATTGTTGCGTCGAATCAGAGAGCCTGTTACTGCAATCCTTTCAAGATCTGCGGAACTGTCAGCACTGTCATCACTATTGCCTGCTTGTCCTACGGCATCTTCATCTAGCGGTTCATCATTAAGTTGTTCATCGGGCTGGTCAGTGACGGCCTCAGCATCCTGTGCATACAGATTACTTGACGCTAACAACCCGCATGCAATGGCTATAGACAGCCATAATGCGTTACGTTTTATCATTAGTGGTTCCTCTCTTCCATAAAGTACAGCTTTGCTCCATGAGCCATTGCATAAAAATGCACGACGAATTCCCAAATGTTAAAAATCCGTAATCTAAATGTATGCAACTAAAGCCGTATTGTCAAATATTTGTTAATTATCGTTACGGGATGGGCTTTTGTAACAAGCTGCAATAAACAATGCCCCCAGATCCCTTGGGTAAACAGGGCTAACCATGAGATTTAACAAGCAGCAGCTACATTTTGCAGATCAGAAAATACAAGTAATGGGCAATGTTGTGAACCAAGCACAGCATTCGATGTTAGGCTTTTTAAGCAATTTCCTGCCCTGCTTTGACCAGTTCAGCCTCTTCAAGTAGCCGCGATCTAGCAGGCAAAACCAGCGAACACATACTGTGTCCCCAACGAAAACACAATGCTTTATATTGCAAAAAATAGCGAAACTGAGCTGTCAACAGGCCTGATTGGGCTTCAATATCAGAAACCTCATAGAGCTCGAGAGGCGCCGTTAAACCAGAGCCAAGCACTTTAGACAAAGCTTCCTTGATGGTCCACATGGCAGTAATGACTTCTAGTTCAGAAAATACAGTCAAGTTTGCCAACATGGCCGACTCGGAGTCAGTCAGCTGCGATTTCAGCTCCTGTGCATTGCCAGGATCAATACTCTCCACATCCACAGCCATCGGATGTGCTGCCGGGAAAACTACAGCTGCGGTCACCTCAGGCGCATGACTGAGACTGGCCCTTAACAAGGGGTCCGCCGGGCAAACCAGCAATGGCTGGTGGAATACACCAGAGTCAACCATAATCTGATTTGCCGATTGATCCGGATTAAGCACTGCAACTGCACGCTTGGTACAGTAGCGGCCACACAAATAATCATTAGCGCGTTTGGAATGCTTAAAGCTTCGCCAGCGTTCTCGCTCACGGGTGTGTAGAAAATGACTGTCAGACTGGCTTAATGTCTTACCATTAACACCGGATAGACAAAGCCCAGCTTGAAAAGCTGCCTCTTTACGCTGCAGGTTCAATAAAAACAATGAATCTGTTTTTGGCATATGGGTTTTGTATTACAACAATGAAATGTTGTGGCTACCCGCTGGTGGTAAGAGGGTAACAGCAGTACTCACTGGCTTGCAACGAGCAAAGTTTTTTCGATAGCAGATGAAATCTGCTCCTCATGATCGTGAAGAAAGAAATGGTCACCTGCGAGTATTTCATATTCAAACCCGGTGCGTGTGTATCGCCCCCACTGTGCCAGATCCTCGACTGTGACCCGTGAATCCTCATCACCTCCATACGCAGTAATCGGGCAACTGATGACGGTATTGCTTGTGCTTCTATAATCAGCACATGCAGTAAAATCTGCCCGGATTATTGGCAAGGCATATTCCAGCAACTCCTCATTTTCAAGGACTTCTTTTGGCATACCATTCAAGCGAATCAGCTCGTCGAGAAATTCGTCTTCTGGTAAATTATGGATTGGATCTCTATCTGGTATATGAGGTGCACCGCAACCTGAAACAAACAAGTGTTGTGGAATACAGTTATGTTTTTCTATTAGTAAACGGGCCAATTCGTAACCGATCAAAGCACCCATACTATGCCCAAAGAATGCAAAAGGCTTATTCAAACGTGGCAGAATATCAGGTAGCAAGGACTCTGCTATTAACCTGATATCTGGAACCAATGGCTCAAGCATACGCGATTCACGCCCTGGATAAAGAACACCGGTAAGCTCAATTTTATTGGCAAAATAACCGGGCCAGCTCCTGAAAACAGATGGACTGCTACCACCATATGGAAAGCAAAACAGCCTTATCCCTGCAAAAGGTAACTTCTTATATATCCTAAAACAACGCGGATTCAACGTAGCATCGTTCATCTTTGCTCCTGTTGGGCAATACCCGAGCAAACTCGTTACTGCCCATTTTATCTGTAGCTAATGCAAATTATTGGCCAGGTTGATCAAGCACTGGCATATGGACAAGCCATTCCAACCAGTATTTTTCTTTCACCTGAATAAGGTTTTCTGCCATGTGTATAAAGCATATTATCAAGCAGTACCAAGTCATTTTTTTGCCAGGGAAAACTAAATTGCAAGTCCGCGTAAACTTGACGAATATGTTCCAGCTTAGCCAGCTCAATCGGTGAACCATCACCAAAATAACTGTTCCTCGGTAAATTTTTTTCTCCAAGCACAGTCAATAGGCTTTCGCGTAGCTCCGGATGCAAGTTACTGACGTGAAACAAATGTGCCTGGTTAAACCAAACCAACTCACCTGTTACCGGGTGACGTTCAACTGCATTATTAACCTGAGTGGTGCGCAGTGCATTTTTATCCAGCCATTCAAATTCAATTTGATTGGAATTACAGTAATCTTCAACCACTGATTTGTCTTCTGTTTGGAATACTTCTGACCAAGGCAAATCGATATCGCTGTAATTTCTTACATACATAATTTTCTTATGTTCAAATTCTGCGCGAATATCAGAATCAATGGCATGGTATACCTTGCGACTATCCGCCAATGGCGTTTCACCACCAACCTTTGATGCCAGCATGCACAAAAACCCGATCCGCATAGGCCACTTATTTGAATAAGCATTTTCGTTATGCTGTGGAATGGTTTCTTCAGCGTGATACTCAGTTGCTGTATAGACATTGCCCTTAAGCTCTGTTCTAGGTGTCGATCGGTAGCTGTAATTGATCAAATCCTCATTAAATAAAGCTTTCAACACCAACCCGAATTGTTTGCTGCTCATGATGTTCAAGCCACGCACAAGCAGCGCACCGTTTTCCTGTATTAAAGACTCCAGGTACTGTCTGTTATCTGCTATCCAGTCAGTTGGCCTGCTGCCTGAAGTATTGACCTCCAGCAATATTTTGTGACCGCTGACTGGCTTCAATTTTTCCAGCGATAACTGATTAAGATCACTCATAATTAAATCTACTGCCTGCTAATCTGAAAATAATACATATTCCTGACGCTGAACTGCTAAAAGTTAACAACCACTCTAGTTAGACGGACTCAACCAACATACTGGCAATTTCATCAAGGCTATTAAAGAACTTATCAACATCATTTCTACTGGTGTAAAAATATGCTGATGCACGCAAAACCTGACCATGATTAATCGCATCAATATAGGGTTGTGCACACAAATGCCCGTTACGGCACATAATCCCATAGGAGTCACTCAAGATTCTGGCAAAGTCGTCCAGATCCTCTAACCCTTTCACGCCAAGACTGATCACAGCCCCCCTATCCAAAGCCGGGTCAGGATTAATAACCGCAAGGTAATCACGTTGCAGCGCCTGGTTTAGCATGTACTGCCCCATTTGTTTGTCTTCTTCCTCAATATTGTCAAAGCCCACTTGGTGCAAATAATCAATGGCTGCACCCCACCCATAAGCTCCCGCAATATTCGGAGTTCCGGCTTCAAAACGATGTGGTATTTTGCGCAGTTGATAACCTCCGATCTCAACCCAATCCACCATCCCGCCACCGAGTATAGTGACTTGCAAATTTTCCAAGTGCTGTTTTTTTCCATACAAAATACCTACCCCGGTAGGACCGAGCATTTTGTGTGCAGAAAAAGCCATAAAATCAATATCCAGCTCACTGACATTCACACGGCGGTGTGGTATCGATTGAGCGGCATCCACCAGCACCATTGCACCATTTTCTTTTGCATCTGCAATGATCTTTTTAATTGGGCTATACACACCGGTTACATTAGAACAATGGGTAATAGCAACAACTTTAGGCTGCAGCTTTAACAAATCTCGATAATGCTCCCAGTCTACTCCCCCACCAGCTGTGAACCGGACAAACTCAGCCTTGGCATGCTTATTCCAGGGCAGCATGTTGGAATGATGTGAATCAGAAAACACCACCACTGTGTCATTCTTGGTCAGACCCAATCCACTTGCCACCAAG
The DNA here is from genome assembly GCA_965230265.1 of Wenzhouxiangellaceae bacterium. GTDB lineage: Bacteria > Pseudomonadota > Gammaproteobacteria > Xanthomonadales > Wenzhouxiangellaceae > JAJFKX01. The sequence goes on along the minus strand of OZ245999.1, from coordinate 26,811 downwards.
TTGATGCTCTCTGTGGTATTACGGGTAAACACCACTTCATTACCATGACAGCCGATAAGCTCGGCGGTTTTATAACGAGCTTGCTCATAGCGGTTAGAGACCTCTTCGATCGCATAGTGCTTGCCCCGATGAATGTTGGTGGAAACACCAAGATAGTACTCCTGCATCGCAGCAACCATGGCGCGAGGTTTTAAGCTGGTTGCGGCATTATCTAGATAAGTGATGACCGTACCATCAAGCTCTTTCGATAAACCCGGAAAGTCCTGTTTGAATTTATCCTGATGTTGCTCATACAACGATTGCATTGCTTTCTCCAAAAGTAACCTGTGCCTCGACATCCGATTTGGTCGATTGGAACTTCCCTGAGCGTTCCGTGGCGATATAATTGAGTTTTTCGACGCTAACCTTGCAGTCAGCGCCCACTAACGCTTGTATCTTTTCAACCATGCTCTGCTCATCATTCGCTTGATAAAAGTCATTGGTAATTAGCTTTAATGTCAGGGTATCCTCATCTATTTGATGACACTGATATTGATCCAACCAGGCAGGTGCTCCAATCAGCTGGTCAATTTGATACGGTGAAGCAATATAGCGGCCATGACGCTTGATAAAATTCACCAGCCTGCCTTCCATGGTGGCTACCGGCAGATGGCTTCCGCAACTACAAGCTTCATCCACAATGCGTATTGCATCACCCGTGCGGTAGCGGATATGCGGTAATGCGCCGTGATCAAGACTGGTTACATACAATTCACCAATTTCACCTTTCTTTGCATTCCGGTTATCTCGAATGACTTCCAGAAAAAACGAATCGGTATTCAAATGTAAGCGACCCTCAGGACACTCCAAACCCAACCAGCCCATTTCTGAGGAAGCAAATAACTCGGCAATCGCAAGATCACCAGACAAGCCTTCTTGCATTTGCCTTCGACTGCATAATGTAGAGCCCGTATAAGTAGCCACTACCGGAGCAGCAGGCAATTTGATACCTCGCTTTTTTGCCTCCCTGGTCAAAAATGCGAAGTGGGTGGGGTCGATATAATAAAGATCTGGTTGATATTCACATACCTCATGTATTGCCCGCTCAATCAATTCCTCTGAAGTTGTCAACAAATCGTGATATACCGGCAACACCAATGTCCCATCATGCAACAAACGATCTTCCATTGTGCTATTCGGGTTAGCGCATTCAACATCCGAACAGTTTGGTGCTGCATAACGACAGGTTTTCCTTGAGAAATTACTCAGTGTCTTCTTTATTTCCGGATTAACCTTGGTACACTTTAAAGCCCGGTTCAACAATAATATCCCTGCTTCTACAGTTACCAATCGATCTCCTGTTGTTCCTGAGCTCTGACTACGTGTTAAGCGAGGATCATTAGGTTTATAACCCTTGGCCAACACCCCTACCGGAAAGTTTTTTCGATAGTGCTTCTTCTCAGTATGAGGTAACTTGATAACATCATGAACTGCATTAATATTATCAGGCTTTGTTCCGGCACCATCCAAATGCTTTTTATAAAATGGCACTTGTTCATAGCTGTAATATAATTCTTTCTTGAATCGTTCAAAATTTTCCTGTGCATTTAGCATAATCGCCTCTTAAAAATCTTCGTCAAACCAAAGTCATTGGTTTACTTTCAAAATATTTTTCAACTCTACTGCTAACATATCGGCTGATTCACCAGCTAACATTGAAAAATGGTCGCCGGCTATCACCTTCTGGTTAACATTGGCCGTCGTTAGAGCTTTTAACGCCTCAAAATAACTGTCTCCCAAAAGCCTTTTCCTGGTACTGGCTGCTTGCAATAAAAATATATCTCCATTTATTTTATTTGCCGGCTTGTATTCATCAACCATTACAGTTTGTAATGCATATACCCGGCCTATTTTTTGTGAAATATCATCAATATATTTATCACTTACCGAACCTTTATCCTTGCTTGATTCATTACCAAGCCTTGCACTCGATTGCTGTGAATTATGAAGCTTCTGGTATTGCTGTCTGATTCTTTCAGTCAACTGATGCTCATCTGCTAACTTATTTTTATTTAAGTTGCCTGTTTGTTCTGGCTGCATGTCTTTTAACAAAATGCTATCCAACAAAATCAATGTCGCCTCATGTCCCATGCCATTAAGCACAGACACCATCTCAAAAGCCACACACCCCCCGAAAGAATGACCTGCAAGATAATAAGGACCTTGCGGCTGCTGCGCCAATAGCTCAGCCACAAAGCACTCTACAATCTCCTGAATATTGGCATGCGGCTGTTCAGCGCCAGTAATACCGTGGTGCTCAAACGCTTTTATATTAAATAGCCCTGTAGCAGCCACTGCCAAATCAATAAATGAAATACTTAAACCGCCAATACCAGGAATACAATAAATGGTTTCCAGTTTGGGTTCTGTTTTATACAGAGCCACTAGTGTGTTAGCACTATTAATCTCACTGAAATCACCCTCCTCAATCCGCTGTGCCAGCTGTTTAATTTGTGGAGTTTCAAACACATGCCTGACTTGGATATTGAACCCGTGTTGTTCGTGCAGCACCGTTACCAACTTAATGGCCAGCAATGAGTGTCCACCCAGCTCAAAAAAGTTGTCATCTATTCCAATTTTATCCAGCTGCAACAAGCCCTCAAAAGCATTCACTAACTGCTGTTCGGTTTCAGTTTGCGGCGCCATATATGTCTGACGATAAGTATCCCAGTCCGGGTCAGGTAGAGCCTTCCTGTCCACCTTGCCATTGGTCGTCAACGGGAAACTCTCCAGCTGTACGATCGCCATCGGCACCATATAGCTCGGCAAAACTGCTTGCAATGCTGCCTTTAGGTGACTTTCTTCCAATGATTGTTCTGCAGTGATATAGCCCACCAGTTGCTGACCCAGATCACTGTCAACCACCTGCACCAGGGCAGATTCCACTCCGGCCTGATGCTCCAGACAACTCTCAATCTCACCCAGCTCTATACGGAATCCACGCAGCTTGACCTGATGATCAATGCGGCCTACATATTCAATATCTCCATCTACGCGATATCGTGCCAGATCTCCGGTACGATATAAGCGCTCGCCCGCTTCACCGTAAGGGTTAGGAACAAAAGCCGCTGCGGTTAATCCAGCACCATTTCGATATCCACGGGCCAGGCTCAATCCGCTCAAACATAATTCCCCTACCACTCCCAACGGCACCTGTCCCAATTCAGCATCTAATATATGAACCCGCATATTGGCTATCGGACGACCAATCGGTGGAATACCAGCTTCTGTGGCCAATACTTCCTTATAGGTCCCAACCACTGCCGTCTCGGTCGGGCCATAATGGTTGACCAAACTTGTTTTAGCACTTAACGGCAAACAATAAGCATTCAGCTTATCTCCCCCAACCAATAGCACCTCCAATGGGAAATCATCAGGCCACTGCAATGCCGTCAAACGCTCCGCTAATGGGGTTGGCATAAAACAATGACTGATCTGGTGTTCCTTCAGCCCCATCAGCAGCTTGTCCAAATCCATTCGTTGCTCATTTGAGACCGCCCATAACCTGGCACCCGATGCCAGATAAGGCCAGATTTCCCACGTTGATGCATCAAAACCAATGCTTGCCAGCAAACTACCGCCACTGGCGGTTGTTAAGCCATGCGCTTGAATATGCCAACTGGATAGATTCAGCAACCCCTGATGTGTATTCATGACCCCTTTGGGTTGCCCGGTTGAACCAGAGGTATAAATTACATATGCCAAATTGCTGCTATCAATAATGATTGAAGGCGATTGACTGCTGCTTGCTGATAAAACTGATCCAAATGTCTCAATGCTCAGCACTTCCACACCCAGATCATCAACCTTTATTTGCCCAGCAGTCAAAAGCAACTGTATACCTGCATCTTTAATCATGTAGGTCAAACGTTGCCGTGGGTATTCCGGATCCAGTGGCACATACGCTGCTCCAGCCTTCAATATACCCAGCAACGCAATGATCAGCTCCGCGCCGCGATCCATACATACACCAATACGCTCTTCGCTGCTGACTCCTTGTGATAACAGATAACCTGCCAGTTGATTGGCACGGCGATTGAGCTCGCCATAACTGATACAGTGATCTTCCATCACCACTGCTATCGCATCAGGGCTGTTTGATGCCTGCAACTCAAACAGCTCATGGATACCCTGCTCACCAGGCAACATCTGATCGGTGGCATTCCACAAACGCAACTGCTGTTGCTGATCAGCACTCAACAGCGGTAACTCACCCACCGCACGATCAGCATCCAACAATATCCCTTCCAACAACAACCGGTAACTGTCCGACAATCGCTCTATCGTCGATAACTCAAACAAGTCCGTGTTGTAGTTCCAACCCAATATCAGCTGACCCTCGTGCTCAGCTACATTCAACTCCAAATCAAACTTGATGATCCGATGCGACGACTCAACCGCTCCCAACTCCAAACCTGCCAGCTCCAGCACACCCTGGCCTTCCTTATGCAGCGTAAACGACAACTGGAATATCGGACCATGACTCAAACTGCGCTCAGGCTTGAGTTCTTCTACCAACATCTCAAACGGTATGTGCTGATGCGTATACGCATCCAAAATCGTCTGCTTGTTCGCCTTCAGTAAGTCACCAAAACCCTGCCCCGCTTGTATACCCGTTCGCAACACCAGTGTGTTAACAAAAAATCCTATCAGCCCTTCAGTATCACCATGATCCCGGCCCGCTATCGGCGTGCCGATCACTATGTCATCTTCTCCGCTGTAACGACTCACCAATAACGCAAAAACCGTCTCCAGAAACATGAACATCGTCACTTCATGTGACTGACAATAATCACGCAAACGTTGGCTTAAATCCGCATCCACCAGTACACGATGTACCTGACCCACAAAACTCTGCGTATTCGGTCGTGAATGATCCAGCGGCAAATTGTGCACCGGTGCCACTCCCGATAACTGCTGCTCCCAGTAGCCCAGCTGCTTGGACAATACCTCTCCACTCAACCAATCACGCTGCCACCTCGCATAATCAGCGTACTGCACCGGCAACTCTGGTAGCACAGGCTCCTGATCATCGCTATAAGCACGGTACAAATGACTCAGCTCTCGGAAAAATATCCCCATCGACCATCCATCCGAGGCCACATGGTGCATCGTGCTCAGCACTACATGATCAACCTCCGACAGCTTGATCAACTGCACCCGCAGCATCACATCCGAACTTAAATCAAAATCCTGCTGTGCCTGTAGTGCTGCTAACTGCTGGACTTGGTGTAACTGATCCGAATCATCCAGATCACTCAGATCCAGTTGCTCAACATCAGCTCCAACTCCTTCTGCTATCACCTGATACGTCTGATCCTCTCGTACCTCAAAATGGGTTCGCAATACCTCATGACGCTCTACGATCGTATCCAGTGCTGCCATAAACGCAGCCGTGTTTAATTCCCCTTTCAAACGATAGGCCACCGGCATGTTGTACTGGCTGCTACCGCCTTCCAGTTGATCAATAAACCATAACCGTTGTTGAGCATATGACAGTGCCAAATCTGCATCTCGATCAACTCGTTCAATTGCAGACAACACCACACCATCTCGGTGTAAACCCAGCTGCGCTGATAAACCGGCTACCGTGGGTTGTTCAAACAGCACACGCAATGGCAACTCAACATCCAACTGCTGGCGTACTTTACTGATCAACTGTGTCGCCAATAATGAGTGACCACCCAGCTCAAAGAAATTATCGTCTATACCTACACGATCAACTGGCAACAGTGACTCAAAAATACTCACCAACTGATGCTCTACTTCATCTCGAGCACCCACATAACTTTGTCGATACGCTTCCCAATCCGGACTCGGCAAACGCTCTCGATCTACCTTCCCATTGGCCGTCAACGGGAATGACTCCAACTGCACGATCGCCATCGGCACCATATAACTCGGCAATACCTGCTGTAGCGACTGCTTGAGCTTGGCTTCTTCCAGCGACTGCTCTGTGGTGATGTAACCCACCAGCTGCTGACCCAAGTCACTGTCAACCACCTGCACCAACCCAGACTCCACACCTGCATGATGCTCCAGAGCACTCTCTATCTCGCCCAGCTCTATACGGAATCCACGCAGCTTCACCTGGTGATCAATACGACCCACATACTCCAGATCACCATCTGCTCCGTATCGGACCAGATCACCGGTTCGATAAAGTCGCCTACCTGGTTGAGCATTAAACGGATCAGGTACAAAATGCAGTGCTGTTAATGTGCGCCGATCCAAATAACCACGCGCTACGCCAATACCGCCCAGATACAATTCGCCTACCACACCCACAGGTACCTGATTAAAAGCCTCATCCAGAACATAGGCTGTGGTATTTCCGATAGGTTTGCCGATCGGAACCGTACTATCTCCCTCGGCTATTGTAGTAACCGGAAAATAACTGGCGAAAGTGGTGACTTCAGTCGGCCCATAAACATGCAGTAAATGCTCGGGACCGCCTACTGATAGTATCTGCCTAACCATTTGTGCGTCGCAACGTTCTCCACCGTACAACAGCACTCTCAGCGAGTTAAATGCATCAGCTGCATATTGGACAATCTGATTCAACAAAGCGGTAGTCAAAAACGTTACCGATACCTTTTGTTGTAACCAGCTTAACCGCAACTGTGCTGGATTGAGCAATGTATCCTTAGACACCGCCACCAGGCACGCACCATTCAACAGCGCTCCCCATATCTCGAAGGTTGCCGCATCAAACGATACGGTCGATGATTGTGCTATACGGTCATTGCCGCTGATTTCGATATAACAGCAGTTTTTAACCAATCGAATAACCGCCTGATGGGTTGCACAGACACCTTTCGGCTGTCCAGTAGAACCAGACGTATAGATAATGTAAGCCAAACTCTGAGCGCTGTTAGTCGTGCTTAAATTATTCACTGGATAGTCCAGCAGGGTTTGCCATTCATCCAAATCAATGATTTCAGCTTCCAGCTCAACCACTTTGGCTAACGTAGTGCTGCTACTCAACACCAAACGTACCTGTGCATCAGTCAACATAAATGCCAGTCGCTCAGATGGATAATCCACGTCCAGCGGAATATACACACCACCGGCTTTAATAATTGCCACAAAGGCCACTATCTGCTCAACCCCTTGAGGCAGGCATACGCCAACCCTTTGTTCTAACTCCAATCCACGCGCACGCAGATAGTGAGCCAGTTGATTGGCACGGCGATTGAGCTCGCCATAACTGATACAGTGATCTTCCATCACCACTGCTATCGCATCAGGGCTGTTTGATGCCTGCAACTCAAACAGCTCATGGATACCCTGCTCACCAGGCAACATCTGATCGGTGGCATTCCACAAACGCAACTGCTGTTGCTGATCAGCACTCAACAGCGGTAACTCACCCACCGCACGATCAGCATCCAACAATATCCCTTCCAACAACAACCGGTAACTGTCCGACAATCGCTCTATCGTCGATAACTCAAACAAGTCCGTGTTGTAGTTCCAACCCAATATCAGCTGACCCTCGTGCTCAGCTACATTCAACTCCAAATCAAACTTGATGATCCGATGCGACGACTCAACCGCTCCCAACTCCAAACCTGCCAGCTCCAGCACACCCTGGCCTTCCTTATGCAGCGTAAACGACAACTGGAATATCGGACCATGACTCAAACTGCGCTCAGGCTTGAGTTCTTCTACCAACATCTCAAACGGTATGTGCTGATGCGTATACGCATCCAAAATCGTCTGCTTGTTCGCCTTCAGTAAGTCACCAAAACCCTGCCCCGCTTGTATACCCGTTCGCAACACCAGTGTGTTAACAAAAAATCCTATCAGCCCTTCAGTATCACCATGATCCCGGCCCGCTATCGGCGTGCCGATCACTATGTCATCTTCTCCGCTGTAACGACTCACCAATAACGCAAAAACCGTCTCCAGAAACATGAACATCGTCACTTCATGTGACTGACAATAATCACGCAAACGTTGGCTTAAATCCGCATCCACCAGTACACGATGTACCTGACCCACAAAACTCTGCGTATTCGGTCGTGAATGATCCAGCGGCAAATTGTGCACCGGTGCCACTCCCGATAACTGCTGCTCCCAGTAGCCCAGCTGCTTGGACAATACCTCTCCACTCAACCAATCACGCTGCCACCTCGCATAATCAGCGTACTGCACCGGCAACTCTGGTAGCACAGGCTCCTGATCATCGCTATAAGCACGGTACAAATGACTCAGCTCTCGGAAAAATATCCCCATCGACCATCCATCCGAGGCCACATGGTGCATCGTGCTCAGCACTACATGATCAACCTCCGACAGCTTGATCAACTGCACCCGCAGCATCACATCCGAACTTAAATCAAAATCCTGCTGTGCCTGTAGTGCTGCTAACTGCTGGACTTGGTGTAACTGATCCGAATCATCCAGATCACTCAGATCCAGTTGCTCAACATCAGCTCCAACTCCTTCTGCTATCACCTGATACGTCTGATCCTCTCGTACCTCAAAATGGGTTCGCAATACCTCATGACGCTCTACGATCGTATCCAGTGCTGCCATAAACGCAGCCGTGTTTAATTCCCCTTTCAAACGATAGGCCACCGGCATGTTGTACTGGCTGCTACCGCCTTCCAGTTGATCAATAAACCATAACCGTTGTTGAGCATATGACAGTGCCAAATCTGCATCTCGATCAACTCGTTCAATTGCAGACAACACCACACCATCTCGGTGTAAACCCAGCTGCGCTGATAAACCGGCTACCGTGGGTTGTTCAAACAGCACACGCAATGGCAACTCAACATCCAACTGCTGGCGTACTTTACTGATCAACTGTGTCGCCAATAATGAGTGACCACCCAGCTCAAAGAAATTATCGTCTATACCTACACGATCAATGGAGAGCAGATCCTGATAGATATCTGCCAGTGTTTGTTCCTCAGCATTGCGGGGCGCTACATAATGCTTTTTGATAACGGCCTGACTGTCTGGCTCTGGTAGCGAACCATAATCAATCTTGCCATTGCGCAATAAGGGCATAGCTTCCAGCAATACATAAATAGAGGGCACCATGTAGTCGGGTAATTGTCGTTTTAATTCATCCCGATACTTAGCCATCAGTGTATTTCTGATAGCTAACTGGTCGCCGTCTTTATCATTTATGCAGGTATCCGGAACAACATATGCAATCAACTGCATTCCGGCTGTATCGTTTTGGTCAACCTGCCTTGCCACCACAGCGGCCTGTACTACACCGGCACACTTGGATAAATGGCTTTCAACTTCACCCGGTTCAACACGAAAGCCACGAACTTTGACTTGGTTATCACGACGACTGACAAACACCAAATTACCATCAACCGTCCAACGCACTAAATCGCCAGTTCGATAAAGATGATCGCCTTCAACAAATGGGTTGTTGATAAAGCGTTCCCTGGATATTTCGGGGCGATTGATGTACCCACTGGTCACACCTTCACCACCAATATATAGCTCGCCAGAGACGCCTATTGGTACTGGTTGCAGTTCATCATCAAGTACATAGATACGCCTACTGGTAAGCGCTTTACCAATAGCAACGGATGTAGACTTCAGATCATCCTCAGATATTTGATGAACGGTTGCCGTGACTGTCGTTTCAGATGGCCCATACGCATTCATCAATTGGCAACGATCGAATAAATTATTTCTTTTCCAATGCTCCAGCAATCGAAAGGGAAATGCCTCACTACCAGAAATAATCAACCTGAGATCTGCTAACCCGACAAATTTGTCATTATTTTGATCTGCATCAAGCAATAATTTGATATAACTCGGTGGTAGACAGGTCACGGTTATATGGTTATCGCTCAGATAAGCAAAAAACTCATCGGCTGACCAAATAGTATCACCACGAATATACGATACAGCACCTGCTATCAATGCAACAAAAATTTGCTCTTGAGCAGTATCAACAGACAATGAAGCAAACTGGATGCTGCGATCTACACTGGTAATACCAAAAACATCATTTACATTTTGACAATGAAAAACAAAATCACCATGGCAAATGGGAACGCCTTTCGGCAAGCCAGTGGAGCCGGAGGTATATATGACATAAGCCATATCTTTTGCTGTAACCCCAACCTGTTCTGGGTCCGGATTAGAATCGGGATAGGCAGAAAATTCAGCTAAATTATCAAGCGGCAAAGTCCGTTTGCCGGTCAACTGGCATTTTTCATCCAGGATGCCTGAGGTCAGGATAATCTCTAGCTCACATTCATCCGCCATATACTGTAAACGCTCGTCAGGCGCTTCCGGATCCAATGGAACATAAACACCACCAGCCTTCAAAATAGCAAGAACCCCAATAATCATTTCTATAGAGCGCTTAACCACAATGCCAACCATCACATTGGGCTTAATATTTTGCTCAATCAGATAATGTGCTAGACGATTGGCTTGCTGATTTAACTGACGGTAATTAAGCTGCTGACCTTCACAATAAACGGCTATTGCCTCGGGAGTTTGCTCGGCCTTAGCTGCAAATAAGTGATGCACACACTGCTCCTTGGAGTAACCGGCATGTGTATCATTCCATGTCACCAGTAACTGTTCACGCTCGGCAGCAGCCAACATGGGTAGTGCCTGAACCTTCTGTTCAGGGTCAGCAACAATACTACTCAGCAATGTGGCAAAGTTATCGGCCAATCGTTTGATTGTTGCTTCGTTGAATAACTCCGTATCATAATTCCAGGTGACCACCAGGTGATTGTTAACCTCACGCACACCCAGCTCCAGATCAAACTTGATAATGTTATGCGCCTGGTCAAGTGGCTCCATGTCTAGACCATTTAGCTCAAGCTCAGCCTGCTCATTATTTTGTACTGTGAATAAAATCTGAAAAATAGGGCTGAACCGCAAATCACGCTCGGGCTGTATGGTTTCAACCAGGGTTTCAAACGGGATATGCTGATGCGTGAAAGCATCTAAAATGGTTTGCTTGTTAGCATCAAGCGCTTGTTGAAAACTGGGGTTACTATCCAGCCGAGTACGCAATACCAGGCTATTGATGAAAAAACCAATCAACGCTTCAGTATCAGCATGGTTACGCCCAGCTACTGGGGTGCCCATTACAATATCCGTTTCATTGCTATAGCGGCTTATCAACACTGCAAAAGCTGTGTGCATCAGCATAAACAAAGTGATTGACTGATCATTGCAAAGCTGTTGAATTTGCTCTGTCAGCTTGTCATCCAGGCCTTGAAAATACACCTGGCCGTTGAACGCTTGTTGTAGAGGCCTGGGTTTGTCCAAAGGCAGACTATGTACTTGTGGGATACCCGCCAGTTGCTGTTGCCAATATTCCAACTCAGCATCGAGCACTTGACCGCGTAACCAGTTGCGTTGCCATTGCGCATAATCACGATATTGAATGGCAAGCGGCGGTAACGGGTCAGGCTGCCCCTGACTATATGCGTTATACAATACACTCAGCTCTGACAGCAAGATACCTATCGACCAACCATCTGAAGCAATGTGATGCACATTAAGCAATACGATATGTTGATCATCAGCCACCTTAATTAGCCCCGCGCGAAACAACAACGCCTTTTTCAGATCAAACGATTGCTGTATATCAGCCTGTACTAATTGTTTGATTTGGGCTGATTCTGAGAGCTTGGAGTCAAGCTCAATCACTTTCAATGAAATGGTCGGCTGCGATTGAATAACTTGATAAATCTCAGCTTCTTTTTCAAAAAAATTAGTGCGTAGTACCGTATGTCGGTGAACAATAGTAGCAATGGCTTGCTCTAAAGCTGATACGTCCAACATACCATTCAACTTGAAATGAATAGGCATGTTGTACTGGGCACTGCCTTGGTCAAGTTGATCAATAAACCATAACCGTTGCTGAGCATACGATACCAACCACTCATCCTGATTGTTTGATTGGGTAATCGGTGGTAACACCAGTTGTTGTTGATACTTGGCAAAGCTTGCCGTCAGGCCACGAACTGTAGGTTGTTCGAACAATGCTCGCAATGGCATTTCCAACTCAAACACTTGTCTTATCTGGCTGACTAACCGGGTCGCTAATAACGAATGGCCGCCCAACTCAAAAAAGTTATCTGTTACACCTATTTGATCTACTCTTAAAAGCTGCTCCCATATTTGGCACATTCGCATTTCGTTATCATTAGCCGGCTCGACGTAATGGGCTCTGGTTAAGGCCGATGCGCCGGGTAGAGGTAAAGCTTTCCGATCAATTTTGCCACTGGATGTCAGTGGCATTTTGTCCAGCAAAACAAACAATGCTGGCACCATATATTTTGGAAGACTATCGCTTAATTTATTTTTATAATCGCTAACTATTGCATTTCTGGCCTCTTCACCCAGCTCATCAACATGATCAGTGATCAAACCTGCTGGCACCACATACGCTGCTAGTTGCTGTTCGCTGTCATCCGATTGGATCGCTATTACCGCAGCTACTTCGATGGCTTCCTGTCTGGTTAAATGACTTTCTATTTCACCCAACTCTATGCGGAAACCCCTTATTTTGACCTGATCATCTATCCGCCCAGAAAACTCGAGTTTGCCATCCGGCAACCAACGAACCAGATCACCGGTTTTATAAACACGCCGATCAAGACCATCCGCTAGTTTGCTTGTAATGAAGCTGGCTTCGTTCAACTCAGAATCATTAATATAACCAAGACTGAGGCCTGCTCCTCCAACATATAGCTCACCAATAGCACCGCGCGGCAACAATTGCCGGTGCCTATCCAGTACATATAAAAATGTATTGCTCATGGGCTTACCGATCGGCACGGGGCCAGCACCATCTGCCATGGATGATGACAACTCATTAATTGTACAGCCCACCGTCGCTTCAGAAGGCCCATAGTGGTTATATAGCTTCGCATTCGGAAATTGTTCAGCCAGCCGCCTAACTATTTCATAGGTCAACTGTGCTCCGCCAATAACAAACACATGTGCTGACAGTAACTGAGTATCCTGATGCAATATGGATAATAGCCCAGCGACATGGACTGGCGTTAAACGCAATAGATAGTTTGGTGCAGCAGGTTGCTGCAACGCCTGTGCGAGGCTATCCAGTTCATTACCCCATGGTAATAATTCAACGTAATCACCTTTTAACAGTGGCAAATACAAACTTGGCACGGTGATATCAAAGCCATGAGAAGTAACCACCAATGACGCTTTTAGATTATCTTGGTAGTAATGATTAAGTGCATATGCACAGTAATCAGCTAAACTTTGATGCGATATCCTGACGCCTTTAGGCACACCAGTCGAACCTGATGTATAAATAATATAGGCAACATGCTCGGACATATCAGGCGCATTAACGTCCGGCTCGCTTTCCGTATAACCAGCCAGCCACTCCGGATCTGTTGCACAATCATCCAGCAATAAAATATCAACCTGAGAAAGGGAGATACGTTCCAGCAAATCTGAAGTAACCAGGACCGTATCTATGCCAGCATGTTGGACGATATAGCCCAGGCGTTCAGAGGTATTCGACGGCTCCATTGGTACATACGTCGCCCCTGATTTCAGGATACCAAGCAAGCCCACCAATAAATCAATAGACCGCTCGACATAGATACCAACATTGACACCAAATCCGATATCTTCTTCTATCAAATAACTTGCCAGACGATTTGCCTTGTTATTGAGTACTTCATAAGTTATCGATGCGTCGACACCTTTTATAGCTATACGTTGTGGTGTGAGCTGAGCTTGACGTGCGATGGCGTCGCTGATTCGCAGATCGCGCATCGAAATATCTTTTTGGCCTTGACCATAACCCAATAACAACTGCTGATTAGCGCTGCTGATTATTGGCAGCTGTTCAACAGCCAGATCAGGTTCATCAATAATACTTTCCAGCAGCCTTGCAAAATTATCTGCCAACTGCTCAATCGTTGTCGATTCGAATAAATCAGATTTATAAGTCCAGTTTAAGTGCAAGACGTCATCTGCAACCACAGCTGTCAAATCCAGATCAAACCTTGCTACAGTAATTTTGGATGGAATGACGGATAAGGTCAGCTCGGGCAGCTCAACGAATTGCCGATCAAAATTCTGCAATACAAACTTGACCTGGCACAATGGATTGCAGGAAAGATCACGCTCTACCTGCAATTGATCAACCAGCATTTCAAAAGGAATATACTGATTATCAAATGCTTGCAGAATCATTGTCCTGTTAAGCTCTAGCAACTCTGTGAAACTGCTTGCCACTGGTATTTTGTTGCGCAACACCAAGGTATTAACAAAGTTGCCAATCAATGGTTCCAGGTCCTGATGGGTTCTACCAGCGGTCGGGGTTCCAATTAATATATCTGCCTCATTGCTGTAACGATTCAATAGCAATGCAAAGGCTGTTTGCAGCACCATAAACAAGGTCGTACCGCTGCTCTGGGATAGCTCTGTAATCTGATCAAGCCGCTTTTTCCCAATATGCTGTGTGTACAATTGACCTGTAAAGCTTTGTTCCTTTGGTCTAGGTTTGTCCAATGGAAAATTATGTACCTGAGGAATATCCGCAAGCTGCGACTCCCAATAAGCCAACTGTTTTGCCAACACCTCACCCTGTAACCACTCACGCTGCCATTGCGCATAATCTCCATATTGAATATTAAGTGGCGATAACATCGTTGATGATTGTTGATCGAAACTCTGATATAAATTAATGACCTCATTAAGTAAAATTTTTATTGACCAGCCATCGAAAGCAATGTGATGTACCGTGAACAATACGATGTGTTCTTCTGTCGAAATTCGAACCAGTTGCGCACGCAGCATCAAGTCACTACGCAAATCAAAATCCTGACTGGTATTTTTTACAGCCAATGCTTCTACTCGATGAACTTTTTCATCTTCATTCAGCGTAGATAAATCGATCAACTCGGTAACCGTCGTAGGTGCTTTCTGGACAACCTGCAATAGCTCACCTTCTCGTTCAATAAAATTGGTTCGCAGCACGTGATGACGCTCGATCACCTCTTTTATTGCCCGCTGAAAAGCATCAACATTCAAGGCACCTCTCAACATGAAATGAAGCGGCACGTTATATTGCCGGCTCCCACCTTCCAATTGGTCAATAAACCATAATCGTTGTTGTGCGTATGAAACCGGCGCATCAACGCCTAATTCTTTGCGGGTAATCGCTGGTATCACAGTACTCTGCTGATACTGCTGCATGCCAGATACCAATAACCTTATGCTGGGGTTTTCAAATAACAGTTTTAGGGGGATTTCAATATCCAGTTCTCGACGAACCCTACTGATCACTTGAGCGGCCAGCAGTGAGTGACCACCCAGCTCAAAGAAATTATCGTCTATACCTACACGATCAACTGGCAACAGTGACTCAAAAATACTCACCAACTGATGCTCTACTTCATCTCGAGCACCCACATAACTTTGTCGATACGCTTCCCAATCCGGACTCGGCAAACGCTCTCGATCTACCTTCCCATTGGCCGTCAACGGGAATGACTCCAACTGCACGATCGCCATCGGCACCATATAACTCGGCAATACCTGCTGTAGCGACTGCTTGAGCTTGGCTTCTTCCAGCGGCTGCTCTGTGGTGATGTAACCCACCAGCTGCTGACCCAAGTCACTGTCAACCACCTGCACCAACCCAGAATCCACACCTGCATGATGCTCCAGAGCACTCTCTATCTCGCCCAGCTCTATACGGAATCCACGCAGCTTCACCTGGTGATCAATACGACCCACATACTCCAGATCACCATCTGCTCGGTACCTCACCAAATCTCCCGTGCGGTACATCCGACTGCCTGGCTGTCCATACGGATTGGGAACAAATCGCTCCGCCGTCAGCATCCCTCGATCCAGATATCCACGTGCCAGACCCAAACCCCCAAGGTACAGCTCACCGACCACACCCACTGGCACCTGATGCAAATCAGCATCCACTACATAACACTGTGTATTACCAATCGGGTAACCTATCGGAACCGATCTGTGTACCTCATCGCTTCTTGGAATCTCATAGCAACACGCAAACGTCGTGCTTTCCGTCGGACCATAACCATTAATGATCCGTACCTGATCATCCAGTCCATATAATCTTGATACATGCTGTGGTGATACCGCTTCGCCACCCACCGCCAACTGACGCAAGCCCACCAATGAATCAGGCGAATCATCAATCAGCGCATTAAACAATGCCGAGGTCAACCACGCACTGTTGACTTTCTGTTCACTAATGCTGTGCCTGAGATGCTCGGCTTCGGGAATCTTGCCCGGCAGCAAAATACAGCAGCCTCCATGCAGCAAACCGCCCCATATCTCCAGCGTCGAAGCATCAAACGACACCGACGATGCCTGCAGTATCCGCACACTGCTGTCTAGCGACATATAATCCACACCAAACAACAAACGAGTGATACCCTGGTGGGTAACCACCACACCTTTAGGCTGACCGGTCGAGCCAGACGTGTAAATCACATACGCCAGGTTATCTTTGCTCAACGATACACCCGGGTTATCCACGCTGTAACCAGACAGCTGTTTATCCAGACTGTCCACACTCAACGCACGCGCACCAATCTGCCTGGCCACTTCCACATCACTGTGGGTCAGTACCAGATCAACACCCGCATCTTGCACCATGTACGCCAGACGCTCTGTTGGGTATTCCATATCCAATGGAACATATACCCCGCCTGACTTTAATATCCCCAACAACGCAATGATCAGCTCCACACTGCGATCCATGCACACACCAATACGCTCTTCGCTGCTGACTCCTTGTGATAACAGATAACCTGCCAGTTGATTGGCACGGCGATTGAGCTCGCCATAACTGATACAGTGATCTTCCATCACCACTGCTATCGCATCAGGGCTGTTTGATGCCTGCAACTCAAACAGCTCATGGATACCCTGCTCACCAGGCAACATCTGATCGGTGGCATTCCACAAACGCAACTGCTGTTGCTGATCAGCACTCAACAGCGGTAACTCACCCACCGCACGATCAGCATCCAACAATATCCCTTCCAACAACAACCGGTAACTGTCCGACAATCGCTCTATCGTCGATAACTCAAACAAGTCCGTGTTGTAGTTCCAACCCAATATCAGCTGACCCTCGTGCTCAGCTACATTCAACTCCAAATCAAACTTGATGATCCGATGCGACGACTCAACCGCTCCCAACTCCAAACCTGCCAGCTCCAGCACACCCTGGCCTTCCTTATGCAGCGTAAACGACAACTGGAATATCGGACCATGACTCAAACTGCGCTCAGGCTTGAGTTCTTCTACCAACATCTCAAACGGTATGTGCTGATGCGTATACGCATCCAAAATCGTCTGCTTGTTCGCCTTCAGTAAGTCACCAAAACCCTGCCCCGCTTGTATACCCGTTCGCAACACCAGTGTGTTAACAAAAAATCCTATCAGCCCTTCAGTATCACCATGATCCCGGCCCGCTATCGGCGTGCCGATCACTATGTCATCTTCTCCGCTGTAACGACTCACCAATAACGCAAAAACCGTCTCCAGAAACATGAACATCGTCACTTCATGTGACTGACAATAATCACGCAAACGTTGGCTTAAATCCGCATCCACCAGTACACGATGTACCTGACCCACAAAACTCTGCGTATTCGGTCGTGAATGATCCAGCGGCAAATTGTGCACCGGTGCCACTCCCGATAACTGCTGCTCCCAGTAGCCCAGCTGCTTGGACAATACCTCTCCACTCAACCAATCACGCTGCCACCTCGCATAATCAGCGTACTGCACCGGCAACTCTGGTAGCACAGGCTCCTGATCATCGCTATAAGCACGGTACAAATGACTCAGCTCTCGGAAAAATATCCCCATCGACCATCCATCCGAGGCCACATGGTGCATCGTGCTCAGCACTACATGATCAACCTCCGACAGCTTGATCAACTGCACCCGCAGCATCACATCCGAACTTAAATCAAAATCCTGCTGTGCCTGTAGTGCTGCTAACTGCTGGACTTGGTGTAACTGATCCGAATCATCCAGATCACTCAGATCCAGTTGCTCAACATCAGCTCCAACTCCTTCTGCTATCACCTGATACGTCTGATCCTCTCGTACCTCAAAATGGGTTCGCAATACCTCATGACGCTCTACGATCGTATCCAGTGCTGCCATAAACGCAGCCGTGTTTAATTCCCCTTTCAAACGATAGGCCACCGGCATGTTGTACTGGCTGCTACCGCCTTCCAGTTGATCAATAAACCATAACCGTTGTTGAGCATATGACAGTGCCAAATCTGCATCTCGATCAACTCGTTCAATTGCAGACAACACCACACCATCTCGGTGTAAACCCAGCTGCGCTGATAAACCGGCTACCGTGGGTTGTTCAAACAGCACACGCAATGGCAACTCAACATCCAACTGCTGGCGTACTTTACTGATCAACTGTGTCGCCAATAATGAGTGACCACCCAGCTCAAAGAAATTATCGTCTATACCTACACGATCAACTGGCAACAGTGACTCAAAAATACTCACCAACTGATGCTCTACTTCATCTCGAGCACCCACATAACTTTGTCGATACGCTTCCCAATCCGGACTCGGCAAACGCTCTCGATCTACCTTCCCATTGGCCGTCAACGGGAATGACTCCAACTGCACGATCGCCATCGGCACCATATAACTCGGCAATACCTGCTGTAGCGACTGCTTGAGCTTGGCTTCTTCCAGCGACTGCTCTGTGGTGATGTAACCCACCAGCTGCTGACCCAAGTCACTGTCAACCACCTGCACCAACCCAGAATCCACACCTGCATGATGCTCCAGAGCACTCTCTATCTCGCCCAGCTCTATACGGAATCCACGCAGCTTCACCTGGTGATCAATACGACCCACATACTCCAGATCACCATCTGCTCGGTACCTCACCAAATCTCCCGTGCGGTACATCCGACTGCCTGGCTGTCCATACGGATTGGGAACAAATCGCTCCGCCGTCAGCATCCCTCGATCCAGATATCCACGTGCCAGACCCAAACCCCCAAGGTACAGCTCACCGACCACACCCACTGGCACCTGATGCAAATCAGCACCCACTACATAACACTGTGTATTACCAATCGGGTAACCTATCGGAACCGATCTGTGTACCTCATCGCTTCTTGGAATCTCATAGCAACACGCAAACGTCGTGCTTTCCGTCGGACCATAACCATTAATGATCCGTACCTGATCATCCAGTCCATATAATCTTGATACATGCTGTGGTGATACCGCTTCGCCACCCACCGCCAACTGACGCAAGCCCACCAATGAATCAGGCGAATCATCAATCAGCGCATTAAACAATGCCGAGGTCAACCACGCACTGTTGACTTTCTGTTCACTAATGCTGTGCCTGAGATGCTCGGCTTCGGGAATCTTGCCCGGCAGCAAAATACAGCAGCCT
Source organism: Wenzhouxiangellaceae bacterium (assembly GCA_965230265.1). GTDB lineage: Bacteria > Pseudomonadota > Gammaproteobacteria > Xanthomonadales > Wenzhouxiangellaceae > JAJFKX01. The sequence goes on along the minus strand of OZ245999.1, from coordinate 7,322 downwards.
CCATGCAGCAAACCGCCCCATATCTCCAGCGTCGAAGCATCAAACGACACCGACGATGCCTGCAGTATCCGCACACTGCTGTCTAGCGACATATAATCCACACCAAACAACAAACGAGTGATACCCTGGTGGGTAACCACCACACCTTTAGGCTGACCGGTCGAGCCAGACGTGTAAATCACATACGCCAGGTTATCTTTGCTCAACGATACACCCGGGTTATCCACGCTGTAACCAGACAGCTGTTTATCCAGACTGTCCACACTCAACGCACGCGCACCAATCTGCCTGGCCACTTCCACATCACTGTGGGTCAGTACCAGATCAACACCCGCATCTTGCACCATGTACGCCAGACGCTCTGTTGGGTATTCCATATCCAATGGAACATATACCCCGCCTGACTTTAATATCCCCAACAACGCAATGATCAGCTCCACACTGCGATCCATGCACACACCAATACGCTCTTCGCTGCTGACTCCTTGTGATAACAGATAACCTGCCAGTTGATTGGCACGGCGATTGAGCTCGCCATAACTGATACAGTGATCTTCCATCACCACTGCTATCGCATCAGGACTGTTTGATGCCTGCAACTCAAACAGCTCATGGATACCCTGCTCACCAGGCAACATCTGATCGGTGGCATTCCACAAACGCAACTGCTGTTGCTGATCAGCACTCAACAGCGGTAACTCACCCACCGCACGATCAGCATCCAACAATATCCCTTCCAACAACAACCGGTAACTGTCCGACAATCGCTCTATCGTCGATAACTCAAACAAGTCCGTGTTGTAGTTCCAACCCAATATCAGCTGACCCTCGTGCTCAGCTACATTCAACTCCAAATCAAACCTGACAACCGTTGCAGGTGTTGATATTGGAGTGAACTCTATATTCGTGAAATTAAACGTTGCCCGCTCATTATTTTGTAATGCAAAAAATATCTGGAAGATTGGACTGTGGCTTGGGCTACGTTCTGGCTTGAGCTGTTCCACTAACATCTCAAATGGTAACTGTTGGAAAGTAAAAGCATCTAAAACAACTTGCTTATTATTAGCCAACACTTCACAAAAACCCTGTTGTTTATCTAGTCGGGTTCTAAGCGCCAGAGTATTAATAAAATAACCAATTAAAGCTTCGGTATCTTTATGAGAACGACCAGCAATAGGCGTCCCAATTACAATGTCAGCTTCATTACTATAACGGCTAACCAACACCGCAAGAGCTGTCTGTAGCAATATAAATAATGTAACGTTCTGTTGCTGACACAATTCTTTTATTTGTGTTGTGATTTGTCTTTCAAAATATTGACTATGTGTTAACCCAGAAAAAGTCTGTTGCCTACCACGAGGTTTATCTAACGGTAAATTATGTGTTGATGGAGCTTCTGATAGTTGCTTTTCCCAATATCCAAGTTGTTGACTTAAAACCTCACCCTGCAACCAGTCGCGTTGCCAATAAGCATAATCGGTATATTGAAGTGGCAATGGTGCTAATGGGCTTTCCCGACCTTCAACGAAACTATTGTAGAGAACATTAAGCTCGTTAAAAAATAAACCCATTGACCAGCCATCAGAGGCGATATGATGCATCGTAATTAAGACCACATATTCAGCATCCGATAACGCCAGTATTTTTCCACGCACAAGCGGCCCTTGTTGTAAATCAAAAGGCTCAACCATTTCCAACGCAGCTAGACGCTGCACTTCACGTGTCTGCTGAGATTCCACCAACCCTTTTAATTCAATGGTGTCAAACGCCAATGGCAGCATGCGACCCACAACTTGATAAACCACGCCTTTTTTTTGTACAAATCGAGTACGCAACGCCGCGTGTCTTTCAACAATCTTTGCTATCGCTTTTTTAAATGCCTGCTGATTTAACTCCCCAGTTAACTTGAATTGTGCCGTTATATTGTATTGACTGGTGCCACCTTCCAGTTGATCAATAAACCATAACCGTTGTTGGGAATAAGAAGGCTTAAACCATACCTCAGCTTTTTTTGATTCCGATTCTTTTGGCGCCACCACTGCAAGGTCTGCACTGGACAAGTAATCAATAAGTTCAGTCTTATTACTTATAATTTGCTGTCGAAGCGCATCCGTCATTGCGCCTTTAGGACCCAGTGTTTTTAACTGTTCATCTTCAAAATAAAGCTTAATACCTAACTCAGATGCAGCTTTTATGGTTGCTTTAGCGCTCAAAACTGCTCTCCTTCAAGTTCTTCATCTTCCTCTTCAATAACCTCGCCCATTGCTTTTTGAATAGCAGGCATAGTTAGCATGTTTCGATATTCGTCCAGAGCCAGAGCCAACCCACTAACCGTTGCTTGTTCAAATAACACTCTTAGTGGCAATTCAATATCAAACTCTTCGCGAATTTGGCTGACCAAACGAGTAGCCAGTAATGAATGTCCACCCAATTCAAAAAAGTCATCATTAATCCCTATCTGTTCAATCGACAGCAACTCCTGGTATATCTCGATCAACCGAGACTCCACTGCATTGCGTGGAGCTACATAACTTTGTCGATACGCTTCCCAATCCGGACTCGGCAAACGCTCTCGATCTACCTTCCCATTGGCCGTCAACGGGAATGACTCCAACTGCACGATCGCCATCGGCACCATATAACTCGGCAATACCTGCTGTAGCGACTGCTTGAGCTTGGCTTCTTCCAGCGGCTGCTCTGTGGTGATGTAACCCACCAGCTGCTGACCCAAGTCACTGTCAACCACCTGCACCAACCCAGAATCCACACCTGCATGATGCTCCAGAGCACTCTCTATCTCGCCCAGCTCTATACGGAATCCACGCAGCTTCACCTGGTGATCAATACGACCCACATACTCCAGATCACCATCTGCTCGGTACCTCACCAAATCTCCCGTGCGGTACATCCGACTGCCTGGCTGTCCATACGGATTGGGAACAAATCGCTCCGCCGTCAGCATCCCTCGATCCAGATATCCACGTGCCAGACCCAAACCCCCAAGGTACAGCTCACCGACCACACCCACTGGCACCTGATGCAAATCAGCATCCACTACATAACACTGTGTATTACCAATCGGGTAACCTATCGGAACCGATCTGTGTACCTCATCGCTTCTTGGAATCTCATAGCAACACGCAAACGTCGTGCTTTCCGTCGGACCATAACCATTAATGATCCGTACCTGATCATCCAGTCCATATAATCTTGATACATGCTGTGGTGATACCGCTTCGCCACCCACCGCCAACTGACGCAAGCCCACCAATGAATCAGGCGAATCATCAATCAGCGCATTAAACAATGCCGAGGTCAACCACGCACTGTTGACTTTCTGTTCACTAATGCTGTGCCTGAGATGCTCGGCTTCGGGAATCTTGCCCGGCAGCAAAATACAGCAGCCTCCATGCAGCAAACCGCCCCATATCTCCAGCGTCGAAGCATCAAACGACACCGACGATGCCTGCAGTATCCGCACACTGCTGTCTAGCGACATATAATCCACACCAAACAACAAACGAGTGATACCCTGGTGGGTAACCACCACACCTTTAGGCTGACCGGTCGAGCCAGACGTGTAAATCACATACGCCAGGTTATCTTTGCTCAACGATACACCCGGGTTATCCACGCTGTAACCAGACAGCTGTTTATCCAGACTGTCCACACTCAACGCACGCGCACCAATCTGCCTGGCCACTTCCACATCACTGTGGGTCAGTACCAGATCAACACCCGCATCTTGCACCATGTACGCCAGACGCTCTGTTGGGTATTCCATATCCAATGGAACATATACCCCGCCTGACTTTAATATCCCCAACAACGCAATGATCAGCTCCACACTGCGATCCATGCACACACCAATACGCTCTTCGCTGCTGACTCCTTGTGATAACAGATAACCTGCCAGTTGATTGGCACGGCGATTGAGCTCGCCATAACTGATACAGTGATCTTCCATCACCACTGCTATCGCATCAGGGCTGTTTGATGCCTGCAACTCAAACAGCTCATGGATACCCTGCTCACCAGGCAACATCTGATCGGTGGCATTCCACAAACGCAACTGCTGTTGCTCATCGGCCGACAACATACTCAGTTGACTTAACGGCTGGTCAACATCCTCCAGCAACTGTTCCAGTAACTGGCGATAATGACCCAGCAAACGATCCATCACCGATGCTTCAAAACGCTGCGCATCATAGTAAATCGCTATCTGCAAACAGCCCTGCTGCATCGCCATTATCAACGTGATCGGATAATGCGCCTGCTCCTGACCACTGCGAGCTGTCACCTGCAAACGCGCCCCTTCAGACGATTGCTCAGACTCACTTAATTGTGCCGTCGGATAGTTCTCATACACCACCAGCGTCTCAAACATCGGAACGCCCGCTGCCATCTGGCTACACTGCTGAATCTGCACCAACGGCAGATATCCATATTGTTCTCGCTGCACATGTTGCTGCTGGAAACTTTCCAGGTAACCCAAAACACCGGCTGTCTGATCAACACTCACTCGTACCGGCAACGTGCTGATAAACGGACCTATGATCTCGCCAACTCCAGGCAAATCTGCCGGACGACCTGAAACCGTCATACCAAACAGCACTTCATCCTCACCGCTGTAGCGACTGAGCAACAAACCCCACATCGATTGCAGCAATGTGTTCAACGTCACATGCTGGGCTTGGGCAAAACTTTGCAAGTGCTCACTGTGAGCCTGGCTCAAACCCATCCCCACATGCGCCTGCTCAACTATCGCCTGGCCAACCTTGCTCGCTCCAAATGACAACGGCGTGGGCGCCTGCATACCCGACAAATGATCAACCCAGAACGCCTTGGCCTGCTGCTGATCCTGATCCATCAACCAGCCAATGTAATCAATAAACTGTGCCGCCGGCTTCAGACTTAATTGCTCACCACGACAACCTGATCGATATAAACGTGACAAATCTCGCAGCACCAGCGGCATTGACCAACCATCCAGCAATGCGTGGTGATAACTCCACATAAAACGGTGAACCCCTTCACCTTCATTCACCAGATAACAACGCATCAGTGGCGATTGATCGGCTGCAAAACCCTGTTCGCGATCACTGTGCATCAACTGGAACCAGCGATCATCTCGATCAGACTCGCTCACATCACTCCAGTCTTCTTCTAGCCACGGCAAATCACTGACCGCAGCAATCACCTGCTGTGGGTGCTCGCCTTCCAGGTCCCAGAACAGTGTCCGCAATACCCCATGACTGCTCAGCAATTGCTCCCAGGCTTGCCGATACACTTGTGGCTCCAAATCACGCAACTGCAATCCCATCTGCACAACATAGTGACCAGCGCCCTGTTCAGCTTCCGAGTGAAACAGCATCCCCTGTTGCACCGGTGATAATGGATAGATCGACTGCAAATCATCACCACTGCGATCATCCATAAATACACGCAAATCATCCAATTGACCTTGCGTTAACTGGCACAGCCGATAATCCGATGGCGTACGGCCAACCACATCCGGTTGCATACAATGTTCTATCAGTGCACTTAAGTGTTCTATATAAGACGACAAAAATGCCCCAACACTGGCATCTTCATAGCGCTGACCACTGAAGTTGCAGCTCAGCTGTAAACAGTCCTCACGGATACTGCTTACCAGACTCAGATCATCACTGCGCTGTTGCTCTCGTGAGACACTCTCGCCAACTCCTTCGCCAGACAGTACAAAACCCTCATCCTGATCCCCAGACTGGAACTGGCCCAGATAGTTAAAACTGATACCCACCGACTGACTTGGAATCAGTTGTTCACGCAAACCTTTATCCGGATGCAGATAACGCAACAATCCATAACCAATGCCCTTGTTGGGTATCGAGCGCAGCTGTTCCTTCACGCCCATCAGGCTCTCACCCAGACCAGCCCCATCGGCATGACTGAGCGTCACCGGATACAGCGAGGTAAACCAGCCCACTGTCCGGGTAATATCCAGACCTTCACCCAACTGTTCACGACCGTGGCCTTCCAGGTGCACACTTAAACGATCAGCTCCTGTCCATTCCCGATACGCCAACAACAGCGCCGTCAACAAAACATCATCTATCTGGGTGCGGTAGGCGTTATTGACCTGCTTGAGCAACTGTTCTGTCTGGCCCTTACTTAGGCTGACACTCTGGCCTTTGCTGTCACCAATCCGATTACTGCCTTCGGGATGTTCTACATACACCGCTGTGGCTTGGCAAACCTGCTCCTGCCAGTACTCTCGCTCACTCTCCAGCAGACCTTCCGATACCTGATCATGCAAATGCTCAGACCACGCCTGATAAGAATGACTCTTGGCCGGCAAACTCAGCGACTGACCCGAACTCAGTTGCGCATACCCTATGCGCATATCTTCCTGAAGAATCCGCCACGACACACCATCTACGCCCATATGGTGTATCGCCAGCAATAAACGAGCACTGCCATCGGGCAGCCTCATCACACACCCGGCCACTAACTGGCCTGTTTGCATATCCAGACTGCCCTGGATCTGGGTACCTATTCGGTGGACTTGGACTTCAATCGCTTCTGACTCATCCAGTACATACTCACCCAGCTCCATACCGCTCAACTGAGCTCCCATCGTCTGCGATTCCCAACCGGCCGGGTAGTACATCCGCAGCGCATCATGGTGATTAATCAAACCCGTCAGCAATGGCTCCAATAGCGCTTTGTCAAACCGCTCAGGCAACCGGAACAACATCGCCTGATTCCAGTGATGTGCATCCACATAATCGGCCTCAGCAAACCAATGCTGGATCGGCGTCAATGCAACCGGACCAGTCACCACATCTTGCTGTGCATCACTGATGCTGGTTTGCTCCACCACCGGTGCCAGTGCTCGCACCGTCTGGTGCGTGAACACATCGCGTACGCTCAGTGTCAATCCCAACTGACGGGCTCGCGATACCAGCTGGATACTGATAATCGAATCACCACCCAGCTCAAAGAAATTATCGTCTATACCTACACGATCAACTGGCAACAGTGACTCAAAAATACTCACCAACTGATGCTCTACTTCATCTCGAGCACCCACATAACTTTGTCGATACGCTTCCCAATCCGGACTCGGCAAACGCTCTCGATCTACCTTCCCATTGGCCGTCAACGGGAATGACTCCAACTGCACGATCGCCATCGGCACCATATAACTCGGCAATACCTGCTGTAGCGACTGCTTGAGCTTGGCTTCTTCCAGCGGCTGCTCTGTGGTGATGTAACCCACCAGCTGCTGACCCAAGTCACTGTCAACCACCTGCACCAACCCAGAATCCACACCTGCA